>JBBQVT010000102.1:0-15225 GCA_038211245.1 Desulfobulbales bacterium | reverse complement strand
GGTAACCTCCGAGATGATCAACGCCTAGGTCCATTTTCGTCCCGGACCTCCATCATCGTCTGGACAATCGCCGCAAAGGCACCAACTGCGGTTTCAGCTGCCATGGGCAAGCGGTCAAGCACCCGACCGTACAACGCGTCGTTGGCTGCATTGATAGCAGAACAGGTCGTCCCCCCTTGCTCTGTCAAGAGGATGCGGTACACCCGATGATCTCTTTCGTCTATTGCCCGCTCCAGCAGACCGATTTGCACCAACCCTTCCACCGTGCGGCTCAGCGAGCTCTTGTCAAGGCAGAGCTGCTCCGCCAGCTCATTTTGTGACGGCCGGTCAAGCTGCTCTACCGCCAAGAGGCAATGGCACTGGGCAACGGTAACTCCATGGCAGCAGATATTTTCCCTGAGTTGTGCTACCATCAACTGCTCAAGTCGCCGTAGATTCTTTCTGAATTCCCGAACTATTTGTGTATCCATCCCACTTCCCTTTGGTTGAACAAGGCAATTGTTGCATACCACACCTATTATCACAAAACAAACCTTTATCTTCTAAACAGATACAATCCCAACAGCTTCAACCATTCGCTTGGCTTCCTGCCCGTTGCGTCTTTTTAGCAGGGGGATTAAATTTGAAAATTTTCGCCATTTCCATAAAGAGGCGTTCCTCTTCGCCGGTTATGTGGTCCGGGATTTGCAAATCCAGCTCTACAATTGTGTCCCGGGCCGAACCGTTGCGCTTTGGCAAACCCATGCCGCGCCCACCGTCCCGTTCCCCATGCCCGGCCAGCCTGATGACTGCCCCGTCGGTAATACCTTTCGGAATCTTTACCTGCAAGGCCCTGGCAACCGGTTGCATCTTACTATCAGAACCAAGCTCATACGACTGCAAGGTCAGGGTTCTGCCGGCGCCGTGGAAGACCTCGCTGAGCGTTACGGTGATTTCCGCATCTGTAGGCTTGCCGGGAGAATCGTAATTATGCCTTCCATAACCACTTTGATCGCCGGCACCTTGTCTAAAGAGATTTTCAAGAATTTCATCGAAGTCAGCCGACTCACCAAAGTCGTTGCCCGTAAAATGAAACGACTGGGAATATCCGCCGCTTCCCGGCGCAGCCTGACCATCGTAGCGGTGTTGCGAACGTGGCCGATCTTTCTCCTGCTGCCAATTGGCACCGTAGGTGTCGTAAAGTTTTCTCTTCTCCGGATCTTTCAATACCTCGCGAGCCTCGCTAAGCTCTTTGAACTTCTTGTCGGCATCCTTATCCTTACTCACATCGGGATGGTATTTACGGGCGAGTTTACGATAAGCGCGCTGAATCTGGTCATCCGAGGCAACTTTGGAAACCCCGAGAATTTCATAATAATTTTGTGCTTTCATACGCATCCTCCGTTTATTACGCCTCCCGAAAATCTCTCAATTCCGACCTTATCCAAAATTTCTCCCTTGGCCACAATGTCGGTCAAAGACATAACCTTTTCTTCGCCCAGACGTACCATCCTGCTGACCATCTCATACACCGGATCATCTTTGCCGAGAAGACACACCGTCTTCGCCAGCAGTTCGTGTCCCTGTCGCAGATACTGTTCCATATCGCCAAGGATCTTCACCCGCTTGGAGTGTCTTTCTCGCTCGGCAAAGAGCAACGGGAGAAGCCTCCGGATGGAAATTTCCACCAAAATGTCGCGAGAAATCTGCCGTTCAGTTGCAACCCTCTCAAATGCAAGCAAGGATTGCTTGCTGAGCACATAGGTCTTCGAACGCCGTTCGATATTTTCAGGAATATAGCTGGAAACCCATTCAGCTATTTCATCTAGAGCTGCATCATCGTCAATCATTTGATCAAAGAGAGATTTCTGCTTCACCCCAAACTGACACGCAATAATTCCCAAAACTTCAATGAGATGGACCGGCAGACGGAAGGTGGTTCGCACCGACTGCCTTCCCCTCAATCTTGCTTCGGAAATTTCGATCCCGGCCCGGGCAACCAGGCCTTTATGACGCACTGTCAGAGCCATATCCCCTTCCTCCTCAAACAATAATATACACATAACATTACTTTGTCAAAATGAACATTTATAGTAATAAATAAGCTTATTTAAATTATAGTAATATATTTTATGCTGCCTGCATGTTTTTAATAATTATAATTATTTTGTGTGTAACGAAAGGCGAGGGCCTGGAATAACAGCCCGCCCGATAAAAAACATAAACCTATAAAGAAGGAGGGGAAATATGTGGACAAGAATGAGAGAAGGAGGACGTTCTGATGCTGCACCTGCCGAAATCGGAATCGGCCAAACCACGGCAGATTGAAATCAAGGCCAGTTGAGCAAAGAAATAACAACACAGGAGAAAACGACACGGGCAATTATCATTACGGTAATTGCCCGTGCCGTTTTTGATTGTTCAAAGGCGCGTTTCCAAATTCAACATGTGGTATGAAACAGACCACCAACGGCGACGCCACTCCGAGCATATTCATTATAAAGATCAATACCTTTTGCGGTATTGGCGACAAGGACTTTGATTCCCTTGCCCTCCAAAAGTTCAATGGTGTCGAGGGGCACCTTGAGCCTACCGAGACGACCAGTCGTTAGAATCACCACCTGGCAGCCCCGATCAATCAACTCCCGCACATCGCCCGGCTGAATGCCCCGGCGGTGCCCGGTATCGTGCTCCGACCAGTCCCAGCCCCGACCGCCGCCCGGCCATATCTTCCAATCCTTGCCCGGCCCAACTCCCGCCACCTCTATCCTGCCCCAAGAAGAGGAGATAATGCTGGGTGAGGCCCCTTCGGCGGGCGTAGGCGCTTGAGCAACATCGCCCTTCCCGGCAACAGTTCCAGCTGGCAACTTCTTTCGTATATACAGGGTCTTTTTAACGGTGGCAACCTTTTCACCTTGGGCATCGACGACATCGACCAAGAAGATTTCCGTGACTTTATTGCCGAATTCGGCCTTTTCGCGAATCTCGTCAAGACGCTCTGGGTCAAGGGAGAAAACCGCCCTTACCGTGCCACGTCCCGGCTTAAGATATTGAATCCGCGCGGCCATGTCCCAGACCACATAGCCCCGGCCCAGATTACGAAGAAGCATCAGCATATAAAACGGGTCGGTCATGGAGAAGAGGCTGCCGCCGAAATGGCTGTTCACATAGTTGCGATTATACCAGCGCAACTTCATGGCCACCCGTATGGTCCGCCAGTCGTGAGCAATCTCTTCAACGGCTATGCCGGCCCCGAGATACGGCGGCCAACTGCTGACGATCATTCTAAAAATGCGCGGATGATCCATGGGGTTGAACCGTGGCAGGGATAAAATTTTTCTCTTCATTATCTCTTGCAACCTTGATTCTTTATGAAATCCCCCCACAAAGGGGGATAAGTGCCTTCACGAAATTCATTCTTAAACTGAAGTTTCCTGAGATTTTTTAATAACCCAAATCTCGTTTTCTTCAAGCTACCATGCGCAGCAACGTTTTGATGAAAGATTTTTGTGGCTTTTGCGTCGGCAATAGGCAAATCGATTGGAAATCCGGATCTGCCGCGGATTTTATATTTCCGATCCGGTGCATATTGTAAGCGATCCGCATAAATCCAAGTCAATGTCGTTGCCATCATACAAAAGTTGAGATGGTTGAGTACGGCATCGGCATTTCGCGTCTGTGATTTTGCACTACCGATCTCCTGCTTTATTTCTTTAAAGCCTGCTTCGATCTTCCAGCGTGCGCCATAGTATTCAATTATTTGTTCAACAGAGAGCGTCAGGTCTGTTGTCATGAGTGCCACATATCTTGTTTTTCTGTATACCCAGACAACACGTACTTGACACTTCATCGTTTTTAACATAACGGTCTGTGCATAGGCCAGCACTTCTCTTTGCTTGCCGTAAAGCCAAAATGCACTGCGACCATGGGTAAGAATTCTGGTTTCCTTTCTTTGCATGATCGTGGAAATGGCCACAGCCGAATATTTTCCTGCCACTCTTCGGATTGATAGAATCATCCAGCGCAACAATAATTCGTGCCTCTATAGCTGCATTCGGAATCAGTCCCCACATGGTTCTCCATAAAGCCCTCCAAGGTAAGGTTGTACTTCCCATAAAGGTATAAAACCGTTGACTCTGGATCTGCAATCCGAACAATGTATGCAGAGCACGCAGCAAATTGGAAGTGATTGACGATGTGAACGGTACCACCACCGCGAGCAGAGTGTATGCAAACCAGACTTTTCTCTTCTGCCCCTTGCTTCGTCTTGGAAAAAACCTCTTGCAGAGGAACAAGCAAATCGCGTAGTATAAACATTGGTAAGTGACTCCTTTTGGTATAATTTCAATGCGTTAGACCACTGAACTATACCATGGCGTCGCTTGCCTTTCACTATCTATCTACCCGAATTTGCATATTTATTTTATCAATACAGTTATTTTGGCATAGAAGTTGAAATCTTTTTTGATAGCCATTCCTATCTGATATTTAATCTCATCAAATCGTATCTTAATTTCTAGGAAACTTCAGTTTGAACAATAAACCTTGCCATTGAGAAGTTTGCGTTTTCCCGCCACCTTAATGAGTGTCTCCTCACCACACTTAAATTTTCAAAACCGTAGGTTTTCGTTCAAATGACCCCGCTGGTTTTTATCGTGAGAAAGCATGGTTGAGAAAAAAACAACAGAAAAGGACCACGATGAAAATAGAGCCTCCAGATATATGTAATTTCGAATATATAGAGAAAATTTGGCAACTCTATCAAAAGAATCCTCTATCTGTATCTCTTGACTGGCAGATCTATTTCAATGAATTGGTCCAGGCAGATCGGACCGCGCCACAAATCTCCCCAGGATTCACTGTCGGTATACAGCAGCTGCGCCAGGGCTTTGGCCCGGGAGGCAAAATATGCGCCGGCTGTGGGCGGGCAGAGGCCATGTCGCTTCTGCAGTACAATGTGAGCCTGCTGGTGCGCAATTACCGAGTGCGCGGCCATTTGCTGGCCAAGGTTAATCCGCTCGGAAACCCTCGTACCTCCCTCCCCGAGTTGGATCCCAGCTTCTATGAAATCAGCGAAGACGATCTCGACCTGCTCTTCAACTTCGGCCATATTTCAGGTCGAAAGGCGCTTCCCCTGCGCCAGATCTTGCAGATTCTGAAGGAGACCTACACTGGTGCTATTGGTGTTCAGTTTATGCACATAGATGCATTGAACGAACGGGAATGGCTACAGGAAAGGATGGAATTGTCGAGAAACAATATTGTTCTTACGAAAAAACAACAGATCCGCATCCTTGAACGATTAACGGAAGCAGTGACCTTTGAACACTTCATTCAAAAGAAATTCGTCGGTGCCAAGTCCTTTTCCCTAGAGGGTGCGGAAACCCTCATCCCGCTCCTTGACCAGGCTATTGAGAAAGCTGCTGCCCAGGGGATAGATACTATCGTTATTGGTATGCCTCATAGAGGCAGGCTGAATGTTCTGGCCAATATTATGGGGAAAACCCCGCAGACTATCTTTGCCGAATTCAAGGATTCGGACGCGGAACTGAATATAGGTCGCGGGGATGTGAAGTATCATAAGGGATACTTTCGAGTCTGGAACACAGATGAGGGGGAAAAGGTCGACCTGAATCTCTCGTTTAACCCGAGTCATCTGGAGTTTGTCGGGCCAGTGGCGCAAGGGGCGCTGAAGGCCCAGCGAGTGAAACTAGGGGATGACAAGACCCAAAAAGGTCTGCTCATTCTCATCCACGGGGATGCCGCCATGGTCGGAGAAGGTATTGTCCAGGAGACCTTGAACTTGAGCGGTCTCGCAGATTTTCACGTCGGTGGTACCCTGCATGTGGTGATCAATAACCAGATCGGCTTTACGACCCTACCCGGGCAAGGCCGATCCACCTACTACTCCACTGATGTGGCGAAAATGCTCCAGTCGCCTATTTTTCATGTTAACGGGGAGATCCCCGATGCGGTGGCCCAGTGCCTTGATGTGGCGCTGGATTTTCGCCAGGAGTTTGGATGTGATGTTGTGCTCGATATGTATTGCTATCGACGCCGGGGCCATAATGAAGGCGACGAACCGCGGTTTACCCAGCCGCTCATGTACTCGTTGATCGACAAGAGACCCACAGTAATGAAGCGATACCGGGAACATCTGGTCTCCCTCGGCGAACTGACTCGAGAGGAAGCAAAGACCATTCAGCGCTTCCGCGTGCAATATCTAGAGGATGAATACCAGAAGTTAACAGGCGATCAGGAGAAAGATTCAGTGCGTCCAAGTTTGTTCATGATCGCCCACGGACCCTATGTCGGGGGAGCCGACGATCAAGTATCCGAGATCGAGACAGGGGTTGACCTGGCACTACTCCAACGGCTGGGAAAACTGCTTACAACCCCTCCACCGGACTTCAAGGTTCATCCAAAAATCAATAAACTGCTCGGCGTTCGACAGCAGATGTACAGCGATGAGCAGCCTCTGGACTGGGGGGCCGCCGAGACCCTGGCCTATGCAACCCTGGTCGAGGAGCAGGTGCCGGTGCGCCTCTGCGGACAGGACAGTCAGCGGGGTACCTTCAGCCATAGGCACAGTGTTCTGCATGATATGGAAACCGGGGCGACATATATGCCGCTTGCCCATCTCAGCGAATCGCAGGGACGGATCGATATTGTCAACAGCCCACTCACAGAAGGAGCGGTTCTCGGCTTCGAGTACGGGTATTCCACAGCCTTTCCCGAAGCTCTAGTGCTGTGGGAGGCGCAGTTTGGCGATTTTGCCAATGTGGCTCAGGTTTATATCGACCAGTTTATCGCCTCGGCGGAGACGAAATGGAACCTTTTGTCCGGGATCGTCCTGTTATTGCCCCATGGCCTGGAGGGAACCGGACCGGAGCATGCCAGTGCTCGGCTGGAGCGTTTTCTGGCCATGGCCGCTACGGATAATTACCAGGTAGTTTCCCCCACCGAACCAGCGCAGATCTTCCATCTTCTGAGACGGCAGGTGAAACGGAATATTCGCAAACCGCTCATCGTCATGGCGCCGAAAAGTCTGCTCCGCCACCCTGGTGCCATTTCTCCGCTGGCTAGCCTTACCAGCGGTTCGTTCCGCAAGATCATCCTCGACGAAGAAGTTGTGGCACAGGATGTAGCGCGGATTCTCCTCTGTACTGGCAAAGTTTATTATGACCTATTGCATGCCCGACAGGAAAAGAACATAACAAATGTTGCTATTGTCCGGTTGGAACAACTCTATCCGCTACCGCCGGATAACCTGATATCTGCTTTAAATCGATATCCCAAAACCATTCCCCTTATATGGGTACAGGAGGAACCCCTAAATATGGGCGCCTATCCGTTTATTTGCCTCAAATTTGTCGATTTCCTCAGGAAACACTGGGCGGTGGATAAAGTGGGTCGGCCCGAATCGGCTACTCCGGCTACCGGCTCCGCGGCGAGCCATAAACTGGAACAGACACTGCTGATAAACCAAGCTTTTCAGAACGGAGGGAAAGGATGATCATTGACATTACCGTACCAGACCTGGGTGAATCGATTAACGAAGTGGAAATCGGCGAGTGGTTGGTCAAAATCGGTGACAACGTGGCAATGGACGAACCGCTTGTCGCCATAGAGTCCGAGAAGGCCACCGTGGAACTCCCTGCTCCCCAGTCAGGAGTTCTGGTTGAGATAGTCAAACAGCAGGGGGAGGCGGTAGGGATCGGCGAACTCATCGGCCGTATCGATGCGGAACAGAAGGGTCCCAAGAAAGATGATAGCTTCAGTCAGTCAAGTACAAACGCCGAAGAAAAAACGGTTGACTCAGAAGAAAAGGTCATGCCTTCAGCGGCCCGAGTGATGGCCCAACAACAACTTTCTGCCAAAGAAGTGACACCGACTGGACCTGGTGGAAGGATTTTGAAAGAGGATGCGATGCGGGCTGCAGCCGAGAAAACGGCCGATGAAAAAGCTAAAGAAGCAAAGGCAAAAGAAGAAGAACTCGCTGAAAAAACGTTTTCACTAAGGGAGGAAAGCCGACCTCAACCGGTGATCGAAAATAGCGTTGAAGAAGCTGATGAGGAGCGCCGCGTGCCTATGTCCCTGTTGCGTCGCACCCTTGCCGCGAGGCTATTGGAAGCCACCCAGAGCATGGCGATGCTGACGACGTTTAATGAAGTGGATATGTCGGAGGTGAAAAAGCTAAGAACTACTATGGGCGAGGAATTCGCCGACAGACACGGCATCCGGCTGGGGTTCATGTCGTTTTTCGTCAAAGCCGCCGTGGCAGGTCTGAAGGCTTTTCCCCTGGTCAATGCCAGAATCGACGGCAAGGATGTGGTGTATCGGAGCAATTACCATGTCGGCGTGGCAATTGGTGGCGGTAAAGGGCTGGTTGTGCCGGTCATCCGTTACGCGGAGCGTTTGAATTTCGCCGAGATAGAGCAATTGATCGCCGACTTTAGCGACCGGGCGAAAAAAAATAGTCTTTCCCTTGCCGAACTGCACGGTGGAACCTTCACCATAAGTAATGGCGGTGTATACGGGTCTATGTTGTCGACGCCCATTATCAATCCGCCGCAGAGCGCCATTCTTGGCCTGCACGCCATCAAGGACCGACCGGTTGTAGTAAATGGCGAGGTGGTGATCCGGCCGGTAATGTACCTCGCCTTATCCTACGACCACCGCATTATTGACGGCCGCGAGGCAGTGAGCTTTTTAAAGAGCATCAAAGAACGGATCGAACAGCCGCAGAAACTTCTCCTGGAGATCTGATCATGGGTTCAGGCAACAACGATGTCTATGACCTGCTGGTAATCGGCGGTGGGCCCGGTGGCTATGTCGCCGCCATCCGCGCCGCCCAACTAGGTAAAAAGGTCGCCTGCATAGAAAAGGATATCACCCTTGGCGGGACCTGTCTGAACATAGGCTGTATCCCGAGCAAGGCTTTGCTCGAATCGTCCTACAACTACCACCAATGCCGGACCGCCATGGAGGTCCACGGCATTCATCTTGGGGACATATCCTTTGATTTAAAGGTGATGATGGCCAGAAAGGATGCAGTGGTAAAGCAGCTCGCCTCCGGGATAGAGTATCTGTTGAAGAAAAACAAGATAGACAGGTTAACAGGCACCGCTCGCCTCCTCGATGACCGGACGGTTCGAGTAAGGGGTGAAGAAGAACTGATCCTGAAGGCTAGAAAGGTGCTCCTTGCCACGGGGAGTAAAGCCGCGTCCATTGCCGGCATAACGATAGATGGGGAACAGGTGATTTCCAGCACGGAGGCACTGGCCTTTGCTGCGGTGCCTAAACACCTGGTGGTAGTCGGGGCAGGAGCCATCGGTCTTGAACTAGGCTCGGTATGGCACCGACTTGGTGCGGAGGTAACGATAGTGGAATATCTCGACCGGGTGCTGCCTACCGCCGACCATGATATTTCTAAGCAGTGCCTCCGTCTCTTCAAGAAGCAGGGTCTCAGGTTTCTTCTGGGTTCGAAAATAGAGGAAATCGAGAGGACTAGCGAGGGTAGCTGTACCGTGACCATTGGTGGCAAGAAGCCACTGATAGCGGACAAAGTCCTTATTGCCGCCGGGCGTTCCCCCTGTACGGAACAATTGGGTTTTACCGAGTTGGGTGGTAGGACAGATAAAAAAGGGTTCATCGAGGTGGATGACCATTGGCAGACCTCAGTTGGCGGAATCTATGCCATCGGCGATGTCATCGGCGGTGCAATGCTTGCCCACAAGGCCTCTGCGGAGGGAGTGGCCTGTGTGGAACAGCTTTTTACAGGATACGGCCACGTCAACTACGAGGCGATGCCGAGCATCGTCTACACCCATCCAGAGGTGGCCTCCGTAGGGAAAACCGAAGAAGTGCTGCGGCAGGAAGGCATCCCGATCAAAATGGGCAGCGTCTATTTTAAGGGCAACGGCCGAGCCCTGGCCGTCGGCGACCCGGATGGGATGATCAAAATTATCGCACACCAGGAAACCGACCGGATACTGGGGGTGCATATTATCGGGCGACGGGCCGGTGATCTGCTCGCTGAGGCGGTTGTCGCGATGGAATTCGCCGCAAGCAGCGAGGATCTGGCCCGTGCCTTCCACGCCCATCCAACCCTCTCCGAGGTGCTAAAGGAAGCTGCGCTCAACATTGAAAATGCTGCCATTAACGGATGATTTGATACCAAAGGGATGCGATTTTTCCCCACCGCGGGTTTATAACCCGTTACCTGCAACCTTGTAATTTCTGCCAAAAATCATCACCTTAATGAAGGAGACCAAATGACAACCAACCTTACGCGAAAAATTATCGAATCTCACCTATTCGAAGGCCGGTGGCAGTCAGGGCTGGAAATTGCCGTCACCATCGACCACACCCTCCTGCAGGATGCCACCGGCACTATGGCAATGCTGGAATTCGAGGCATTAGGGTTGGACAGAGTCCTTGTAAATCTCGCCGCGCAGTACGTTGATCATAACCTGCTGCAGACCGATTTTAAAAATGCCGACGACCATCGCTATCTGCAAAGCTCCTGCGCCCGCTATGGCGTACATTTCAGTCAGCCGGGCAATGGTATTTCGCATCAAGTACATCTGGAGAACTTCGGCAAACCCGGGTTGACGCTTATCGGAGCTGACAGTCATACTCCGGCTGCAGCCGGGTTGTGCATGCTTGCCTTTGGTGCCGGAGGTCTCGACGTCGCCCTAGCCATGGCCGGACACCCATATTATCTGCCATGCCCCAAGGTGTTGGGAGTGAAATTGGTGAACAAATTGCCACCATGGGTCAGTGCCAAGGATATCATCTTGGAGATGCTGCGCCGCTATGGGGTTACGGGATGCCTAGGGATGGTCGTGGAATACTATGGCTCTGGGGTCGCCACCCTGACCGTCGAAGACCGTGCCGCCATCGGTAATATGGGCACGGAACTCGGCGCGACCAGCTCAATCTTCCCCTCAGACGAAAATACTCGGAAATACCTAGCCTCCCAGCAAAGAGAAACGGACTGGCAGCCAATGTCAGCGGACGACAACGCCACGTACGACGAAAACGAAGAGATCGACCTGGCGAAGGTCGAACCACTGATCGCCTGTCCGTCCTCACCCTGCAATGTCGTCGCCGTAAGAGAAGTAGCCGGCAAAACCGTTGATCAGGTGATAGTCGGTTCCAGTGCCAACAGCGGACTGCGAGACCTACTGCGGGTTTCAAGGATTGTTCAGGACCATCACTGTGCGCCGGGGGTAGATTTCAATATCAATCCCGGCAGTCGGCAGGTACTTGAGAACGTTATTGCTGCCGATGGCTTAATGGACCTGATAAAGGCGGGCGCCAAGATACACCAGTCCGGCTGTCTGGGCTGCATCGGCATCGGCATGGGCCAGGCGCCGGGGACCGGTCAAGTGAATCTACGAACCTTCCCTAGGAATTTCCCTGGTCGGTCCGGCACAAAAGATGACCAAGTCTATCTCTGCTCACCGGAGACCGCGGTAGCGGCAGCGCTGAAGGGGGTGATCACCGACCCCCGTGACCTGGCTGCTGAGATAGCCTATCCCATAATAGATGATCCTGCTGACCGGCTGGTGGATCGGTCATCGATCATCTATCCCTCGAGTGATCTCCTAAAAACGCAGATTATTCGCGGGCCGAATATCAAAGCCTTTCCGCAACTTACTCCTCTGCCGGACAAGCTGCAGCTAAAGGTGGCCATCAAGGTGGGGGACAATATCTCAACCGATGCCATCATGCCGGCGGGAAACAAGGTACTGCCCCTACGTTCAAATATCGAGGCCATCAGTAAATTTGTTTTTTATCAACTTGATGAAAATTTCCATGAGAACTGCCGCCGTCTCGGTGACACTGCAGTCATCGGTGGCGAAAACTATGGACAGGGCTCCAGCCGTGAACATGCGGCTCTCGCCCCTCGCTTTCTCGGAATAAGAGTGAAGATAGCCAAGAGTTATGCCAGGATCCATAAAGCCAATCTCTGTAATTTCGGCATTCTGCCCTTGGCATTCAAGAACCCGGGGGACTATGACCTAGTGAGCACGGACTCGACGCTTGAACTTTCTGATATCAAACGTCATCTTGAACATGGGGACACCGAAATTCCGGTCAAGATAGGCAGTCAAATGATAATAACCCTGTTGGATGTCTCCAATCGACAGCGTCAAAGTTTGGTTGCCGGCGGAATGCTCAACCTGGTTCGTCAGGAACTGGGGAATTGATCGGTTGAAAAGGTCCATCCGGCTGCCTGAGGTAGCTAAATGATATTGTGAATGTGAGCCAAATGCAACTGCTCTAGGTTCGCTGACAAGAAACCTGGAGCAGTTTTTGAGAAAAATTGTTCTCCTTGATTACAAATATCCATTTACCAAGATTTACGGCCTCGCAGATACACTGCCACAAACGTCACATGAATACTTCACGAGCGCTGTCTTTCTCTTGAAAACCTCGACTGCTGGAACTTCACAAAATTTGCCTCTTAACTCCTCATCAGTCGGGTGACAGATGTTTATTGCATCATTGTCGCTTGCTCCACAGGCTTGACATATATAAGAGATCGTGCATCTCCTCAAGGATAGAGAGTAGAGGGTAAAATACTAAGGTAGTTCTTTGGGTTTGCACACATTTTCAGCTTTTGCTGCACTACGACCGCAACCTTGGCAGTAGTGGGTTGCCGGTTGAATAAGTTCGATATAACTTGGGGGATCCTTGACCTGGAGCTCTTCTTCAACATAGGCGCACAAAGTTTTTTGTTTATCGTTACTCATAAAACACCTCCTGTCTTATAGACAAAGAAACGAATATTTCATCCAATGAGTTGCGAGGTCCGTCAGGATTGCAACCCTTGTTAACATATTTAAGCCGAGATTCGCTCATGTCAACCAACGGGTTAAATATTTCGTGACCTCTTTGCCCGGATACCTCCAACATGTCCATCATCAAAATGTGAATCGTTTTAAAATCTTGAACGGAGTTGTCGAGAGGTCAGTTGGCGGTCTCCTGCAGCAACTGTGTGAATGGAAGAATCTTGGGATACTGGAAATGAATGTCCACTTTAAATATTCAGACTCGTTGGGTGTTCGGACTGTTGGCGGTCAGGTGGTTCTTCGTTGTAAAATTCTTTTTTTAGGAATCCCGAAGAAACCGACTACTTATCACCCACCCTCTCCGCACGCGGTTTACTGAATGGAGAAATGCTGCCGGCAACCCACCTTCATTTTCACCACATATTTCCAACGAACTCCGCAAATATTCACAGCAATTTGCCATTAATCGACCGTCAACTCAAAAAATACTTTGACAAACATCATTAATTATTATCTAGTTCTTCGAGAAATCCGACCGAGCGCTCAGTAGTATCGCCGGGAGAGCAGAAAAGGAGTCCTCAGCAGCCGGGACAATCATTTTCAAATCAACTGTAAGGAGTCACTGAATGGGTATGGAAAATCTCTACAGAGAAGTAATGAACCTTAACATGATGGATGATAATGATCTGAAAAAGGATAAAGCACGGGCCTTTTTCGAAAAACTCAACTTCATGAAACTCCCGGAATACTTCAACTGGGCCGCAGAAATCTTTGAAGGTCTCCATGTTAAGGAGAGAGGCAGCAAAAACGCCTTGGTCTGGTGCGATATCGCCACAACTGAAAGCAAAACCTTCACCTATCAGGAATTCGCCTTCCGCGGCAATCAATGTCTGAACAGATTGCGCAAGGCTGGTGTCGAGAAGGGCGACAATATGTACCAGATGGTGCCGATCGTCCCGGAAACCTGGTTTGCCAGCTATGCCTGCATCAAGGGTGGCCTGGTTGCCGTACCGACCGCCACGACAATGACCCAACGCGAACTGGAGTTCCGATTTGAAGCATATCCGCCAAAAGTTATTATCGCCGATATCATCTATACCGACGTTATTGATTTGGCCCTGCAAACCTCGAAAATGACCCCGAAACTGAAACTGGTGTTAGGGAAAAAAGAAGGCTGGATCAGTTATGCCGATCTCGCAAGCGAAGCGGTTGAAGCCGAAGCGGCGAAAACCCGGGCAAGTGACCTTCTGTTCTGTTTCTTTACTTCCGGAACCACCGGATTGCCCAAGCGCGTCGGCCATACCGCTGTTTCCTATCCTCTCGGCCATCTTTCCACCTCAGTCATGACCGGCGTCCGCACCGATGACACCCATCACAATCTGAGTGCCCCGGGTTGGGCAAAGTGGGCATGGTCGAGCTTTTTTGCGCCTCTCAACGTCGGCGCCACCGCCTCCGGTTTTAACTTTACCGTTCTTGACGGCAATAAATACCTGACCGCCCTCACCACCCATAAAATTTCCGTTTTCTGTGCGCCTCCAACCGCCTGGCGCATGTTCATCAACCTCGACACCTCAAAATTCGATTTTTCCGCTCTCAGGCAATCGATCGGGGCCGGTGAACCACTCAATCCGGAAGTCATCACCAAATGGAAAAAACTCACCAACACCGAGATTCGCGATTTCTACGGCCAGACCGAATCGACGGCCATGATCGGCAACCATCCGTGGATGAACGGCAAGATGCGTGCCGGCTCCTTCGGCCAGCCGTCCTTCATGTATGATGTTGCCCTGATGGATGACGACGGCAAGGAAATCACCGTGCCCAACGAACCCGGCCACATCGCTGTCAAACTCGACAAATGGCGGTCAATCGGCCTCTTTACCGAGTATATCGGCAGTCCTGAGAAAATGGCCGGCGTCTTCATCAATAATGCCTACTACACCGGCGATCGGGCGACCTTTGATGAGGACGGTTACTGGTGGTTCGTCGGTCGCGCCGACGACGTAATCAAATCCTCCGACTACCGCATCGGACCCTTTGAAGTGGAAAGTGCCCTTATCGAGCACCCCTCAGTTGCCGAATCGGCAATCGTCGGTGTACCTGATCCGAAACGGCATCAATTGGTCAAGGCCTTCATTATCTTAAAACAGGGCTATCAACCTTCACGGGAATTGGCGCTGGAACTTTTCCAGCACTCCATCAAAATCCTGGCTAAATTCAAGATTCCTCGCATTATCGAATTCGTGCCGATGGTGCCTAAGACCTTGAGCGGTAAAATCCGCAGGGTTGAACTGCGTCAGCAGGAGACCGACCGTCAAGATAAAAACACTAAAGGCAGCCAACTGGAATTCTTTTACGAGGATTTCCCGGAACTCAGCTCCAAGAAAAAATAGTCAATATGCAGCAACGGGAAGAAGGCCTCCCTGCTTCTTCCCGGTTT
>JBBQVT010000101.1:0-15398 GCA_038211245.1 Desulfobulbales bacterium | reverse complement strand
TTTAAGCAAATTGATAAGATATTTAAGACTTGCGGCCAGGGATAGTGTTCGTTTTATTTGATTTTGTAATTTCATAAATCAAATATGCACTATCTATCAAAAAATGTCCAGCTATAATATGTGGGTAATAGGCAGTCCTAGGGAAAGTCAACTGGCGCCCGCCACCGGCAGGGGTAACGACGCCGGAACCGTATAGTCCTGTTCCACCGCGGTCCGGATCAAGGCGCGGCTTTCCTGCGGTGTGGCATTTGTCAATGATTCCACCCGCTCCGCAGCGGAGGCGAGATTCTCGTCCTTGATACCCTCGCGAAACCAGCGGGATACATCGCCCTGACGCATATGGTACTGCCAAGTTTCGTCATCGACCCCGTCTCCGATTTGCAGGAAAAGCATCAAGTTCTGGGCACGCAGATTCATTTTGTGCTGCGGGCCTTGGAAGTAGAAGCTGCGATCCGGGGGAAGCTGACCTTCAGCATATTTTCGGCGGTGTCGATGACGCGCCATTTTGCAGGGATGAGCCAGGACCTTTTGCGGAGGTGCGGTGCTATCTTTCAACCATAGGAGAAATTCGCCGGGCTCCAGGGCTGTCGGGACCATTTTTTGTGCGGGTTGATTGATTAAACGAGTAAAATCGGTCAATGTCTCACTCGCGTGAGCCCCCGTCAACAGTGCAGTGTCTACGCGTTCCAGCAGAGTTCCTGAGAGCAGATTCGGATGCACGGTGATCAGAACAACGTTCGTCAATTCCTTGGGCAGGGTGCCATCAGGCGGCAACCATTCCGCCGGCATGAGATGATGGGCCTCATCAAGAATCAGCCAGTGCGGCCGACCCGTTCGCGAGCGCATCTGCAGGAGTTGCGACAGCAGTCGCAGGAAAAACGGCGGACGATCGGCAATGGGCAATCCGGTCAGGCACACGACGGCATTGGCATTCGGATCTTCCAGTAACCGCAGGATCTCATCCTCGGGGGGAGCCGCCTTCGGACCTCCGAACATGACCGCTCCTTCGAATCCGTCGTAATCTCCCTCCGGATCAATCAAACAAAACTGATACTGCCGTTCCTGCAGAGACTCGACGATACGCGTTGCGACAGTCGATTTGCCACTCGCCGATGGGCCGCAGATCAAAACGCTCTGCCCGTATGGAGACAGCATCACTTTCCGGTCATCGCATGTTCCCAGTTCGAGATGATGTCTCTGCAGGCCGAGATTCAGATCTGCCAGATCATTTGCGACCAGTCCCTCGATCAACTGGCGGACTCCCTGGCTGTGTGTCCCTGCGGTGATGAGATCCGCCGTTTCCTTGACGGCCGGAAGGGCATTGGCCACGGCCACGGACATTTCACACAACCGTAAAAACGCATGGTCATTTTCCGCATCGCCGATACCGACTACATTATGCGGCGAGATATTCATCTCCTTCAGTGCCGCAAGCAAGCCGCTGGCTTTGTTGACACCGGCCGGCAGGATCATCACCGCCCCTTTATTGAAAATGAGCTGCAGTTCCAGCCCTTGATCGCGAATTGTATTGATGACCGTGTCCTGATGGGGCTCCCAGGTGGCAACAATGACGCGGCCGACTGATATGGGGCCGACGTTTTTATCGCGCAGGGCCTGCAGGAAGCTATCGCTCGGTGGCTCGGCAAGAGGTTTTTCTGCCTTCGCCGAGGGTTGGTAGAGCAAACCGCCATTTTCCGCCACAACCCATTCGAACAAGTCGATTTCCGGAAAGATGCTCAACAATTCCGGCAGCTCGCGCCCCGTCACCATGACCAGGCGACGACCGGTCGCCAGGAGTTTGCGGAGCGAGTCGACGGTGGCTGCGTCGACGCGGCCATCTTGGGCAAGAGTCCCGTCATAATCAGTCGCCAGAACGTGATATCGCATTGTGCAGCCTCACTGAGTGTTAAAGAATGATGCTCTCGGTATTTTGAGCCTTGCTTTTCCTCTTCAATTCTTATGCCAAGTCGACCTCTGTCCGGATAAAAGCGATATTTATCATCATGAGCAGCGGCATTCGTTGAGGAGCATTTCCAATCCCCGCAAGGGGAGATCGATCGAGTGCGGGCGGTTGTGCAACTCGTATCCCAGCTCGTCTACGACTTTTTGTATCATGAAACAGCGCAGCATCGTGGCAAGTTCTGTCCTGTCCGCTGGAATCAGTGGGGAGTTTTTCAGCGCATGCAGATAGGCTTTGAGATAGGAGCCGCTGACATAGACATACCAGGCCTCCAGCCAGGGTTCGAGCAGCACTCTATCCTCAGGATGGCCGGCGCTGTGGTGAACCAGCGTGGTTATGGTGGCATAGTGGAAGGAGTGGATCATGCTTGCCACATCCCGCAAAGGGGAACTTTTCAGCCGTCGTTCGCTGAGAGAATGGGCCGGTATCCCTTCGAAATCGATGAAAACGAAATCCTTGCCGGTGAAAAGCGCCTGGCCCAGATGAAGATCGCCGTGAACCCTGCACTTCATGGCGGAGAGCCGCCGGCCGGTAATTTTCTGCTGACAGGCGATAAGCTCCTTTTCGGCGGCCAGAATCACGGTGGCCCGGCGCCTTACGTCATCCGGCAGACGGTCGAGATTTTTCGTCAGCACCTGGAAGTTACGCCGGATAAGTCCGCGCATGGACTGGAAGATGGACCTTTGGTAGAGGGTGGAAAACGGTTCCATGCCCCAAGTGTTGTCCGTTGAGCTTGCGGCCAGCGCCCGGTGCATCTCGGCAGTGCGCTTGCCAAGCACCAGGGCCATCTCCAGGTGAAGGCCACGGACGAGATCGCGGAATTGATCGGGGATGCCATCGTCGACGACCTCCAGGAGTGTCGGAAGTTGGGCCGGAAGTTTTTGCAGATCTTCTTTATGTGATAAGAGGTGCTCGATAAATTGAGTGAGGATTGTCAGGGTGCTCCGCCAGGCATCGCCATGACAGGAGACGAAGGTCTGCAGAACACCGAGATCATATGCCTTGCCTCCGGCAGCACGGTATTCGATCCCTCCCGCATAGGACGGCACATTGCGGAATTTTCTATTGGCGGCGAGAAACCGGAGGATTTCAGGCTCCGGATTGATTCCGTCCTGCAGCTTCCGGTACATTTTGAACAGCAGCCGGTCGCCATACATAATACTGGTGTTATTCTGCTCGACACTCGCAACCCTGCTGGGAAACAATTCTGTCCTGGGCGGAGAAATTTTCGTCACACCTCCGCCTCGCATGCCCACAAGTTCTGAGCCATTTGCACCATGCACCTTGGCACGACCGCTCATCAGCTCGAAGAGGAGCCCCCGGAATTCCTCCAGGTAGATCGCATCGCAGAGAACACCATCAACTTCTCCGAGCGAGAGAGCGGTTATGGTTGCCAGCGGATGCCGATCAGTCAGAGCCTGTAGTCGTTCGCTCGCAAGCCAGGTCATGGGGATGAGATAGATCTCGGGGTCCTGCTCGGTGTAGGTAACTTGAAGGAAGGCCAGCAGAAACAGCTGATCATCCTGTTCCAACCGGCAACTGTCGATAACCTTTATCTGACTGATCACCCGCCCCTTGCCGCAAAACCAGAAGACCCGCTGCAGGTAATGGGGCATAACGACGCTGCATAAGCGCTCTCCTGTTTTGCCTTTCAGCACGTCCGACCAGGGATGTCCCTCCTTCAACATAAGTTTCCGGCCATCCTCGTCGGGTTCGGCCCCCGCTTCGGTGCTCCGCAACACAAACCAGAACGGGTCATAAGGTCCCATGGTGAAGTGGTACCGAGCATCCTGGATCATTGGGAAGCGGTTGCGACTGAAGACCTCTTCGGGGATCATGCCTGCATAGCGGGAAAGATCGATGGTGACCGTCTGAGAGAAACGCGAGAGATTGATGACAACCAGAAGTTTTTCGCCTTCAAAGCTGCGGATGAAGCTTAAGACCTTCGGGTTGTCCGAGGCGAGCACTTCCAGGCTGCCGCAACTGAACGCCCTGAAACGCTTGCGCATAGCGATCGTGCGACGCATCCACCAGAGCAGGGACGACGGATTGTGCTCCTGATTTTCGACGTTGATCGATTCATAATGATATTCCGCCTCAATTATGACCGGCATAAACAGCTTCTGGGGACTGGACTTGGAAAAGCCGGCGTTCCGGTCGGGATTCCATTGCATCGGGGTCCGGACGCCGTTTCGATCACCGAGAAAGTAGTTGTCGCCCATGCCGATTTCATCGCCATAATAGATGATCGGCGTTCCCGGCAAGGAGAAGAGCAGGATGTTCATCAGCTCTATTTTGCGACGATTATTCTCCATCAAGGGGGCCAGACGGCGGCGGATGCCGAGATTGATGCGGGCCCGCGGATCGGAGGCATAGGCCCGGTACATGTAGTCGCGCTCCTCATCGGTCACCATCTCCAGGGTCAACTCATCGTGGTTGCGCAGGAAGATGGCCCACTGACACCCCTCCGGGATGGTCGGCGTCTGATCGAGAATGTCGACGATCGGGAAGCGGTCTTCCATCTCTATAGCCATGAAGATGCGCGGCATGAGCGGGAAATGGAAGGCCATATGGCTTTCGTCGCCGTCACCGAAATAGGCGGCGGCATCTTCCGGCCACTGGTTCGCCTCGGAGAGCAGCATGCGGTTTTTGAAGGATACGTCCAAATGGGCTCGCAGCTTCTTGAGGAAGGCGTGGGTTTCCGGCAGATTCTCGCAGTTGCTCCCCTCCCGCTCGAACAGGTAGGGAACGGCGTCGAGCCGGACGCCGTCCACCCCCATCCGCATCCAGAAGTCGATGACCCGCAGCATTTCGGCCTGCACCTTCGGGTTGTCGAAGTTGAGGTCCGGCTGATGGGAGTAAAAACGGTGCCAGTAGTAGGCTTTAGCCAGCGGCTCCCAGGTCCAGTTGGAAATTTCGAAATCCTGAAAGATGATCCGCGCTTCGCGGTACTTCTCCGGCGTGTCGCTCCAGACATAAAAGTCCCGATGTGCGGAACCCGGTTTGGCCTGGCGGGCCCGCTGGAACCAGGGATGCTGGTCCGAGGTGTGATTGAGAACCAGTTCGGTGATCACCCGGATGCCGCGACTGTGGGCAGCGTGCAGCAACTGTTTGAACTCGCGGAGACTGTTGTAGCTGGGGTTGACATTGTAGTAGTCGGCGATGTCATAGCCGTCATCCCGCTGCGGAGAGGGGTAGAAGGGGAGCAGCCAAATTGCTGTAATCCCGAGCTGCTGCAGGTAGTCAAGCTTGCCGATCAGCCCGAGGAAGTCACCGATGCCGTCGGCGTCGGAGTCGACGAAGGCCTTGATGTGCACCTGGTAAATAATGGCATCCCGGTACCAGCTAGGATTATCCTCAAGGACGGAATCGTCATGACGCATAGTTTTTTTCTCCTTGCCGGGCTCTGCCGTAACACGCCACCTGGTTTCGCACCGAAGCGGCCAGATCGTGCGGAAGCATGTCCCAGGAAAAACGCCACTGCCAGTTGCCGAAGGCGGTGCCGGGGACATTCATCCGCGCTTCGTTGCTAAGTTTCAGCATGTCCTGAAATGGAAAGATTGCGGTACCCGCAACTGACATCAGAGCGGCGCGAATCAGGTCGCCGACACAGTCATCCCCCGAAGTGCCCAGATAAACATGCATCGCGGAGCGCTCTGCAGCCGAAATGGAATCATACCACCCTCGAGTGGTATCGTTATCGTGGGTGCCGGTATAGACGACCATATTGTTCAGGTGGTTATGGGGAAGATATGGATTTGTCGGCCCGGCGTCAAAGGCAAATTGCAGGATACTCATGCCGGGGAAATGATAGCGGTCACGGAGCGCCACTACCTCGGGGGTGATTACTCCCAGATCCTCGGCGATGATCGGAAGCGTACCCAGGGCAGCGTGGAGTGTGTCAAAAAGTCTCTCTCCCGGCCCTTTGACCCAGAGCCCTTTCCGGGCAGTCTGTGCGTTTGCCGGCACATGCCAGGCGGCCTCGAAGCCGCGGAAATGGTCTACTCGGACAATGTCAAAAATCTCAAACATACTCTTAAAGCGTTCGGTCCACCACCGGTATCCGTTCTGCGCCATGGCATCCCAGTCATAGTGCGGATTGCCCCACAGCTGACCATCAGTAGTAAAATAGTCGGGCGGAACGCCGGCTACGACCGTCGGATCGCCCTGTTCATCGAGGAGAAAGAGTTGGCGGTGGCAAAAGACATCGGCAGAATCATGGGCTACATAGATGGGGATATCGCCAATCACAGCGATACCCCGCTCGTTGGCATAGCTGCGCAACTCCAGCCATTGCCGTGAAAACTGCCATTGCAGATATTTCTGCACCGCAATTTCATGGGCGAATTGCTGCGAATATTTCTGATACGTCTTCGGGGTTATGCGCGACGCTTCCTGAGGCCACATGGTCCAGCTTTCGTCGTGAAAGTGGTGTTTCAGCACCATAAAAAGGGCAAAGTCATGCAGCCAGGGCGTGGTATCGCAGAAGCGCTGGAAGAGAAGCGTCCGTGGTGTCGTCTTCCGAGCTAGAAAGGCAGAACCGGCAAGACACAGCGGTTCCATTTTCGCCCCGGCGACGGCAGTGAAATCAACACGATCTTGCGGATAAGAGCAGACGGAGGGAGCATGGGCAAGATCACCCTCATTGACTATCCGTTGCAGATCGATCAGCAGAGGATTCCCCGCGAAAGCAGAAAACGCGGAATAGGGGGAATTGCCACAGGCAGGTGGTGTCAGCGGCAGCACCTGCCAATACGACATTCCCATGTCGTGCAGCAGATCGATAAAACGCCTGGCATCCGCCCCCAGGGTTCCTATCCCGCCGGGACCTGGAAGCGAAGTCGGGTGCAGGAGGATTCCACAGCCACGTTTATTCAGCATATGTTCTCATTTCTCGTTAAATTCCCCTCCCCTTGCGGGAGGGGGTTAGGGGGTGGGGGAAGCCACGCGTAGGCATTGCTCCCTAACAACCTCCAGAACATCTTCTGTGTTTTCAATTACTTCATTATTCGAAAATCGTAACACCACGAACCCATTCGCCCGCAGACAAGCATCTCTTTGTCCATCGTACTCCTCATTTTCCGCATGCTGTCCACCATCAAGCTCTATGACAATCTTTTTATCGAAAAAAACAAAGTCAACTATATACGCTTCGATCGGTTGTTGCCTGCGGAACTTGACGCCGGCAACCTACCTGTTTCTTAAACAGCGCCAGAGGAGGCGTTCAGTATCTGTGGTGGTGTTGCGTAATTCTCTGGCGAATGAATATAGGGAGCTTCGTGGTTTCACTATAGTTCACCCACCCCTCGATCCCCTCCCGTCAAGGGAGGGGAGGAAAAGCCAAGAGCCAAACTCTGATTGCCTGAATTGTTTCATGTTCAGATTTTTTTGCAGTCGCGCATTTCCAGAAGGGCCACCGGATATGACGAGAGTATGTCGCAAAGGGCAAGGCTCGGCTGACCTTGCTGTTGCTGAATATTCAAATTTTCTCCTGTAAAAACATTGCTATAGCAAGTTGCAGCAGTATCCAACGTTTGGATGATCCGGGTGTCCCGCCATACCTCCGGCCCCAGCGGCAACCCGCAACTGTCGCCAATCAGGCGGCTGCAAAAACGCGGCACCACCACCAGGACCGAGCTACCGTTACCTGAACGTTCAAAGGCGCATACATGTTCCCAGCAGGCGCCTTCCACCGTTAGCGGGCGGTAACTTCCATCTTCAAATAATTTTCTGTTTTCTCGGCGAAAGTTCAGCGCCTTGCAGGTCAGATGCAGCTTTAGGCGGCCGTCATTGCGGGTCGCAACCAAACCGCGGGCCGTTTCCAGGGGTCCGGCAGTCGATTCCATACGCATCAGTTCATCGAGCAGGTTTTTTCGTATGCGGTAATCGACCGACCGGCGGTTGTCAGGATCGACCAGGCTGAAATCCCACAACTCATTCCCCTGATAGAAATCGGGAATTCCCGGTGAGGTTATTTTAAGGAGCGTCTGGGAAAGGGAGTTAAAGATGCCGCAGGCTGCAGTCAATTTCTGGAATATTCCGAAATCATAAATAAAATTATTATGCTTTGAATTTTCCAGGACCCTGTCGATGAAATGTATCACTGCATCTTCATGCAGGATGTTGGGACTGATCCAGCTGGTGTTGACCTTAGCCTCCCGTATGGCCTTCAACATGTACTCCCTGATCCGCGGAGGGAATGGTGCAAACTCGTCGTCATCCGGAGAGCAGAAGGGCCAGGTCCCCACCAGGGTCTGGTAAAGCAGGTACTCCTCGTTGCGGTTCGGTGCGGGCTTGCCATCGACCATGGTTTTGAACTTGCGATTCTGGCGGCTCCAGCGGGAAAGCCCCTTGCGCCAAAGTTCCGGGATCTCCGAAAGCACGTTGATCCTGGCCCGAACATCCTCACTGCGCTTGGTGTCATGGGTCGAGGTGGCCAACATGGCCAGCGGACGACTCTTGCACCGTTCGATATTCTGGCCGTGGAAGGTTTCCATGGAAATGCCGAACCGTTCCGGACTCCCACCCACTTCGTTCAGGGAAACAAGCCGATTGTATACGTAGAAGGCAGTATCTTCCACTCCCTTGGCCATGACCGGGCCGGTGATCTGTTGAAACCGCTTGACGAAATCAAGCCAAGCCGGTTTGTGATTCTCCTCCAGGGTATCAGGATAGCGGAGCAGCAGAACATCTCGGATGAAATCGAAAATCGAGGTGCTGATGGCCGGGTTCTGGCGCTTTGCCCGGCCAACCGCCGATTCAATGTACTGACGGTCCCGCTCCGAGACTTCAAAGCTGTTGGTGTAGGTCCGGTAGACCGGGAAATTGGCAATCACCTCGACGATCGATTTGATCAGGCTGTACAGGGTGAAATCCCGCGTATGCCGATTCTGCTCGGATATCCGGTTTAGATAGTGTCCCAGCATGTTGATTTCGCTCGACATGGCCACATGCATGACCAGTTTTTTGTTCTCACAGACTACATCCTGGAAGTCGATGGGATGCCGCAGGAAGTGCGTATACAGTTTTTCAAACAACTTGGCATGCGCTGTGTCGACAAACAGGCCGTTTACCTGAATGGCAAAATCGTAGCCGGTGGTTCCGAAAACCTGCCAGCTCTCCGGCATCTTCTCAGCTTTGAGGAGAATTTTTTCGCCAATGATGAAGAACGGCTTGAAGGTTGGATCCGCAGCAACACTCCGGTCATACTTTTCCCTTATGGCAACTTCCGGGTTTTCCTGTCCATTGTCCACAGGCTGTCGTGCTTCGGGAGAGTCGCTAAGTATCCGGACGAAACAGGCTGATTGCAGTCTCCTGAAATACTCTTCCGGACCCCGCAAGCCATCGGCGTGGTCAATCCGCAGGCCGCTGATCTTTCCAGCCGCCACAAGGGAGAAGACCAGCCGGTGCGTTTCTGCGAAAACGGCTGGGTCCTCCACCCTGATGGCACCGAGGGAATTTATATCGAAAAACCTGCGGTAGTTGATCTCCTCAGTCGCGACGTGCCAATGGGAAATACGATAGACCTGCTGCCGAAGGAGTGCGTCCAGCAGATCAAAACTGCGCGGGTCGCCCTTTGTTCCGTTGAAGGCCGCCACATTACCATCAATGAATTCCCTGATCCTGCTGCCGTTTTGATAGAGTTCCCACAAGCGCCGCTTGACAACCTCTTTTTCCCGGTAACGCTCGACGATCCGCTCGGGATCTTCCTCGGTGGTGGGAGGCAGGTGTTTGAGCGACGTTACGATGCTCATCAATTCCTGAAGCCCAGCCTCGGTATTGCTAAGTTCCCGTTGCAAATCTTCGATGCAAAGCGTCAGGATGTTGCTGTAGGTCTTCGGAATGATCGGCAGTTTATGGTCGTGGTAATAAACAAAAAAAGACCCTTCCTCAAAGGAGAGACGCAGATCTCCATTTTCGAGAGCACTGCCATATTGCTCGCCCAGGATCGGAATAAGGATTTTGTTCTCCAGCTCTTTCTTGACCGGGTGCCAGTCGATATCGAAAAAACCCGCAGAGGTTGAGCTGGGGCCATTTTCCAAGACATCCATCCACAAAGCATTGCCCTGTCCCTCGATGCACATATGGTTAGGGACGATATCCAGGATCTGACCCATGTCCCATCGCTTCAGCTCGCCGACCATAGCCTCGAACTCATCCTCCGAGCCGATTTCCAGATTGAGGCTATTCTGGTCGAGGATGTCATACCCGTGCAAGCTCCCCGCACGTGCCTTGAAGTAGGGTGATGCATAGATGTCGCCGATGCCGAGCCTATGCAGGTACGGGAAGATCTCCCTGGCATCGTTGAAGCGGAAATGGGCATTGAACTGCAGCCGGTAGGTTGATAGCGGTATTCTCAGCCCTTTGCCGTTCATAGATCGCCTTCAACTTTTTCCAGTACCGCCGGAACGTTGAAAAAGAGTAATTTCCCCAGATTTTTTACCGCTTCGCTCCAGGGGATCATCAAGCCGTTTGCCACTCCGACAGTGGACGGGAGCTCGGAAGCGCGGGATTGCAGCAGGGTCCAATACATATTCTGAGTCTGCCAGAGATTCACCTGAAGCGGGAGCAAGGTAACCGCCTCGACCAACAGGAGGACCTCGGAAAAAAGCCGACCATTTTCCGGCTCTTCCAGCAGAGCGGCCATGGCCCCTTCAATCCTGCGGCGGATAATGAATTCAAGAGCCACATTATCAACAGTGACATGCCAGCTTTCGATCTCGCCGACATCCTCCTTCAGTCTGCCCATGTCGACCGTTTCCGAGGTGAACATCTTTTGCAGTTTGAGATTAAGGGCCGTCTCGGCAGTAGTCATAAAGTAGTGCGGTACCGGCATGCCGGTTTCCCGCAGAAATCCCATCAGGCTTTTGCTGTTTTCATATTGGCTTATGAACTTGTCTTCAAACTCCTGGAGCGTGCCGGCGATGATCAGGCGCAGAATATGCCGCTGTTTGTCCCGGAAAAGATCTTTGAGGGAGTAGTTGTGCATGCCGAAATGGGTGTCTATCAATCTGATTACTGCAGCAAAATCACCTTCATTAAAGGCGTGCGCAACCTCCTGCTTCATAGTCAGGTAGGCCTCCTCGCCGACGAAGGAGCAGACACCGCAGTTCAAGGTGTGGCCGCCGAAATACAAATTACAGAAACTGATCCGGTCCGTTTTGCGGGTGATGAGTGAGCGGATGAGTATTTTGCCCACCGCAAGTCGCATCTGGCCGGTATGGAGTGTCAGATGATCCTCTCTGAAGGCGCGATAACTGAAAATATCGGTCTCCTCGGTGTACTCCTCAAAGACAAAGCTGACGGCGTAGTGTGCACCGACCTTGATCAGGTCGATCCTGGCAGAGTCAATGAATCGTGCATAGAGTTCAGCACCGTTGCCATGGTCGGGGATATTGCTGCCGGCCTGGGCCAGCCGTTCCAGGAAGGGGGCTTCGATGCCCTGAATACCGTAACTCTCCGCCAACTGCATAGCCCGGCCGGCATAGAGAATGATCTGCACTGTTTCCAGTCCGGAAAGTTCGTCAAAAAACCAGCCGCAGCTGGTGTACATAAGCATGGCGTGTCGCTGCATTTCCAACAGACTGAGTACGACCGTAACTTCATTTTCAGCCAGGGGGCGCAGGACGTGTCGCTGCAGGAAGGCCGCGACATTTACCTCGGAGCGGTCAAGCATGACGGCAATGTATTCGTTGCGTGCCTCCCAGGGGTCTCTCACAAAATCCGCCAGGCCATCCGCAAAGCCTACCGCCAGCTGTTCGCTGAGCCAGTCCAGAGCGTCCCGCAGCGGTTTGCGCCATTGCTGGTTCCAACTGCCATTTCCGCCCGAGTTGCAGCCGCAGTCATTCCGCCAGCGCTCGATACCGTGCATGCAGCTCCAGGAAGTGTTGTCGATAATCTGTACTTCATGGGTAGCCGGATGCAATTCCAAATATTCGCCATAGTTGGTCAACCGCGCGAGGTTGTTCACCTCAATGTAATTCAGGGCATGGCCGAGCGCCATCTCGCCGAAGGCATGGTGATGGCCGTAGGTTTCACCATCGGTGGCGATATGGACCAACTGGGAATGGTTGCTGTCCTCCGAAAAACCTGACATCAGTCGGGCGGCAAACAGTTCGCCGCTGCTCAGCAGTTTCTCGAAGGCCACAGCCTGGGAAATGGGGCCGTCGTAGAAGAAGATGCAGATACTTCGCCCAGAAGGAAGCCGGCAGAGATAGGGTCGTGAAGGGTCGATACGCGTACCGCCGACGTCCTTCCACCGGCCGAATCCGATTCGCCGAGCCCGTTTCGCCTGATGCGGAGCGAGGACGGTGAAATGAATACCTTCCTCGGCCAACACCTCGAGTGTCGCTACATCCACGGCGGTTTCAGCCAACCACATCCCCTCGGGGAAGCGCTGGAAGCGATGCTCGAAATCCTTGATTCCCCACCGCACCTGGGTTCGTTTATCGGCCAGACTGGCCAGGGGCATGATGATATGGTTATAGACCTGGGCGAGAGCCGCTCCATGGCCGGAGCGCCAGGCGATACTCTGCCGGTCGGCCGCCTGGAGCGCCCGATACGCGTCGGGGGCATATTTTTCCATCCAGGAAAGCAGCGTCGGTCCAAAATTGAAGCTGATTCGAGCATAGTTGCTGACGATCGCCATGATGCGGCCTTCGCCGTCCAGATTTCGGGTGGCGGTATTCGGGGCATAACACTCGGCGGTGATCCGTTCATTCCAGTCATGATAAGGATAGGCCGAATCCTGGATTTCAATGGACTCCAGCCAGGGGTTTTCCCGGGGTGGCTGGTAGAAGTGGCCATGGATGCAGAGGAATCGTTCCATAAATTACTCCTTTTTGTAGACGACGACTGCAAAAGGGGCGAGTGTCGGGATGTCGGGATGGGCGGGATGCACGGTTACGCAACTGCCCGGCGGGGAGTTTCCCGAGGAGTCGAGCAGGACACGCAAGGTGCCGCCGATAAGCGGCGGACGAATCACGCGACTTTGATCACTGTAGTTGAACAGGCTGAGTATCCGGCCGCCGTCGACGCACCGGATAACTGCCAGAACTCGTTCTTCCTCGCAGGCGACAATCTGCATATTCTCTCGGCTAAGCCTGACAGCAGGCGACCATTCCTTGCGCAAGCGGATCAGTTCACGGTAGAAATCGAAGATGAGGCGATGGTCGCCTTGATGGCGTTGTTCCTGATCCACTTTAGCGGATAGAAAGGTTGCCTCTGCCTGAGGATCAGGGGGCGATCCCTGGTGGGTAAATGCGGCAAATTCCTCTAGACGTCCCCGCCTGATCGCCGCCACCAAATGCGCATCGCCATGACTGACAAAATAGGGAAACGGTGCCGATTCCCCATATTCCTCGCCCATGAAGAGCAGCGGCAGATAGGGGGAGAGCAGCACCGTTGCGGCGGCCAGCTTCTGCTGCGACAGGGAAAGATGCTCGCCCTGCCGCTCTCCAGCCATACGGTTGCCCACCTGGTCATGATTTTGGGAAAATACCACCAGTTTGTTGGGGGGAATCCCTGCAGAAGAACTGCCATGCCGCCGCTTTCTGAAGGCGGAATAGCCGCCGGAGAAGACGAATCCCTCCCTGATGCTCTTGACCAGGTCGGCAAACAAACCGAAGTCGCCGTAGTATCCGGCCTGCTCGCCGGTCAGGAGTGTCCACAGGGCGTGGTGAAAATCATCGTTCCACTGGGCATCAAGGCCATAGCCGCCCAACTCCGGGCAACCTATCACCCGCACGTCGTTCAGATCGCTTTCGGCAATAACAAATATCTTCCGTCCCAGGGCCTCGCCCTGCCGGTGCACAGCCTCGACCAGTTCGCAAAGAATATGCCGGGCACTAAAATCGTAGATGCCGTGGATGGCATCCAAACGCAGGGCATCGATGTGGTATTCGGTGATCCAATAGAGGGCATTGGCGATAAAGTAGTGGCGAACCGGATCACTTTCCGGGCCGTCAAAATTGACCGCGTCTCCCCATGGTGTGTGATAGCGGTCGGTAAAGTAAGGACCGAAACTGTGCAGGTAGTTCCCTTCCGGCCCCAGATGATTGTAGACCACATCGAGGATGACGGCAAGTCCTCTCTGGTGGCAGGCACCCACCAGCCGTTGCAACCCCTCCGGGCCGCCATAACTGTTTTGGGACGCAAAGGGATAAGTGCCGTCATAGCCCCAGTTGCGTTCTCCGGGGAACTGGGCCACCGGCATCAGTTCCACTGCGGTTATGCCCAACTCACACAGGTAATCGAGACGGGATATCGCTGCGTCAAAGGTGCCCTGGGCGGTGAAGGTTCCTACGTGCAGTTCGTAGATGATGAAGTCTTCGAGCGGGATGCCGGTCCAGCCGTTATTGTGCCGGAGAGAGCCGCCGGCAGCGACCACTTGGGACGGTCCATGCACTCCTTCCGGCTGAAAACGTGAAGCTGGATCAGGCCGGGAAGTTTCGCCATCCAACAAGTAAAGATAGCGCTCGCCTTCGGCGATACCCGCGACAACCCCGCTGAAATAGCCATTCGCTTCAGCGGTGAGTGGCACAGGATTACCTCCCCGCTGCGACAGAATTACCGACACTTCCCTAACCCGTGGTGCCCAGACTCGGAACCGGACACTTCCGTCCAGAAGCAGGGTCGCACCGAGATCGAGCTGCCGGTTTAGATCGGGTTTGAGTGAACACGTACGATTTTTATTCATATCTCTCCATTTTAATGATTTGGAGCATGCAAGTTTTCCTTCAAGAAAATGTGAAGTCCACAGTATTCCCTGAGTGGTTGTCAGTGGAGATAGTGTGCTGGGAAGGTGAGATCGTCTTCCACCGTCGCCGCCAACGACACCGGCACCGGCACCGGCACAAAAAACGCCGGACCGGCCAGAATTTCTTCAGTTGTTCTTCCACAATTTACCAATGCCCCAGGTACACAAGCCGAAAACGACGACCAACATCGTGACGGCTATGGCCTGATTGCCGATCAGATCCGCCAGGGTGATCCGACCCACGTTGGTGGGATCGTATAAAATGGGGACCAGCGTCTCGTGTAGCTGGGTGAAAAGGGCTGCGCCGGCCAGTCCGCCAAGCAATTTCATGGTTTCGCGCATGAATGCGGCAACCGGCTTACGGTCCGCAAAAAACTCCGGGCGATCGCCAGCACTTTCGATTCCTTTCTCAGCACCGTCGGCGCTTTACCGCTTCGCAGGACCAGGATTCCATATTCTTCAGGCTTGACCTCATAAATAGTCTTATCCACGACCACTTCATAGTCATGTTTGCCTTTTATGGCCCCTCAGCCCAGCGAGGCCACCGTGAGCTCGACACCCGCCTCCTTCAACCGGTAGTAAGGGACGAGCAGCTCAGAGTCATCAAAATTGTCCGCACTTACAATCAAAGCTTTCATTATTCTTCCTGGAACAGGCTATCGAGTATGGTTCTCGTTTTTT
>JBBQVT010000100.1:0-15410 GCA_038211245.1 Desulfobulbales bacterium | reverse complement strand
TCCTACTTCTTCTTCAAATACCGATAGCAGAATATCGTATTTATTGTTGAAATAAAGATAAATTGTTCCGTCAGCAACCTTGGCTTCCTTGGCAATATCGGATATCCTAGCCGTGAAGAAGCCTTTTTTTGCAAAAACCTTAGTGGCTGCCGAAATAATTTTTGAGTGCTTATTTTCTGCTTTCATTTCCGAAAAGAACAATCGAATGTAAATAGATAAAAGCATGAAAAAACATGAATGACCATTCATTTATTTAATATTTCGTTTCCGCTTTGTCAATGATCAATCAAATTCACAGCTGCTGGTTTTAGTCTCTAAGCCGTTTAAATGTTTTAAACACATATGACAATATTAATTTGATAATGGAGTTGAACCTATGAAGATTCTTGTTATTGGGGCGGGTGGTCGCGAGCACGCTTTGGTGTGGAAAATCAAACAAAGCAAAAAGGTCGCGAAGGTGTATTGTGCTCCCGGCAATGCCGGGATACGTCGGATTGCTGACTGTGTTGACATCTCAGTGACGGATGTGGATGCACTCATGGAATTTGCTAAAAAGGAAGCTATTGATCTCACTGTGGTTGGCCCGGAATCATCTCTTGTGGCGGGGATTGTCGATGTCTTTGAAGCCAATGGGTTACGGATTTTTGGACCGAGCCAGCGGGCAGTAGAACTTGAGGGCAGTAAGGTCTACTGCAAAGAATTTCTAAAAAAATATAATATTCCAACCGCTTCATTTGCAGTCTTTACCGATAGAAAGAAGGCAAAAAAATATATTGATGGCTGTGGCGCGCCGCTAGTCGTAAAAGCCGATGGTCTCGCCGCCGGCAAAGGAGTGATTGTAGCAAAAACTGTTGAGGAGGCGAAGCAAGCTGTCGACCTCATCATGGCAGAAAGGGCTTTCGGCAGCGCCGGCGATAGAATTGTCATTGAAACATGCCTCGTTGGTGAAGAAGCGTCTTTTATTGCTTTTACCGATGGCAAGACCGTACTCCCTTTACCGACTTCTCAAGACCATAAAGCAATCCTTGAAAATGACCAAGGTCCCAATACCGGTGGCATGGGAGCCTATTCACCTGCGCCTGTGGTCACTAGTGAGATTGCCGAATTTGTTATGAATCGTATCATGTTGCCGACCATCAAAGGCATGGAGGCTGAAGGACGTCCATTCAAAGGTATGTTGTATGCAGGGCTTATGATATCGGGAAAGGATATTAATGTCCTGGAATTTAATTGTCGATTCGGTGATCCGGAAGCACAACCGTTACTGATGCGCTTAAAAAGCGATATAGTCGACATCTTCGAAGCTGTAATAGACATGACTTTGGGACAGGTGGAGATGAAAATCGACCCGCGTCCAACCGTTTGCGTTGTTATGGCGGCCGGCGGTTATCCTGGGACCTACGAAAAAGGCAAGACTATAAAAGGACTTACTAAAGCAGCTGAGTGCAGAGGCGTTGAGGTGTTTCATGCCGGGACAGTTAGGAAGCAGGGAAGGTCCGTGACTAATGGCGGTCGAGTCCTGGGTGTTACCGCCATAGGAAAAGACTTGAACGAGGCAATTTGCCGAGCATACGGTGCTGTTGATTTGATACGATGGACGGATTGCTATTTTCGGCGGGATATTGGCGCGAAAGCCTTGCGCCGCGGGGCACTGTCATCCAAAAAGCCTCTCGTTGGCATCGTTATGGGCAGTGATTCCGACCTGCCTGTAATGAATAGTGCTGCGGAATTTCTGAGATCAATGGAAATCTGCTGTGAAATAACTGTGGCCTCTGCCCATCGAACCCCGGAGAGGGTAACTGAGTATGCGAAAACTGCCCAACAGAGAGGATTGCAGGTGATTATCGCTGGAGCCGGTATGGCTGCCCATCTTGCAGGGGTTGTCGCTTCGCATACCGATCTTCCGGTCATTGGGGTGCCTCTGGATTCCTCATCCCTTAAGGGCTTAGACGCCTTATTGGCTACTGTTCAGATGCCTCCCGGGGTTCCTGTGGCAACCATGGGAATTGGTAAAGCGGGCGCGAAAAATGCCGGCGTGCTGGCGTTGCGGATTCTTGCCTTGTCCGATCCGGAGCTTGGAAAAAAAATAGTAAAATTTCGCGAACAAATGGTCAAAGATGTGGAGGAAAAAGCGAAGAAGATTCATGGCTGAAAGAATTAACCAAGAACTGCTCGATTCGTCACTCGACCGGGCGGTAGGATATATTAAAGCAGGGGGGATTGTGGCATTTCCCACCGAGACATATTACGGATTGGCAGTCGATCCCGATTCTCTTTCCGCAGTTACTAATCTCTTCAAGGTAAAAAAACGCCAAACTGATAAACCCCTGCTGCTCCTCATTGACAGCAGAGAACAGTTGCACTTGATCACCGAAAATATACCCTTTGAATTTGTGCCGTTAATGGAGAAATATTGGCCGGGACCACTGACTTTGGTGTTTCCTGCAAGAAAAGAGATTTGCCGGCATCTTGCCGGTAACTCCGGCACCATTGGTGTGAGGATATCTTCCCATCCAGTTGCAGCTGAGCTGGTCAGGAGAGCGGGCAAACCAATAACTGCAACGAGTGCCAACATATCTGGTTATCATCCGGCCAGCACGGCAGCAGAGGTGTTGGCTATTTTTGGAAATGCAGTGAGCTACATAGTTGATGGTGGACAAACCCCCGGAGGACTTTGCTCGACTGTACTTGGTTTGCATGGGGGGAGATGTTCTGTGCTGCGTCGGGGGCAGATTGATCTATCTGCCGACCTGTGGTGCGAGAATGTTCACCTAACCCACTTGAATATTTTGAACTCTTTAAAAACTCAAGAAAAATAATGAATACCCAATTTGCGTCCTCCCTGCAAATTGTGATATTATGATTCAATCCTTGCAAAAAAAGGAAAGGACGACTTTGGTCCCCGGTTGCTTGTTTGGTTTTTAACTTAAGGATTTCATAATGAATACACTTAAATGGGATAAGGAATTTGCTTTGGAGCAGGCTGCCGACGATGCGGAGTTACTGCAAGAATTGCTGGAAATATTTAAAGATTCCTTACAGTCTGATATTCATCTCATTGAACAAGGCCTAGAAGAGGAAGAAGCTGCAAAAGTGTGTAGAGCAGCCCATTCAATTAAGGGCGCAGCGGCGAGCCTGGGGATACTGGGAATTCACGAAATCGCCCTTGCCATTGAGGAAGAAAGCAGGGCCGGGGGACTGGACATTGCCCACAACAACCTGTCTCTTCTGAAATCCATGAGAGAAGAGCTAGAAAGCCTCTGATCCGCCTGCCCTCCTCGACTCAAGACGATTTGAACTGTCCCTTGCAACTTCAAAAAGCAACAACAAGCACAGTTATGAGAGGAGCCGAAAAAACACAGTTTACGAAAGTTGACTGGCATTTCAAACGGCTCCTCTTTTTTGCGGAGAAGGTACAGGAGCGAAAAAGGATCTCTTTAAACTCTGGTGAGTTGCCGATATTTGATCCGATGTGGTTGATCGGCAGCACTCCCTAACCTTGTTTTTCGGTCTTTTTCATAGTCGGAATAGTTCCCCTCGAACCAGACAACCTTCGAGTCTCCTTCAAACGCCAGGATATGGGTGGCGATCCTGTCGAGAAACCATCGGTCATGGCTAATGACAACTGCACATCCTCCGAAATTTTCGAGTGCCTCTTCCAGTGCCCTCAGGGTATTCACATCCAGATCATTGGTAGGTTCATCGAGCAGCAAGACATTACCACCTCTCTTCAGAGTGCGTGCCAAATGGACCCGATTGCGTTGTCCGCCGGACAGAAGGCCGACTTTCTTTTGTTGGTCTGTACCGGAGAAATTAAATTTACCAACGTAAGCCCGGCTGTTGATTTCCTTGCTTCCGAGCCAAATCGTGTCCTGGCCATCGGTAATCGCCTGCCAAATAGTTTGTGAGGGATCCAATTCATCACGGTTTTGATCGACATAGGCGAGTTTGACGGTTTCACCGATGCGAATTGAGCCAACATCGGCGGTTTCCTGGCCGATAATCATTTTGAACAAGGTAGTCTTTCCAGCACCGTTTGGACCAATCACCCCGACTATTCCACCGGGAGGCAGGCTAAAATTCATCTGCTCGACAAGAACTCGATCACCAAAACATTTAGTCACATCCTCAGCTTCAATGACTACCTTGCCAAGGCGTGGTCCTGAAGGAATGAAAATTTCCAGTTCTTTTGCCAGTTGTTCCGTTTCCTGAGAGAATAATTTCTCATAGGAGCTGATACGGGCCTTTGATTTGATCCTTCTTCCTTTTGGCGACATTTTTATCCATTCAAGCTCCCGGCGGAGAGTTCGTTGCCGTTCGGTCTCTTTTTTCTCCTCGATGGCCAAGCGCTTTTCTTTTTGTTCGAGCCAGGAGGAATAGTTGCCTTTCCAGGGAATTCCCACACCACGGTCGAGTTCCAGAATCCATCCAGCAACGTTATCGAGAAAATACCGGTCATGGGTCACGGCAATAATGGTTCCCGGATATGACTGAAGATGCTGTTCCAGCCATGCTACCGATTCAGCATCCAGATGATTTGTAGGTTCATCAAGGAGAAGTATATCGGGTTGTTTGAGGAGGATTCTACACAAGGCCACTCGGCGCTTTTCGCCACCTGACAAAACTCCGCATTTGCTGTCGGATGGCGGGCAACGCAGCGCATCCATGGCCATTTCTAAGCGACTATCAAGATCCCAGGCATTCAGATGATCGAGTTTTTCCTGAACAACTCCCTGTCTCTCAATCAAATTTTGCATTTCATCATCCGACATCGGATCAGCGAACCTCTCATTGATTTGATTAAATTCCTTAAGAAGATCTACTGTCTCCTGAACGCCTTCCTCAACAATCTCTTTGACCGTCCTATCGGCGTCAAGCTGTGGTTCCTGTTCAAGATAGTCAACTTTGTGACCGGGGGCGAGATGGGTTTCTCCATTGAATTCTTTGTCGATCCCGGCGAGGATTTTCAGCAGGGTACTTTTACCCGATCCATTGAGGCCGAGAACACCAATCTTCGCACCATAAAAGTACGAGAGAGAAATATCCTTTAAAATAGCCTTGTTGTCGTAATACTTACTTACTCTATTCATTGAATAGATAATTTTCTTATCGTCAGTACTCATTTACATTCCTTTGATTTTTTTTCTGGGGGAAAAACAGAGGGTTGAATTACAGCAGTCTAACTAATTTTTTTGGGGATAATACACAAAAATACCATGATAATCAAACAACAGATTATCGGTTTTAAATTCAGACGGAGAGTTTTGTTCCCAGGAAGTAGGAAAAGGCACTATTTCGGAAATTTTCTGGTTTTTAACAGAAATACATAATATGCGTTAATTTTTCCAATGAGATCTTCAGTTTCCCGGTAGGGGGCATGTTGGCCGAGGCTGAGTGATTCAGTATTTTCACCTGCATTCCAGGCAGATACAACAAGGTCCAGGCGACCATTGAATTTATAATTATATTTGGCAATGAGATAACAGGTGAGAAGTATATTGATGGCTGGGTCGAAGAGGTCTTCTTCCTTGAGACTATTTAGTTTATTTTTTGAAACATGGTGGAAAAATGTGAGGGAATTTGCCAATTCTCTGCCGGCCTGTAAACCTGTTGGAAAAAGTATTTGGCCAAGACCGCGAGCATTCTTTCCGGAAACAGCCTTGGGGTTGGCACCGGATTCAGCCAGGATGAGTGCCCTTACAAAATCGGCACTTACCTTGTGTTTTGGCAAAAAATAGCTAAATCCAGAAAAATATCGAATATATTCGTCAAATTGTGCTAATTTTTCAATATCTTGCCAAATAATTTCACTATTTTGGTACTTTACAACGGAAGCATTCAAGCCGCCATGGCTTGGAGTTGCTATCGAAATTAAAAAAAGAGTGAGCAACAAAAAGAAAATTGTTTGGAAACTTTGACGGATCATCTAATTCAATAATTTCTTATGGGCGTTGCTTTTGAGAAACTGTTCAATCGTCCTGTAAAGCAAAAAAGGGTCCAAGGACCCTGTATGTTCACGGATGGAGTGCATTGCCAGGCTGGCTGCACCTATGTCGACTGTTCTTACACCAAGTCGGGCAGCGGTTATCGGTCCTATTGTACTGCCACACGGTAGATCACTCCGCATGACAAATTCCTGGGGGAAAACTTTCGCCTCTTTGCAAACTTGTTTATAGATGGCGGCACTCAGGCTATTTGTGGCATATCGTTGATTGGCATTAAGCTTGATTACTGGGCCTTTATTCAGGTGAATTTCATGGGCTGAATCGATTTTTTCCATAAAGTTCGGGTGCGCCGCATGGGCGTTGTCCATGGAAATAAGAAAAGAGTTACTGAGAGTTATGCGTCGAGAAGTGGGGTCTGGGATAATACGTTCTAAGGTGGATTCGAGAAAGGAACCTTGAGCTCCTGAAGTAGAGGTCGAGCCGATTTCTTCGTGGTTGGCACAGAATAAAAGGACATTTTTCGTTCGTTCAGCTTTTCCTAGAGCTGTCATACCGGCATGACAACTTAACAGGTTATCGAGTCGGCCAGAGCTGATAAAATCATTTCTTGCCCCGGTATATGTAGGTTCTTGAAAATCATAGCAAAACATGTCAAAAGAAAGGATTTCTTCAATTGCTGCTTGTGGATATTCTTGCTGTATTTGATCAAGGAGGAGACTGTTGAAATCAGGAAATTGTTGATCGACCGCCTGAGAAAGGATCGGTGGAAGATGCCTTTGCTGGTTTATTCCGCAGTTTTTGTTTGCTTCACGATCAAAATGGATAGCAATGCTGGGAATGGTGAGCAGGGGACGGCGAAAGTTGATCAGAAACACTGCAAGGTTCCCGTCTCTCGTTTTGCAACATACCCGGCCAGCCAGAGAAAGATCCCGGTCAAACCAGGGCGCGAACAGACTGCCACCATAAACCTCTACCCCAAGCTGCAGGTAAGAGCCCGTTTTGATTTCTGCACGCGGTTTGATCTGCAGGCATGGACTGTCGGTATGCGCTGCCAACATCCTGAAACCTTGTTCACATGATTCATCACTTCCCAGAATGAATGCGATGATTGCTCCGTTGTCTCGGGTAAGATAATAAGCTTGTCCTTGAACTAATTGCCAGTGCTCGTTTTCTTGCAGGCGAATAAATCCCTGCTGACTAAGATGCACTTCAATGTTCGCGACAGCATGGAAAGGAGTAGGAGACGAAAAAAGAAATGGAAAGAGATTGGCGTTATAAAGAGTAAAATTCATTATTAAAAAATAGCGGAAGAAATTATCTCAAAATAGGTACGTTGAGAAGCAGGTACGTGGCAATTTGTTGGGTGATTCTAGATTAATTTCCGGCAACTTGCTGATATGCTGCAATTATCGTTCGTAAAGTGTTCTGATCAGGAAAAGGTAGAATATTTTTGGATTTTTGATTCTTAGTAGATAGCTCTTGTCCAACAGCAGGATTTTCTGCAGTAGCGATATGAAGCAGTTCCTCCTGGCGTTGAAGAAGGATTTCTTGTCTTGCTTGAGCTTCCATGACACTTGCATGCGCTGCAATACTTCGATCAGCACCAGAAGGAGAGGCAGGCGCGAGAGCAGCCCGCTTAATGATTTGCATTTTAGTAATTGTCGCTTCTGGGGTTTTTTCCTTGCCGACATCAATGCCGACCTCACCCCCCACCGCATAGGAAACACCGTCAGGGCCTTTCTGGTAAGTATAAGATGCGCCACCACGAGCATATTGTCCGGCTGTAGCGAGATGCGCCTGTTCATGGCTGCGAACCTCTGTATCACGTTGCTTAAGTTCTTGCAATTGTTGAATATCATTGGTATCCAAGTTTTCTGTGTCCTTTTGTCCAGCAGGAGGATTGGTGTCCTTTTTTTCTGAGGAGGTTCGCGATCGGGCAAGCTCTTGCCCCTCTGGGGAAAGCGTCACGTTGTCTATGTCGCTTTTCTTGTCGGGAGTCTGACTCGTCCTATTGTTTGATATCTTTGTCAGTACCTGGTAATTACCAAAGACTCTGGATAAATCACCTGCGGCCCCAGGATGAGATGTCGAAGAAATGCCCATAATGTGTCCCTACTTTAAGCTTGATGTAACCACAGTATATCACCTTGCTTATTATCGAGGGGCTTAACCTCGATTGCCGTAGTTTTCTTTTAAATCATAGAGGGTGTCCAAATACTCTTCTTTGAGTTTTAGATTATTACCTGCATTTTCAATCCCTTCAATGAGCGAGTCGATGGCAGGTCGAAGATCAATGCCGAGTCGGCTGTTGCCTTGTCGGTTTGCTTTATCAATGATCAATACAGCATAATAACTTATCGTCATTCGTGAAACAGAATCACGTCGAAAGAGGTAGAGTCGCCCGCCAATGGTATTCAGGAAAAAACCTGCATAATCGTACAGGTTGTCTTTGGGAATGGCCAAGGAGAATTCCTTTTTCAGATATTCTGGATGTTCGGTAAGAACATAAAATGTTTTAATAATACTTTCGAAAGAATCCTTTTCTCGGTCAAGAATACCTTTAAGGATAGATATGTTCTCTTTTCCCAATATTCGAAAAAAATGGGCGGTATTTTTCAGCAGAGTAAAATAATCATCAGTTTCTCTGGTAATAGCCGGTGGATTATCGATAAGACTCTGTAAAAGCTTGGAAAAATGTTTCTTGCTCGGATCTTTTAAGTGAAAGTCCTGCATGTATGCTTGTTTATCTAGGTGGGTATAAAAGGCATTCAAATCATCTGCGAGTTTTTGATTTGGATCTCCTTGCACCTGCGGTCCTGATGTTAAAGTAGATAATGGCGTTTCATCTTTTTGCGTATCTGATTGATTATTTCTAATACCGTTGATCGGCGATTGTGGGACAGATTGTGTGGAGATATCGCCGGCATCAGGGGTGGGGCGGTTTTGGAAGGGAGAGGATGTGGCTAATGTCTGGCGGAGTTTAAGTGTATTTGATTCTTCTGCAGGATTCTTTGATAAACCTGGAGATTGATCGGTTGATGCTGCATTGTGATTTTCACCCAAAACATGAACACTCTCTCGGTGTTTGTACCTCATAAAGAGAAAAAGACTACAGGTCAAAACAACGACCAAGGCTATCATAAAAAGCAAGGTGTGCTTTGAGCCGGCCTTAACGCGGGATCGAGGTTGCTGTGGACGATGTGTATCTTTCATGGTGACATTGTAATAAAATCAAACTCCAAAGAAAAACGACAGGGCCTAATAAAAGATACTCCATAGCTCAGCTAAAGTCACGGGAGAGAATTTGTATGTCCGATTATTGATTGAAGAAGAGAGCACCAATGCTTTTATTACTTGACTCATATCGCTGAAAACACTACCTTGGAATGTCTAATTCACGTGGGAACTCATTATTTAGAACTATTTTTATAATTTGTAGTAATCATTATTAAAATATACAAGGAGGAACACTAATGGCTATTTCTGTTGTTGGACATGCAAACCCCGATACCGATTCCGTAACTTCTGCAATCGCCTTTGCCGCCCTGCTGACTGCCCAGGGCATGGAAGCAAAAGCCTGTATGCAGATAGCTGTGAAAGATCTTAATCCTGAATCCACTACCGTACTCAAACGCTTTGGTCTTACTGCTCCTGAACTGCTAACCGATGCTGCTGGAAAAGAAATTGCTTTGGTTGATTTCAGTGATATAGCTCAAGGACCCGCTAATTTGAATGCAGCAACTTTGGTTGCCGTTGTTGATCACCACAAAATTGGTGATGTAACCACCAATACTCCTATTTTGTTCCGGGCCGAACCGGTTGGTTGTACCGGAACTGTGTTGAACAAAATGTTTAAGGAAGCAGGTATTGCCATTCCGAAAAATATTGCTGGTGGTATGCTGGCGGCTATCCTCAGTGATACCGTTAATTTCAAATCTCCCACCTGCACCGATGATGATAAAGCAGCGGTAAAGGATCTTAAAGTTGTTGCTGGTGTCAGCGATACCGATGAACTTTTCATGGTAATGCTCAAAGCCAAGTCAGCGGTTGCCGGAATTCCTGCAAAAGATTTATTGTTCCGCGATTATAAAGATTTTGACATGAAAGGCAGCAAGGTAGGTGTCGGCCAGTTGGAGCTTGCAGCTCTTGATCAAGTTGCTGATGTCCGTGCTGATCTGGTGAAGGCAATGGAAGCTGTTAAAGCCGATGGGCGACATTCAGTGCTGCTCATGCTCACTGACGTTGTGAAAGAAGGAACCGAGTTAGTGGTTCTCTCCGACGACCCTGCACTGATCGAAAAAGCATTCGGTACCAAGCTTGCAGGTAATTCTATGTGGATTCCTGGAATGATGAGCCGGAAGAAGCAAACTATTCCTAATTTGCAGAAAGCTTTCGGTTGTTAACGGGGCTACATTTTCGGGCACAATAAATATTTTAAGCTAAACCCGGAAAAATGATTCAAGGGGGCGGTTACGTAGTTGCGTAACGGCCCTTTTTTTTTGGTGAAAAAAAGGTTACGCGTCGGTGGCCGGTGAATTGCCGGGAACATTGTCAGGATGTTTAACTAAAACGGGAGGTAATCAAAATGAGGAACTCTCGATTACCTTTGGGGCCGAGAACAGGTGAGGGAACAACGCCCATGCTGATCAGGTCTAATCCTTCAACACATTGGAGTATTTTTTTGATGGCTTTTTGATGCAAGGCTGGGTCAGTCACTACCCCGCCGGCGCCCACCTCGTCCCGGGGGAGTTCAAATTGTGGTTTAATGAGGGCAAGAATCTTTACCTTCTGGTTGAAGAGGCGTACCAGAGGGGGAAGCAGGGTAATGATCGATATAAACGATACATCCATAACTGCCAAGTCAATCGCTTTCCGATCGATATCTTTGCTGGAAATGTTACGTGCGTTAAAGCGCTCTAAGACAACAACTTTGGCGTTTTGTCGGATTTTCCAGGATAATTGTCCATAAGCAACGTCTATAGCATAAACTTTAAGTGCATTATGCTGGAGAAGACAGTCGGTAAAGCCTCCTGTGGATGCACCAACGTCTATGCAGGTCCAATTCTCAGGATCAATATTGAAATGGGTAAGGCCCTTTTCCAGTTTGAGGCCACCTCGGGAAACATATGGGCAACGCTCCTTTAAACGGATACTAGCTGTGCTGTGATATAAAAAACCGGGCTTGTCGGCTATCCGATCATCCACAAGCACCTGGCCGGCGCCGATCATCCCTCTAGCCGTTTCAAGGGATGGTGCCAGGTTGCTATCGCACAAAAGCTGGTCGAGACGGACCTTCAAGATGGCATTTTTGCTGGGAAACTAGAGTTTGCCAAGACGTTCCTGGGCTGTACTTGCTTCCCGAGAAGAGCCATGTTTTTTCAGGAGCTTTTTGTAAATCACCTTGGCGGTCTCTTTGTCTGCGAGTTTTTCAAATGCCATGCCCTGTTTAAGCATGGCCGAAGGTGCTTTATCATGTCCGGAAGATTGTGAAATGATTTTTTGGTACTGCATGATGGCTTTATCATATTCTTTTTGGTTAAAGAGACATTCCCCCATCATATATCTGGCTTCTACGGCATCGCTTGAAGATGAATTTCCGGCGATTTGTTCAAATATCGGCAGCGCCTCTGCGTAGCTGTTCTTTTCAAACAACTTTTGTGCCTTTTTCATGTTGCTGTCGGCTGGTTCACCCATTGCCGCAGGGGTGGGTTGTGTTGTTAGACTAGACTTTTCCTTAGTGGCAGTCGGTTGTGCCGATTTATCTTTAACTGTGGTTGGTGCAGCCTGTTTTGTTACAGTTTCTGTACCTTCTGTGGTCTCATTGGTTGCAGCATCCTTTTTTTCCTTTTTTTTGTCAACCGGGACTTGCTTGCTGCTACTCCCTTCATGTTGAACGGCAGGACTAGAGTTTTGCGTTTTTTTCTTAGCGAGTTCAGCCATGAGGGCAGTTTCTTTTGCCTTGCGCTCTGCTTCTTTGAGGCGAGCTTCTTGAATGGCTTTTACGCTTTCCTGCTGCTGATTCATTTTTTCTACAAGCTTAGCTTCTTTATCGCGTTGTGCCTCTTCGAAGCGGCGCATAGCCTCTTCTCGCTTTGCTGCTTCCGTTTGGGCTACATTGGAAATGGACGATTCCAATTCTTTGTTTTGATCTTTAAGTTTCTGATTGATGTGGTGGGTTTCATCGAGCTGTCCCTTAAGCTCAAGAATCTCTTTTTCAAACTGATCCATTTGTCCGGAAGCTGCAGCCTGTTTCTTCTGCAGCGGGACTGTTGTGGATTTCATGTCCTCAATCTTTTTGTTGACGATGCGCAATTGATAGCGAAGTTCTTCTACATCGTTTTGTGATGCGCATTGCACGAGAAAAGGAACAACTGCTCCAATAAAAAGGATATTAATAACGAATTTTTTCATAGCTTATAGCCTGTTTTAAAAATGATGTCGGCGGTATCTTACCGCGACCATTGAGGATATGTTTGGCTGCCGGGGAAGTTGAAAAGCTTCCGTTCAAAGGAACCATTTCTCATTATACCATAAATAGCCTGCTTATTGCCATCACGTTTTGCAAAGATAACTTGATTCCCATCCGGTGACCAGCTCGGTGCTTCATGATGGCTCAGATCGTGGGTCAGCTGCTTAGGAGACGCCCCGGTTTGTGGATTCATGGTAAACAACTGGTAAACACCTTCACGAAGACTCGAATACACGATGAGGTTTTCCGTTGGGGACCAACTCGGCTCGGCATTCTCAGTGCCTTCAAATGTTAACCGCCGAACATTTCTCGTTCGCATATCTAAAGAAAACAATTGCGGTTTTCCACTTCGATCTGAGACAAAGACGACAGTGGATCCGTCGGGAGACCAGGCAGGTGAAACATTAATGCCCGCACGATTTGTTAATTGTTCAATGACCTCACCTTTTCTGTCAAGAAGATAAAGATCGGGATTACCGTCCTTCGAGAGAGTCAGAATCATGCTTTCACCGTCGGCTGACCAGGAAGGGGCAAGGTTTAAACCTTTTCTCCGGGAAAGAGCCTGGGTCGTCTTTTCTTGACGGAGATCGGTGATATACAGGTTTTGATTGCCGCTGTGGTATGAGGTGTAGGACAAAAATATTCCGCCCGGAAGAAATCTTGGGGAGACGGTGAGATGTTTGTGACGCGTTATTTGTCTGAGACTTTTTCCTAAAATGTCAGTAAGAAACACTTCTTTTATAGTATTATCTCTATTAACAAAAGCTATTTGGGTAGCCGCTATTCCTGGTTTACCGGTTAATGACTCAATAACACTGTCACAGAATTTAAACAGCATTTGGTTCTTTTGATCCATACCGCCGGAGAATGTTTTTCCCATTACGACTTCGTCTCCCGCCGCATCCTGTAACCGCATCTCCAGTTTAAGGACTTCCCCGGTAATTGCATATTGTCCTAAAACGGTGTAGTCGGCGCCCAGCTTTTTCCAATCTGCCGATTGACTATCCCCATATTTCTCGGAAGGGAGTACGGCAATGATGCCGTGGAACTGTAAAGCTTGACCAATAATATCTGCCATGTCTTTACTGAGGTTCTGTTTTTGATCATTGAGACTCTTATTTTGAAACGAGGGTACGGCAATATTGATCTTGCGAATCTCGGGGGCGGAGATGTCGAGATATACACGGTCTGCAGCGATCGCGATGTAGACCAAGCACAGGCAGATAGACACAGTAAATGAAGCAACTAACGACAATTTTTTAAGCATGGGTTTTATCATGGCGATGAGAGGAGTGTTGGACATTGTTATTGAATGCTTCCCGGTTTGAATCGAACACCTACCTCATACCGCTGCTTTTTCAAGGCCGGCGGAATGGGTGGCAGGGGATTGGCTTTCTCAATTGTTTTGCTGACATACTGATCAAATAGCGGATCTCCTGATTTGCTTTCAAAAACCATATTAGCAATGTCTCCATCCATTTTGATGGTAATTACCACAATCGACGTTAAGTTTGGATCTTTTTGCAAATTCTCAGGAATTGACCAGAATTGTTGAAGTCGATTGGCAATAGCGGCGTTATATTGACTTTCAAGTAGAGTATTGCTTCCACCAACGGCCGGAGCCGCTGCGTTAGTTGGCGGTCCAACTGTTGACTCATCGCTTTGCGTCATCCGGCCTTTATTGCTTTGAGTAAGGACCCGCCGTTCCTGTTCCAAGGCTTCCTGCGCTATTCGAGCTCTCTCAGTTAAGACGGATTCTTCCCTGAGTGCCTCTGCCAGCTTTTGCACTTTTTTCAGTTCTTGGTCATTCTTTTCGGGAATTTTCTTTGGTGGAACCTCTGGTTCTTTAACCTCTTTTATTATCTTCTGTTTGAGTGGCTTGAGCGAGATAGCCTTCTGCGGTGCGGGAGCGGGTGTCGGCACTGGCTCAGGTTCAGCTTTTGGTGGAATCTCGGCAATAGGCACTTCCTTTTTGGCCTTCGGTGCAGCCGGGGCAGGAGGGGGATGCGCGGATTCCTGTATTTTTTTGGCCGGAGAAGGCGCAGGTGCCTGGGGTTTGGCCGAAGGTGGAGCCGCAACCGGTTCGGCAATATTCACGAGACTCACCGTGTAAATGTCTGCAAATTTCGGTTTTGCTATAAAAAAACCTGGAAGATACAACGCCGCCAAGACGATCATGACGTGTATTCCGATAGCAAAATTTAATGGAAGTTTCCATTCGTTCGGCAGCATAGAAACTTCTTGGTAAACGTGGCCCACTCTTCTACTCTTTCTCAGGAGGCTTGGTGATCATCCCTAATTTCTCGAAACCGACTGACTGTATGTACGCCATTACCTTCGCAACTTCCCCATACGGAACGTTTTTATCAGCATTCAAATATATGAGCTGGTCCTTGTTCACAGAATAGTGTTTTTTCAGCTCCTGTACCATGAGAGCTCTGACCTGGGGAACACTATTGATACTTATTGCACCACTTTTATCTATGGTTACAATGATCGGTTTGTCTTCTTGCCTTAAAGCTTTCGCTGTAGTTTCTGGGAGATCGACATTTAACCCCTGGGTCATCATAGGTGCTGTTATCATGAAGATTATAAGCAGAACCAACATAACATCGACCAGAGGTGTGACATTAATATCCGCTACCAATTTTTTCCTGCCGTTTCCTGGTCCCATGATATTTTATACCCTGCTCAACAGATCTCTTTCCACCAAGTTCAGGAAGTCTGTAGAGAAATTTGCTACTTGTCCATCAACGAGGTCGAGTTTATTAGAAAAGTAGTTGTAAAAAATAACAGCTGGGATAGCCACGGCAAGACCGGCGGCGGTGGCAACTAAGGCCTCCGAGATACCCGGTGCGACGACGGCGAGGGATGCCGAACCGCGCTGTCCAATATCGTGGAATGAGGCCATAATTCCCCAGACTGTGCCGAAAAGACCTATAAACGGAGTGGCACTTCCCGTTGTTGCGAGAAAAGGCAGATTGCTGCCAAGTTGG
>JBBQVT010000099.1:0-15652 GCA_038211245.1 Desulfobulbales bacterium | reverse complement strand
ACGGAAATAAGCGATAAAAAAAACAGCAGATTATCGAAAAACCGCTTAACCCGCGAACCGGCGTTGGCCGAGGTGCTGATCTGCTCTTGCCCGGCATCTGCCTTGGCGGCAAGGCGTGCAGCGATTGCCTCCTGCGAACCTAGGTCGGCAAGCTTTAGCAGGGTCTGGTAGGTGACCCGGCTGCCTTTGCCGACCAGATCCATGGCTGCAAGGTCGGCTGTCGAGACGAGAATGCGCGGGCCGAAGTTGAAAAAATCAACTGGCCGGAGCGATTCCCGGCCGACCACATCGACTATGGCAAGCGTTGTGTTGCCAAGCAGCAAGGTGTCGCCGACAGCCAGACCCAGCCGCTCAAGAAGCGCCGCTGCAACAATGGCTTTGCCGGGGGTGAGAACATCTGCAAACTCCCGACCGGAGCGCAGCTCCACTCGGCCGTACAGGGGATAGCCACTGTCCACTGCCAGGATATTGCTGAAAAGGGAGGCCCCGCCGTTGGCTGTTCTCGCCACCGAATAGAACTCCCTGGTGTTGACCGCGACAACCCCCGTATCTCGGCGCAACTCGGCCAGTTCCGCAGCCAGAGGCGGCGAGAAGTCGGCATGCGAGTGAATGATGATATCACCGCCGTGCAGACTCCTGGCGTCGGAGGCGATGACGCCGCGAACATCACGGCGAAAGCTGTTGATGGCGACGATACTCACCAGAGAGAGAACAACACAGAGGATAAAAACCACCGCCTGACCCCGGCTATGGACAATTTCCCGCAGCAAAAAACGAAAGTTCATAGCTCTACCCGATTGTCGTCGGTAATTCTGCCGTCATACAGGCGGATTTCCCGATCGGCACGCGCTGCCAGGGTCCGGCTGTGGGTCGCTATGACCAGCGTCGTCCGACGATCATCATGGAGATCGAGGAGCAGCCTGATAATCCCCTCGCTGTTACTGGAATCGAGATTACCGGTCGGCTCATCGGCAAAGATGATCTCCGGCCCGTTGATAAGGGCTCGGCAGATCGCCACCCGCTGCTGCTCACCGCCCGAAAGCTGCTCGGGAAAATTATTGCGGCGCGGCAGAAGGCCTACCTGGTCGAGAAGTTTTTCGGCCTTTTCCCGGGCCTGTGGGTCTTTTTTTATTTCCGCCGGAAACATGACATTTTCCAAGGCGTTGAGGGAGGGAATCAGGTGAAATGCCTGAAAGACAAAGCCGGTCAGGCCATTACGCAGGGGGGCCAACTGATCCTCGGTGAGTCCGGTGATATCACGCCCGGCGATGGTGATCCGGCCGCTGCTCGGCAGGTCAAGACCTGCGAGGATACTGAGCAGTGTGGTTTTACCACTGCCGCTATTGCCGGCGATGACCACAAACTCGCCCTTGTCGATGGCCAGGGAGATATCATTTAAGACATCAATTTTCTGCCCGCCGAGATAATAATGCTTACACAGCCCGTCGGCTGCCAAAATGGTATCGACCATGAATGCCTCTTGTTATTGCTCTTAGATTGCTGCTTTTGCATGCTTCTTGGTTATGGTAAACATTCTTACTAAATATTCGAGTAATTGATTGTAATTCCCCGTTTCTCTCCATCACTTGGCAGATCTGGGTTCGTGCCGGTTTTTTCGTGAATCTCTTACAAATATTGTATATGCTTGTAGGCTCAAGGGATTTCAATGAAAAGTCTACCGAATTAAATTGTGCCGTAGAGAATTACATTTTGCTGTATTCAATTAATCTGCCAAACCCATTGTAACCCAACATTATCACGCTCAAGATCAAGCGGCTCGAAAACTGTTTCTTTACCTACCAAATAGAAACAAAAAGCATTTTGAAAAATATTGGGAACTGTACAGCCAATATTTTAAATCGAAAAACGAGTTGGGTATAATAAATCTGCTTGCTACGGAGGTAGATGATATATCAAAGGCCAATGTCGGCACTCAAGACGGCTTATTGTACATATATGAACAGAATGAAAAACGAAGGGAAAAAGCCATTTTCATAATAGAAAACATGCTAAAAACACTATAAAAATTATCATAACCAATCGACTTAGCGGAAGCGGCAATAGCAAGGCTCAAGTTGAACTCACCGTTCCTGACGGATGCGCTACAGGAGGCACGGTGTTGATCAGCACCGCGATTGGACAAAAAAACCCAACATGAAAGGAGCACTAAATGCCGACAGTTTTAAGAATTGGGGCATACAGATTTTTCTTTTATGCAAATGATCGCGAGGAACCTCCGCACGTGCATGTCGAAAAGGAAGATAAAATTGCCAAGTACTGGCTTGATCCTTTAAGGTTTCAAAGCAGTGGCGGGTTTAACCGTGTTGAACTGAAACTGGCTCGAGAAATCATAGAAGAAAACAATCAAAAATTAATAGAGGCTTGGTATGAATACTTTCGCCGTTGAAATTGAGGTTCCCTTAGCTGTGAGTGTCCAAGTGACCGATGATGCATTATCGGTCGATCTCAGTGATGGAAGATCCATTTTTGTTCCTCTTGGTTGGTATCCGAGGTTGGAACATGCCACACCCAAAGAGAGAGAAAGATGGAGGCTTATTGGTAACGGTCACGGAATTCACTGGGGAGACATTGACGAAGATATTAGCGTTGAGGGTTTAATCTTTGGAAAATCATCCGGAGAAAGTCAACTTTCTCTTAAAAAATGGTTGCAAGGAAGAAAATAATCTCAATAAGGAGTAAAAAAATGAAGAATATCGGAATATTCCTCTAGGCAGTAATTTTTTCCTGCCTTCTCTTCTGTCCGACAGGCAGCCCGCTGTTTGCCGCCGAATACCCCTTCGGCCTGCTGCTGGTAGGTCCAGCCGGTGATCACGGCTGGAGCCAGGCCCACTTCGAGGCCGGACAGGCCATGGAGAAGGTTTTTCCGGGGGCGAAAATGCTCTATATCGACAAGGTCAACCCGGCCGACCGGCCGGGAATAACGATCCCCATGCTGGTCGACGACCTGGTCTCGAAGGGCGCGAAACTGATCATCGGCAACTCCGACGACATGAAGGACGGCGTCCGTGAGGCCGCTGCCATGCATCCGGAGGTGCTGTTCATCCATATCTCCGGCGATGACGCCCGCACCGGCAAGGCCGGCGCCAACCTCAGCAATCTGATGGGGCGTATGGAATACGGCAAGATGATGGCCGGATTCGTTGCCGCCATGACCTCGCAAACCGGCAAGATCGCCTACCTCGGCCCGCTCATCAATGCCGAAACCCGCCGGCTGGCAGCGAGCGCCTATCTCGGTGCCCGTTACGCCTGAACCAATGTCCTGAAGAAACCGGCGACGGATTTAAAATTTAAAGTCAGCTGGATCGGTTTCTGGTTCAATATCCCCGGAGTCACCTCCGACCCGACCCTCGTTGCCGGCAGCCTCTTTGATACCGGCCATGATGTGGTCATTTCCGGTCTCGACACCACCGAAGCCCTGGCCGTCGCCGGCCAGAAGAAAAAAGAAGGCAAAACGGTATGGGCCCTTCCCTATGAATACCAGGGCGCCTGCGCCATCGCCCCCGAGGCCTGCCTCGGCGTGCCCTATTTCAACTGGGTTCCCAGCTACACCCAGCTGATCGGCGAGGCCATGAGCGGCATATGGAAGCAACAGTTCCTCTGGCTCGGACCGGATTGGCAGGCAATCAATAATCCGACCACCACAACTATCGGCTTCATGCCGGGTAACGCCCTGGGCGACAGTCAAAAACAGGCCCTCGCCGACTTCCAAAAGGCCTTGGCCGGTGGCCTCAATCTCTTCACCGGACCTCTCCATTTTCAGGACGGTTCAGCCTTCCTGAAAGCCGGGGCAACCGCCACCGACGACCAGGTGTGGAATCTGCCCCAACTGCTTGCGGGGATGGCCGGCGCATCCAAGTAGGTTGAAGGATGGTGAGTACAAGGGTGCATTTTACGCACCCTTGTACTCACCCCTAACGCCTCATCTCAAAAAAATGATCGAGCTCAAAAATATCTATAAGACCTTCGGCAAGGTACAGGCCCTCGCCGGGGTAACCTGAAGGCTGAAGCTGCGGCCATCCACGGCATAGTCGGGGAAATTGGGGCCGGTAAGTCAACACTTATGCAGGTGCTTACCGGCTTTCTCGTAAGAAGCAGCGGCGAAATACTGTTTAAGGGAAAAAAGGTCCGCCTCGATAGCCCAAAAGACGCGCTCCGCCTGGGAATCGGCATGCCGAACCAGGCAGGCAATTGCCACCCATAGTATCAAAGGACAGCCGGAAACTGCGGTCGAAGATCTTTCCGGCGGCAACCAGCAGCGGCTGTTGCTTTCCTTAATTCCGAGCGAGGCGCGGCTCATCCTTATGGAAAACCCGACCCGGGGTCTCGACGGCCAATCGACGGCCTGGACTTGGCGCCACCTGCATTCCCGGCTAAGAACCGATGGCGCCATCGTCTTCGCCTCCCCGGATCTGGAAGAAATCATCAGCCAGGCCAGCCGCATCGTGGTCTTTTACAACGGCACAATCGTCCTCGACACCCCAGCCGGAGCAACCGATTACCATGCGCTTGCCCGGGCCATCACCGGGCAAGTCGAAACCGCTGGAATCAGTTAGGTGCCACGATCACCATCTCTCATCCACCCACCTCACCATCTGCCATGAAACCACCCGTCCCGCCCAGCCATCTTCTTTCCTCCCGGATCTCGACCATGGCGGTGATCACCGCCCTCGCCCTCGGAGCCGTCAGCCTCCTGCTCGTAGCCCTCGGCATCGCCCCGACGACCATCGCCATAACCATCGCCAAGGGATCGATTTTTTCCTGGCAAAAATTCAGCCATGTGCTCTCAGTGTGGATTCCGCTGCTGCTCTGCTCCTGCGGCCTGCTATTCACCTTTCGCGCCGGACTGTGGAATATCGGGGTGGAGGGGCAGGTGGTTCTCATTCTCATAAACCGCAGCGCAAACCGGAAAAACCTAGCCCTTCGGCTCTTTGGCGGCAAACCGCCGAAGTGGCTCGGCAAGGCGTATCGAAGATCGTGAAAAAGGTTCGGCCAGGATGCGGGAGTGCACCCTGGCCGGAATAATGAAACGAAGAGGTAGGCGGTTTCAAGCCGTTGTAAAAAAATAACATGGCCAAGGAATGGCCGGAACGGCATAAGGAGCCGTAACAAAATGGGTTGAAGTAACCCATATTTTGTAACGGCTCCTAAGTGACTATGCACAAAGCCTGGGTCTTGGCCAGCTGCGTCAGCTTATTGGTTACTCTGCCCATGGAAAACTCAGCGACTTCGGTAATGCCCCGCCGCCCGACCACGATTGTTCCATATCCATTCTGCTTTGCCTCTTGGACTATCGCGGCAGCCCGACTTCTTACCGAGGTGATGATTTTGGTCGAAACCCGTTCCGGGGAAATGTCCATTTTCACAAGATGGTCCCTGGCAATTTGTAAAGCCGGCTGAATTTCTTTCTCGGCGTCACCCATGAGTTGCTGGCGATAGGCCTCGGGGAATATATCCTCCATTCCTTCGGTAGAAACAGTAATGCCGCGAATTGCATGGAACAAGGTGATAATATTATCGCCGTGATTAAGCATTGTACCGGTATGATCTACCGCCCGCAGACCACCTTCCGAAGAATCCATGGCAATCAGGACCTTGTCGGAAGTTGGTTTTCCGCCAATCAACCAGAGTGAAAAGGAGGTGGCGGCACTGAGAATTTTGCTGGCAACACTGCCGAGCGGTGTACCTTCTTCACTACTTGACTTGCCGCGACCTATCACCACCACATCATAGCCCTGCCGGGCCTCAGCAATTATATCCCGGGCAATTCCTTCTTTTTGTCTGCCGATTCTTGTGGTTACAGTGCCCGGATTAAATCCGGCCTCCTTGAAAAGAGTAAGAGCTGTATTCATAAAACCGGCGGCAATGGTCTCTTGCTGTTTCTCCCATGTCCGCAACGACTCAATCTTCTGCTCCCAGGCCGGATCCTTTCCCAAATCCCAGAAAACTTCGGGAACCTTGCTCATCACCTGGTATACCACTATTTCAGTCTTGGAGCGCGCAACCGAGTTACAGACATAGCGAACCGCATCCATCGACTGCTCGGAACCATCAACTGCCAACAGAATTTTTCTCATTTTCTCACCCATTTTTCTTCCCTTTAATTACCTACATTTGAGTCGCCCGGCCGGCAGGGCCTTTTTCCTGTCGGCTTTGCCGCACCGATATTGGCAACAGTTTTTTTCTTATGTCTGAAGTATTTCAAGAGTAATGCCAATGTTGCATGAAAAGCAAATAGTTTTTTATTTCGGGACGATAGGAAGCAAATCTAAAAAAAATCTCAGCTCAGCGAAGCACGAGAAGCAAAAAGCTGTGTGGAGTCGGTGACAAGGTTTCCGAAATGGCGACAAACTCGCCGTTTTACTGTTGATTTTTAAGTGTGTTTGGATGGTTACAAAACAATTGCCTTCCTTTGCTGATTGTGCAGTAACGGTAACATGCTCCCCGGCAATGTGTTTATGGAAAAATATATCCGAAGAGAATTCATCCTGGTTTTCTGAAGGTTCGGCGTGTAGAATAAAGAGAGAATATCCTTTCTTTTCTTTGCATCGATCGACAAAAAACAGCCGTTGATTGACTAACCGTTGAAATAACCTGGCAGGAGCATTGTTATGGCATTTACCCTTTTTCCTAAATCTATTCGGTTTTTTGATCTGCTGATCCAGCAAAATGAAATCCTTAAAGATGTTGCCGCTGAACTGAGTCAACTTTTCAATGATTACACTTCGGTCGACGAAGCATTTAAACGCATTTCACTTAAGGAAGAACAGGGTGATGAACTGTGTCGGGAAATCGCCCGGCAGCTCTCCTGTTCGTTCATTACCCCGATCGATCGCGAAGACATCTACCGCATCAATCTGGCCCAGGAAGATTCGATCAATTTTCTGAAAAGCATTGCCACCCGCACCCATGTATCCGGCTTTAGCCGCATACGCTTTCCAGCTAAGAAAATGCTGCAGAACATCAGTTTGATGGCGGCTTGCACCGGAAAACTGATCCATGCCCTGCAGGGTAAAGAGGAAGTCGGACCCCTAGTCCGGGAAAGCAAGGATCTGAAGCTGGATTGTGAGATGCTGCTCAGCACCGGCCTGTCGGAACTCCAGGATGGAGCCATCAGCGAAATCAGCGGAGTGGTGGATATTATCAAATGGATCCAGGTATATGATCGAATTGAACAGGTTATTGAACGGATAGATGATCTGGTTGATGCTATTGAAGAAGTGGTGTTGAAAAATGCTTGATGTCCCCTTCCTTCTTGTGATCATTGTCGTTGTCGCCCTGATTTTCGATTTCACCAATGGGGTACACGACTGCGCCAATGCCATAGCCACGGTGGTTACCACCAAGGTGCTGTCCCCACAAACGGCGGTGGTGATGGCGGCGTCACTGAATCTTGTCGGGGCTCTTTTGGGCAGTGAAGTGGCGCATACTTTGGGCAAAGGCATAGTCAACACGGAAGTCGTCATGGGCAGTCAAATCCTGGTCCTGGCAGCCCTCATCGGCGCCATCGCCTGGAATCTTCTCACCTGGTATTTCGGCTTTCCCTCCTCCTCTTCCCATGCCCTGATCGGCGGCTTGATCGGTGCAGCGGTTACCCATTCCGGTTTTGCCAGCCTCAATTCTTCGAGTATTGGCAGTAAAGTCATCCTGCCCTTGATCCTCTCACCTTTGGCCGGATTTGCCATCGCCTATGCCATGACATTAATGTTACAATTCCTGCTGCGCAAGGCTGATCGTCGGACGGTCAACCAACGGATTCAAAAAGTGCGGATTCTCTCAGCAGCCTTCATGGCTACCAGTCACGGCCTGAACGATGCCCAGAAGACCATGGGGGTAATCACCCTGGCTTTGTTCCTTTTTCATCAGATCGGCAGCATTGAGGTGCCGTTTTGGGTAAAATTATCCTGTGCGCTGGCCATGGGTCTCGGCACGGCAATGGGCGGCTGGAAAATTATCAAGACCATGGGCAATCGTATCACCAAGCTCGAAATGGTCAACGGTCTGGCGGCGGAAACCTCGGCCTCCCTGATTATCACCGGCGCCTCGCTGATCGGCGCGCCAATTTCCACCACCCACACCATTACCGCTTGTATCTTCGGTACCGGCTCGTCGAAGCGTCTGTCGGCGGTTCGCTGGGAGCTTGCCGCCAATCTGGCACTTGCCTGGGTGGTTACCATTCCGGCCTCGGCGCTGGTTGCCGCCCTGTTTTACTCTCTCCTCCAGTTTGGCGGTGTCGGTAAGTGATGGGGAGCCGTTAGGAAATGACTCGACCATCTTCCGCGCCTACCCCTTGGGACAGCGCACCTTAGGGAGTTTCTGCTGGTAATCGAAGGCTGGGTCTCTGTCTTTGCTGTGGCAGGCGGCGCAGGTTTTTTCTTCGACCTTCCTGTGCGGTTTGAACGTGTCCGGGCCGTCGGCATGGGCCAGTCCCGGGCCGTGGCAGGCCTCGCAGCCGACCGACTGCAAGGCGGGAGGCAGTGCCGGGAGGGATTCAACGGGCAAGGGTGCTGCCTGTTCAGGGACAGGATTTTTGGTGATATGGCAGGGCAAACAATCCAAATTGAAATTCTGCTGTTGCCGCTGCAGCGTGGCATAGGCCCCGGCGTGTCTGGTCGAGTTCCAAAACTGGGCCTGCAGCGGATGGCACTCCCGGCAGCGGATAGAACCGGTTAGGCCCAAGAAAAATTGGTTGGCGGCAGAATCCAGCTGCTGAGCGAAGGCGGCAGATTGTTGGTTATGGACAGAAATTTTCTGCTTTATCGCCTCAATAGCGGCAGCGATTTGCCGATCTTCAGGAAGGTTTTTGCTCAGAGCGATAAAGTCACTGCTGACAAGATGCGGCAGCTCTTTTCCTGAGGCTTTCTTGTTCCCCTGCTCCCGGTCTTTACCCCGGGAACTGCCGAAAATCCCATCGAGGTTGAGAACACCAAGGTATTTCCCCTGACTCATGGTCTGGGTAACGATGCTGCTATTATCGATTCTCGCGATGTTGCCCTGTTGCCTATCAGCGGTTATCAGCACATGTACCTGGGGATATTGCCGGGTAAGTTCGGCATTTTCTTCACCGCTCAGGCTTGAAAGGACAATGAGCAGCCGGCATTCTTTGCTCAACCTCGCCAACTGTTCAGGCAGAACCTTCCGCCAGTCGGCGACGATGATCTCCGGCGAGAGTGCCACGATCTGCCCGGTAAGTCCGATAATACCAATCTTCATTGCACCTCTCTCAATTACCTTAACGGCAGGAAAGATCGGGCTATTATGCTTATCCATGAGGTTGGCGGAAAGCCAGGAAAAACCCTTCGCTTGGCTATTCTTTAAAAATTCAATGCCGGCGGCAAGATCATGTTGTCCGACAGCAACCGCATCATAGGCCATCTGTTGATAGATTTCCATGAGGCCTGCGGCCGTAAGCAACTCCTGTGAATGGGCCACGGTCGGTTGCTTGAACAGGAGGTTTCCTGCGTCGAGAAGGATGGGCTGAAGTACATTTTTGTCAGCAAGGTTACTGATCTGGTAGGCTTTTTTGGACAGACCGCCCATTTGATTACCACCTCAGCCGCAGGGCCCAAGCTCCGCCTGCACATTACCGGAAAAAAATATGCGGATTTTGTCGGCAGGAGGGACTTTGTCCGCGGCCATTACCGAGGATCCGGCCAGGATGAAGAACAGCAGCGGCAGAAAAATTGTGGGAAACGGCACGGTATGTTTCATATCAAGGACTCGTAATTGATTTCAGAATTTACCCGCGACACCGGGAGGACTGAGCCAGCCGCCAGGGAATCTTCAAAATGCTTTGTAATTCCATTTCTAAATCAAGCGTTAATTTCGGCGGCGGCGCTGTGCGGCTCCTCGCCGTACTTCTTTGTACTGTCTCGTCGCTGCTCGCTTGCCTTCTCGTTCCCATCTTGATTTAGAAATGGAATAATACCGCTCTATGATCTGCGACAATTGCCAAAGTGTCAACAGCTGAAATTCTTATACAGTACATATTGGCAGAGTCTCTGGCTTTCCTCGCAGTTAGGCGCGTCCGCTGCAGACGTTTTTTCAATCAAGGAATTTTTCCCAACATTTTCCATTTAAAACCAGAAACATACACTCTTTTTCTTGGTTTAAGCCTCGGCTTTAATAAAAAATCTATCGCTGAGGAGTATCGGCTCTTGAATTACACCTTCTTTTACCTTAAGTTAGCGCAGCTAATTTTCCAGTAAAGCCAAATTTATTCAAGAGAGTGTTCGATGCTGAAAAGAATGAAGCTGCAAATGCGTATGTTGTTGGTGGGCATAAGTCTCACTGCCCTGCCCCTGATTTTTGCACTCTGTGTGGTCATTTTCCAAAATAGGCAAAGTACGGCGACGGCCAGGGAAGAAAGTATAAAACTCGCCGATGCCGATTTTAATCACCTGGTCCAGAGTGTGTATACTCTGGCGACCACCCAGCAGGAACTCATAGAAAAAGAGATTGCCTCATCCCTGAATGTCGCCGAAGATATCGCCGGCAAAAAGGGGGGCCTGAGTCTTGGTCAAGAGACGGTGAGCTGGGATGCGGTCAATCAGTTGTCAAGCGACAAGAAATCAATAACTCTTGCGAAGATGCAGGTGGGTGATGAATGGCTGGGTCAATTTGGAGACAAGGAAATGGTTGTTCCGGTGGTCGACGAGGTAAAAAATCTCGTTAAGACAACCTGTACCATTTTCCAAAAAATGAATGGTGACGGGGACATGTTGCGGGTAGCGACCAACGTCATGAAGGCCGACGGCAAGCGGGCCATCGGCACCTACATTCCCGGCAAGAACCCCGATGGCGCTGCCAATCCGGTGATTCAGGCGGTGATGAAGGGCGAAACCTTTGTCGGTCGGGCCTTTGTCGTCAACGCTTGGTATATAACGGCATATAAACCGATAAAGGACGCCTCCGGGCAGATCATCGGCATGCTTTTTGTCGGCGTGCCCCAGGAAAGCACCACTTCCCTGCGTAAGGCAATTATGGAACTGGTGGTGGGAAAAAGCGGTAGTGTTGAGGTTCTCGACAATAAGGGCACCTATATCATCTCCAAAGGGGGCAAAGAGGATGGGAAGATAGTCCTTGATAAAACCGACGCCCAGGGGCAGCCGTATGTACGAAAAATAATCGAGGGAGCAATGTCCTTAGGGCCCGGCAAGATTGGCGATCTGCAGGTTGCCTGGAAGGAGGGTGAAACTGAAAGCCGGGTGAAACTTTTCAAGTACAGTTATTTCAAGCAGTGGGATTGGGTTATTATCGCCGGCACATTTGAAGACGAAATACTTGGTTCCGTTCATCTGATTGAGGAAAAGGCGCGACGAGGTCTTATCTGGATGATTGGCCTGATTCTCCTCTCCATCGCCGTTTCGACACTCATCTGGATTTTTGTCTCGCGAGGTATAGCCAGGCCGGTTCAGGATGCCGTCAACCGTCTGCGCGATATTGCCGAGGGTGAAGGCGATCTTACCATGCGGCTGGAGGAGAACCGCAGTGATGAAATCGGCGAGATGGCTCGGTGGTTCAACGTTTTCGTTGCGAAACTGCAGGGAATAATTGGTAAGGTTTCCGGCAATACCGTGGAGGTGGAAAAATCCTCGCATCAACTGATGGAAATAGCCGGTGACATGGCGCAAAAGTCGGATGATGCGTCGAGTCGTGCCGGCAATGTCGCGGCCGCAGCAGAGGAGATGAGTTCAAACCTCAATGCCGTCGCCGCCGCCATGGAAGAATCCTCCACCAATGCATCCATGGTATCCAACGCCGCCGAACAGATGGCCGCCACCTTCCATAGCATCGTCAAAAATGTCGAGACTGCATCGGCAATCTCCGGCAAGGCAGTTGAACAGACAACCGGAACCGCCGGGAAAATGGCGGTCCTCGGGCAGGCGGCAATCTCCATTGGCAAGGTCACCGAGACCATCACCGAGATTTCCGAACAAACCAACCTCCTTGCCTTGAATGCCACCATCGAGGCGGCAAGAGCCGGGGAGGCGGGCAAGGGCTTTGCCGTCGTGGCCAATGAAATCAAGGAACTCGCCCGACAGACGGCGACTGCCACCCTCGACATTAAAAGGCAGATTGAGAGCATCCAGGCAACGACGTCGGAGACGGTGCACGAGATCGACCAGATTGCCGAGGTCATCACCCGCGTTAATGCCATTGTCACCGGCATTTCCGCAGATATTGAAGCCCAAGCATCCAAGACCAGGGAGATTGCCGAAAACATTTCCCAGGCCTCGGTGGGAATCCAGGAAGTCAACGAAAATGTCGGTCAAAGCTCGCAGGTGGCGACGGAAATGGCTGAAGACATCGCCAAGGTCAATACCGCCTCGGAGGCGATCACCGACAGCAGCAACCAAGTCAAGGACAGTGCCCAGCAACTGCTGGCCATGGCCGGAGAATTGAATCGTCTGGTCGGCAGTTTCAAGGTATGATAAAGGGCCTCTTTTAATTTTTCTGTAAAGTGGTAAGATACAATTTTTTATATGGGTATAGGTGCTCTCCGCAAATTGGCGGAGAGCTCCGACTGCCTTTAAAAATGACTGCTGAGTCCCTTCCGAACGGAAGGGAGCGGGGGAACCATAAGCAACATGGGGCGTATCGCCGGATAACCGGCGTAGGGCAAACTCTTCGGCCCGAGCCCGTCAGCTAACCTCGCAGGCATCGAAGGGAAAGCATGCTCCGAAGATTGGAGGCTTTCCTGCTACCATCAAATCGGAGTTGTATCATGTCATTGTTCCGTTCGGCCCCTGGGGCAAAACCCCGAGCCGCTGCTGTTTCCGCGCCCCTTCCACCACTGACAAAGCCTGGAATTTCAAACCTTTCCCTGGCAGCGCTGGGCATTATTTACGGCGACATCGGCACCAGTCCGCTATACACCATCAAGGAATGTTTCTCCGGGATTCACGGCATGGCAGCAACTCCGGCAAACGTCCTCGGCATCATGTCGATGGTGTTCTGGTCGCTGATTATGGTGGTCAGCATCAAATACGTTATCTTTATCCTGCGTGCCGATAATAAAGGCGAGGGAGGAACTTTTTCACTTCTCGCCACCCTGCGCAGTAAGCTGCAAAGGAGCAAGAGGAAATGGTCGATCCTCACAATCCTCACTGCTGCCGGCGCATCGCTTCTCTATGGTGATGGGGTTATCACCCCCGCCATCTCGGTACTCTCCGCCATTGAAGGTCTGAACATGGTCACCGATGCCGCCGCCCATTATGTGGTGCCTATTACCGTTCTGATCCTGATCAGCCTTTTTACCATACAACGCTATGGGACCGCGTTCATCGGCAAGCTTTTCGGCCCGGTGATGATTGTCTGGTTTACCACCCTCGGCGTTCTCGGACTGCGGGCGATACTCGGGTATCCGGAGGTCCTTGCCGCCCTGAATCCCTTTTACGCCTACAACTTTTTTGCCATCAACCACCTGCACGGCATTGTCGCCCTAGCCTCGGTGGTTCTCTGTATTACCGGATGCGAGGCGCTGTATGCCGACATGGGCCATTTTGGCCGCTTTCCCATCCGCATTACCTGGTACTGCGTGGTTCTGCCCGGACTGGTCCTCAACTACTTCGGCCAATGTGCCCTGCTCCTCCACGACCCGACGATTGCCGAAGTCAATCCATTCTACGCCTTGGCGCCGAAAGCACTGCTTATTCCCCTGGTCGGACTGGCCACCCTCTCGACGATCATCGCCTCGCAGGCCATGATTTCCGGGGTATTCTCGCTTACCCAGCAGGCCATTCAGCTGGGCTTCACCCCACGTATGCGCATCATTCACACCTCGCAGCATGCCAAAGGGCAGATTTACATTCCGACCGTCAACTGGCTGGTGATGATTGCCACCCTGACTTTGGTTCTGGTCTTTCAGGAATCGAGCAGACTGGCCGCTGCCTACGGTTTTGCGGTAACCGGTACCATGACCATAACATCCCTTCTCTATTTCCAGATAACCCGGTATAAATGGCGATGGCCGCTGTGGCAGAGCCTCCTCCTCCTCGGTCTTTTCCTGACCTTCGATGGCGCTTTTCTCGGCGCCAATATGTTAAAGGTGGTGGACGGCGGTTGGATTACCATCTGCATCGCCACCTTCATCTCAACAAGCATGATCACCTGGCGTGATGGCCGGGTACTCCTGGCCAAACATTACAGCTTGATGCGGGTGCCTACCGATGTGTTTCTCCACGATCTCACCGAGCATAGCCCGGCCCGGATCCCGGGAACTGCGGTGTTTATGTCCATCGCCCCGGACGGTATCCCCCATACCCTGGTGCATCACCTGAAGCACAACGAAGCACTGCATGAAAGGGTGCTGCTGTTGTCGGTGCTGTCGGCGGAAACACCGACGGTCGACCAGGAAGATCGGGTAACCCTTGAAGACCTTGGTCAAGGCCTGTATCGCATTATTGCTCATTACGGTTTTATGGAATCGCCGGATATGGGGAAAATTATTGAACTGCTGCACGATAAAGGGCTACCGGTTGATATCTATTCCACCTCGTTCTTTCTCGGCCGAGAAAATCTCCTGGCCAGTGGCTCGGCGCCCATGGCCTATTGGCGCAAATTTCTCTTCATCTTTATGTCGCGCAACGCCTGGAACGCCTCATCGTTCTTCGGTTTGCCGCCGGACCGGGTTATCGAGCTCGGCAACCATGTAGAAATTTAGCGGCTTCACAACTCCCGCCCCTTTTGGCGCGCACATCTATCTTACAACGAAGGAGAAGTTCATGGTTGAGATCATGCACAGCAATATTCTTGAGCTCTTCGAACTGCGCGAGCAGGCCCTCGCCGGCGGCGGGACGAAGCGCATCGACATTCAGCACCTGCGAGGCAAACTCACCGCCAGGGAACGCCTGCATCTGCTGCTGGACGAAGGTTCTTTCGAAGAAATCGACATCCTCAAGGTCGGCCGTGGCGCCTCGGTCAGCAGCGGCGACACCCATCCCGGCGACGGCGTCATCACCGGCCACGGCACCATCAACGGCCGGGAGGTCTTTGTCTTCAGTCAGGATTTCACCGTTATCGGTGGTTCGCTCGGTGAAGGACATTCGCAGAAAATCTGCAAGGTCATGGATCTGGCCTATCAGGTCGGCTCACCGATCATCGGCCTCAACGACTCCGGTGGCGCCCGTATCCAGGAAGGTGTCGATGCCCTGGCCGCCTACGGAGAAATCTTTCATCGCAACGTTTATGCCAGCGGCGTCATTCCGCAGATCTCCTGCATCATGGGACCCTGCGCCGGCGGTGCGGTGTACAGCCCGGCGATCACCGATTTCGTCTTCATGGTGCAGCGGACCTCGCACATGTTCGTCACCGGCCCGAATGTGGTAAAGACCATCATTCATAAGGATATCACCGCCGAGGAATTGGGTGGCGCCGAGGTGCATGCCGAAAAAAGCGGTGTCGCCCAGTTCGTTTACCCGAATGATATCCTCTGCCTGCGGGCGGTGCGCCAGCTGATCAACTATCTGCCCTCGAATAACCGGCAGAAGGCCCCCATTCTTGACCTCAACGACCCGCCGGACCGCATCGATCCAACCCTCGACTATCTGGTGCCGCCCAACCCCAACCAGAGTTACGATATGAATGTGCTCATTCACAGCATCCTCGACGGCGCCGAATTTCTTGAGGTACA
>JBBQVT010000098.1:0-15761 GCA_038211245.1 Desulfobulbales bacterium | reverse complement strand
ATCAACGCCTTCAATCTCCAGGACCGCCCCGGCAAAGATATTTTTCTTGCCCTTCTTGGCTACAGTCAAAAGGCCCTTCTTTATCGCCGTATAGGGAATGGCATTCACCATATCGCGAACGGTGATACCCGGCAGGCGTCGACCGTGAAAACGCACCAAAACCGAAGGCGGCATCTCCATCGGCATAAAGCCGAGAGCAGCAGCAAAGGCCACAAGGCCGGATCCAGCTGGAAAGGATATTCCCAGCGGAAATCTGGTATGCGAGTCGCCACCGGTGCCAACCGTATCCGGCAGCAGCATCCTGTTGAGCCAGGGGTGGATCACCCCATCCCCCGGCTGCAGGGCGACCCCGCCACAATCGACGGTGGTATGGCGCATGGTCTGCCACCGGGCAAAGTCGGAGGCCTTAGGGTAGGCAGCGGTATGACAGAACGACTGCATGAACAGATCGGCTTTGAAACGCTGGCAGGCCAGTTCAACAATCTCCTGCATGGTCATCGGACCGGTCGTATCCTGGGAGCCGACCGTCGTCATCTTCGGTTCGCAAACCGTGCCGGGGAGAACACCATCCACCCCACAGGCTCTGCCGACTATCTTCTGGGCAAGGCTGTACCCCTGGCCGGGTTTGGCTATGGGATTGCTGATTTCCTGGAAAATTGCCGGAAACGACTGCTCCATGAATGTGCAAGCCATTCTCGTCAACTGCTGGCCGATAATCAGGTTCAATCGCCCCCCGGCCCGGTACTCCTCAAGGAGTGTCAGGGGTGCCGCCTTCAAGCCAATGGTAACGCCATCTTGGGTGCTGAGGGTCCATTCCCGTGGACGGAAAATGACGGTATCGCCGGTTGCCAGTTTTTCCACCGCACATTCAACAGCCAAAATCCCTGCATCGCGGGCCGTGGCGTAGAAAATCGGGGCAATGGTACCGCCAAATACCACCCCCCCCGTGCGCTTGTTCGGTACATTGGGAAGATCAACTCCGGTGTGCCAAAGCAGGGAATTAATCGCTGATTTCCTTGACGATCCGGTCCCCACCACATCTCCGGCAAAGGCCACCTGGTGTTTGTTCGCCCGCCACCCGGCAATGGTGGCGATGCCATCCGGAAATCGTTTGTTGCCAAAGAAGGTGGCGTGCAGCGGAATGTCGGCACGGGATTGCGCCTGGTTACCGGGCGAAAAATCATCGGTGTTGATCTCCCCGTCGATCTTGCAGATTTTCAATTCCAAAGATTCGGGAATGGGGGACGAGGAAGTAAACCACTCAGCCTTTGCCCAGGAAGAGATAAGCTCCCGGGCATGGTGATTGGTTTTCGCCAGCCCTGCCACCCGGTCAAAGCCACTATAAATTTTAATGAGCCCTTTCAGCGCTTCGGCACTGCAGGCTGCCAGAGGTTCAACCTCCAACAGTTCGATCAGCACCGAAACATTATACCCTCCACCCATCGCTTTGAGCATGGCAATCGCTTGCTCAGGGTTGAGAATTGCCACTCTCACCCGCCCAAGGGCGACATCATGCAACCACTTGGCCTTGACCTGAGCTGCCTTACTGACCCCGGGTTCCACGCAATTGGCGATGAGATTGAGGAGAAAAGAGCTCTCTCCAGCTCCTTGTTCGAGGAGTCTCTGCGCTTGATGGGTTTGTTCAGGGGACAAAGGGAGTGGGGGAAGATTGGTGGCTTGTCGTCTTTCGGCCGCAAACCTGTACGATATCAACATAGTTACATTCCTTGTGAGAGTGGCGATGTCCATCACAGCCATTTGTACTTGGTGGATGGCTGAAGAATCTAGATGGTCGCGAATATAGCAAGGTTTCTCTTAGGAACCAAGTCCGGGAAAAAAAATCGGCGAACTTTTCTGGTCCGAGGTGTCGTTAAAAAGGGTTACCACGGGCGACTCGGACAAAATCATTGCCGTGATCAGGGAGATAAGCGAGCGCAAACGCATGGAGAGACAACTGAAGAAGAGTGAAGAGCGCTTCAAAGCCCTGCACAACCCCTCCTTTGGCGGTATTACTCTCCACGACAAAGGTGTGATTTTAGAATGCAACCAAGGCTTGGCGGAAATTACCGGCCATAGTGTTGAAGAACTCATCGGTATGGATGGCCTGTTACTGATTGCCCCACGTTCCCGAGATTTGGTTTTGGACAAAATCGTCACCGGCTATGAAAAGGCCTATGAGGCGATGGGCATTCGGAAGAATGGCGAAGAATATCCTCTGCGGCTTGAGGCGCCAACCGTTCCGTACAAAGGGAAAAATGTCAGATCTGTCGAATTTCACGACATTAAGAGCTCTTCTGAACAATTACATTACTTGAAGAGTTATCCGTTTAAATCAGTAATCCGCTCAAGCTTGTCAAGCAAAGACCCTCTCCAGGGCGGGAAGCAGCGCCTCATCGATCTCCCGCAAATAGGCATTCCACCCCTCACCAAAGCGGTAAAAGGCCATTGAGGCCAATTTTTTGGTAATAATGGCATCTCGGTAGGGCTGGAGTTGTTTCGCATTGAGGATGGCCATTATCGTGGCCTCTCCGAGCTTTTCACGCAGGATGGCCGGAATGTAATACTCCATGGTCTTCCATACCAGGCCGGGGGCCACGAGGATCTCGGCAAGACGACCTTCTAAGTGGTCCTGCAGGGCAAAAATCTGCTCGCTGGTGACCTCCGAGAGCACAAACAGCGGCTGGGTCGGATCGGCTTCATGCAGGCGCAGGAGCAGTCCGGTTTCCAGACGGGCATAGTGATCAACCAAGTCGATGATATCCTTGATCAGGGCCCAGCGGGTCACCGCATCGTTCTGCAATTTGTCCTCATACCCCTCTTGGAGGAGGAAGGCAGTAAGCACCTCGGCAATCGAACTGCTGAAAACCCCGCCCTTGTTGGCGGTTGTATCCTTGATCTGTTTGATATTCGAATGGGTGGCGATATGCCGTCTTGAGCCATCATCAAAAAAGACATTGGCTCCTTCTACAATAAATCTGAGTTCCTGGAAAAGATCAAGGAACTGCCGGACATTGCCGTGATGGATGGTGTCCTTGAAGCCGCCACAGGGAATAAAGGCACGGATATCGGCCTGGCTGATATATTTGCGGTTGGCGGGATTAGAGAGGAAATTGCGGTGAAACAGTGCCCCGTCTTGCACGACAGTGCCATCGGGAAGGGTTACGTTGCCTGCCTGAATTGGCACCCTGAAGCCCTGACTGCTCAGTTTTGCAGCGGGAAAACCAAGAGAATTTACGCGAGGTTGGGAGTTGCGCATGAAGGCGAGCTTCATCAGTTCCTCTTTGTCGAGTCCCTGCGGATCAAAAAGGACCGAGCCACCATCGATAATCAGACAAATTTTGCCCTTGTAGCATTGGATCTGGTTGGCCCCGAGGTCGCCATCCGGGCCGCCGGTAAGCATCAGGTTCAGATCTTCTTCCCGTGCGTTATAATGGTCGATAAGGGTTCTGAAGCTGCCCATGATCGAGGTGGTGGTCATCCCGGAAATGGCGATTTTCCCGCCGATCTCCGTATGAATTGCCGCCATATCCCCGGTTGTGCACAGTGATTTTCCATCGACCTGCAGTTCAACGCCCAGCTCGCCTCTGTCTTGCAAGCCGAAAGTCCGGCCGTCGGACAACAGGCCATAGGTATCGTGGGGAATACCGAAACTCTTTCCGGTGGTAAGGGTTCGCCAATACTCATAGCCTTTTTCCTTGGCATGGTAGGCGATGTCATCCATGAGCAGCGCGGTACCTTCATCCGGCCCGAAAAAAACCATCTCCGGCTTGCCGTAGTAATCAACAATCGAATGATCCGGCAGCATCAAATTCATGATTCCTTCGGTATAGTCGTTCAACGCCTCTTTGCTGTAGCCGGCATATTCAGGCCGGGGAATAACCACGCCCTTTGAGCCGCTTTCACAAATATCTTTGTGCTTCAGCCGCTGCGCCTTGGGGCCGAGTGCATAGTTAAGGAGAACTGCGTTGTCGAGTTCGGTGTCATAGTTGGCACGCGATACGCGAATCAGTCGCAAACCGCCACGGGCGATATCGGCGGCCCGCAGGTGCGTGCCGCAGGAATAGTGGCTGTTGACGAAAAAAATGCCGAAAACAAAGCGGCTGAAAACCAGGGGATCAAGAATGCCGTTAGCAAAACGGAAGGAAAAAGAGCGTTTTTCCGCCTTGTAGAAATTGGTTTTCAGGGTGCAATGAACGATCTTGCACATAAACTTAAAAATTTCATAGCCGAGAGGGAAATCGATGAAGCGGCTGGCGATGATCCTGTCGAACGCCTGCCACTTTTCGCCGATTTCCTCGACATTGATATGTCTACCCACCGCCGGAGAAAATTTTTGTTCAAAAACGCGATAGAGAAAGCCGATGAGATCAGGGTTTTTTACAACGGTATCGAGGATCAACCGCGCCGTGTAGGTTGATTTATTGGAACTTTGCACACGTTTGGAGAAGGCCTCGCGTTGATCTTTGCTGGCAAGATTCTCGAAAATCTCCCGGTCGGCAATATTTTCGCTCTCCTTAAAAATGAACATATGAGCGAAATCAATGGCATTGCCGGCAAAAAGCATTTCCTGGAAGCTGATTTGGCCCTGCAGATACAGGCTGGTAATCGGGCCCACGGCGAAGGCCAGAAAGGCGCGAAGATCGGCGATGACGCCATCCTCCTGCTTTCTTGTCAATTCGCCACCGACATACAGGGTGCAGATGGATGACGAAACCGAGGCCTGCCCCAGGTACGGTTCCCAATAGGCGCGCTGCAGGGTCAGATCGTGGTCTTCAAGGATTCTGCGCAGCACCGGCAGCTGGGGGGAGGCAAAATCGGAGTTGAACATCAGCCGCGTCTCACCGCTTTCCGGCAAATTGAAGACCCCGATCAAAGGGGTTATCGACTGTTCACTTTCTTTTAAGAATTTCTCATAGCGCCTTCTCGTCGGTTCCGGCGTCACATGATAATCGCCGGCAACCGTGAAGAGAAAACGTGATTTTTCAAATACTTCTCGGGGATAATCGGGCACCATTTCCGGCCTGACGATATAGGTGTAATATCGGCTTTCCGGGCTGAAGTAATATTCCCGGCGGTGACCTGCAATCAGGTGTTCGAGCACCGTCTCCATGTTTTCACGGGTATCTTCCGTGGCTATTCGCACCCATTGCACCGTGCCGGACTGGCTGGCATCAAATTCCACCTGGGCGACGCGGCCGGAAAGAACCACCCGGCCGTCTCTCACCTTGATCGATGTAGCGATAGATTGCAGCAGATTGGCCAGCGGTGCCTTACGAATGTTTTGGAAGAAGTATCTCGGCAGGCCAAGGTCCTGCAGGAAAATTCCTGCTGCAAGGTTAAGGCAATTGGCGGTCAACAAACCTTCCGCCGACAAATCAATAACCGCTTCGTAGAGAACTCGCGGGTCAAGTCCGACGCTCTCGGCCTTGGCGATAATGTCCGCGCCCCTGGTTGTGGAAGAACTGACAGCTGAAAGATGTTCCATGATAACTCCTCGATCCTTGTATGAATGGAGCAGAAGACGCCCGGCCACCACACCTGGTTTCTCAAAAAATCCGTGACAAACCAGGGCGGTGAAGGCAAAAATGGAAGAATGATTACCAACCGGGAAATCACCTGCGGAATTGGGCTCCGAGAACCAGGCCGAGATCGAAAGCCCGATTGTTCATGGTCAAGAAATCCTTGGGAACCCGGTCGGCCACCGCGGCCATAACCGATTGCGGCTGCAAGATCTCGGTGATTCCAATAAGGGCACCAAGAACGCAGATATTAAACACCACCGGTTTGCCGATCTTTTCCATGACCGTCTCATACATCGGCAACTCAATCTGCTTGGCATCGACCTTGCGGGTGGTTTGCACGAATCGCTTGTCGGTGAGCAGGGTTCCGCCGGGCCGAATGATAGAAGAGTAGGTGTTGTATGCCTCCTGGGTCAGACAGACCAGGATATTCGGCTGGGTCACTTCAGGGAAATTGATTTCCTTGTCGGAGATGATGATGTCGCTGCGGGTCGCCCCACCGCGGGCTGCAGCCCCATAACTCTGGGCCTGGGTAGCATTTAAGCCTTCATAAATTACCGCCGCCTCGGCGAGAATAATGGCCGCGGTAATAACTCCCTGACCACCCGAACCTGAGAATACCATGCGAATCCTGTTCATGATATTTTCTCCTTCATTGCATAGGCGATAATCTTGTCATACTCTTCGCAGTACTCCGGTCGCTCTTTCTCGACGAAAATGCCGCGGGGGATGAGATGGGGCTTCTCCTCCAAGGCCTTCGAGCCTAGTTTGGCGGTATTGTCCCGGTACAGCCCCAGCATGTTGGCGGCGTCGCCTTCCTTATTTTTGCGGCCGAAATGGGTTGGGCACTGCGACATGATTTCGACCACCGAAAAGCCTTTGTGAAGGATGGCTTTCATCAGCATTTCGGTGCACTCCTTGACATGAAAGGCTGTTGACCGGGCGACAAAGGTCGCCCCCGCAGCCTTGGCCAGTTCCACCACATCAAAACTGCTGTCGATGGTTTTGTACGGCGCGGTGGTTGCCTTGACCCCGGGGCCGGAAAGCGGTGAGAACTGGCCGCCGGTCATCCCGTAAATCCGGTTATTCATAACAATGGCGGTGATATCGATATTGCGCCGCGCCGCATGGATAAAGTGATTGCCGCCGATGGCCAGAGCATCGCCATCGCCCATGGGTACTATCACCTTCAGATTCGGCTTGCTCAGCTTAACGCCGGTGGCAAAGGTCAAAGCCCGGCCATGGATGGTGTGCAGCGAGTGAAAATCGACATAGCCGGAGATTCTCGCCGAACAGCCGATGCCGGAAACCATGACAATCTCATTTTTGTTCAACTGCAACTCTTCGATGGCATGGATAAGGGCGTTAAGGATGGTGCCATGGCCGCAGCCGGGGCACCACATGTGCGGGAAAAACCGGTCGCGTAAATAGTCTTTGACTGCCATATTATACTCCCCTCCCCTGGATGACCCGGAGGAGTTGTTTGATATCTGAAGGGGTGATGAGCTTTCCATCGATCCGGTTGGCAAGAAATACCCTGTCGGGATTTTTGACCGCCGCCTTAACCTGGGTCAAAACCTGGCCCATATTCATCTCCACCACAAGAACAACCTTGGCATCAGCACATTTTTCCTTGACCAATTCCGTGGGAAATGGCCAGAGCGACTGCAGTTCGAGAACTCCAATCTTTTCTCCCTTGTTCCTGCGGTTCTGCGCCAGATGGATGGCCGATCTGGCGGAAGAGCCATAAGAAACAAGAATATACTCCGCCCCTTCCAGGCAATGTTCTTTATAGCGGGTGATGGCCTGGACATTGTTTTCGATCTTATCAACCAGGTGGCGTAGCAAGCCACTGACTATTTTCGGATTATTGGATGGAAAGCCCCACATATCGTGGAACAATCCGGTGACGTTATAGCGATGCTCGCCGCCGAAATCAGACATCGGCAAACGTCCGTCCTCTCTCGGCAGATAGGGATGATAATCGACGTCTTTGGCAACCGAAGTCCGCAACCGGTCAACAATCTCCAACTCGCCTTTCTCGGGGACGATGAGCTTTTCGCGCATATGGCCGACAACCTCGTCGAAAAGGAGAATAACCGGGGTACGATAGGTCTCGGCCATATTAAAGGCATCGACCGTCATCTTGAAAACATCCTGATGGTTGGAGGCGGTGAGAGCGATGATCGAATGGTCGCCGTGCGTGCCCCAGCGGGCCTGGTTGATATCGCCCTGGCTGACATGGGTGGGATTGCCGGTTGATGGTCCACCCCTTTGCACATTGGCAATGACACAGGGAATCTCGGCCATGCAGGCATAGCCGATCGCCTCCTGCTTTAAGGAGAATCCCGGTCCGCTGGTTGCCGTCATGACTTTTTTGCCGGTAAGCGATGCACCGATAATAGCGCACATCGAGGCGATTTCATCTTCCATCTGGATAAACTTGCCGCCAATTTGCGGCAGACGCTCGGAGAGAAGTTCGGCAATTTCCGTTGAAGGAGTTATCGGATAGCCGGCATAAAAATCCAGCCCGGCATAAAGCGCCCCTTCCACACATGCCTCGTTCCCCTGAACAAATCGGATATTTTTATTCATTCTCCTTCTCCTCTGTCAATACCTCAATGGCCAGATCCGGGCACCGCAATTCACACATCCGGCAGCAGATACAGTCATCCGGCCGGATGGCCACCGCTTTATCAGAGCCATCCAACTCGAGAACCTTCTTCGGACATAATGCAATACAAATTCCACAGCCCTTGCACCAGTCGCGGTTAATAACAATTGCCTTAAGCTTCTGCCTGGCCATACACCCCTCTTGCTTATTGTTGATTGCGAGCAATCAACTGTTTTTATTTAACAGCCCCGCTACTCCTCTTCTGCCATAAAAGAATACGAGAAATCGACAGGGGCGGCAAATGTTTCTTTGAAGATTCATCATTATTTGACCTCAGCCTGCAGATCGGCATTCTCGGAGTTATCCCTTCATAAACAAAGCCTTAAGAATGACTCCGGCCATCTTTGGGTTCTCTTTCAATCTTCTAGTACAGTAGCCGAACCATTGCTTACCGAAGGGAACATACACACGCAGACGATGCCCTTTATCAAGGATCGAACGGCGTAGGGCAGGCGTTACACCATAAAGCATCTGAAATTCATAATTATCAGTGGGAACCTTGTATTTCTCAATCAACTTGTACGCACCCTCAATGACCGGGATATCGTGGGTGGCAATGGCAGGATACATCTTCTGCTGGAACATGTATTCGATATCTTTTAGAAAATATTCATTAATGTCGTCATATTTTTTATAGGCGAGAGACTCCGGCTCCACATAAATTCCCTTGCACAACCTGAGATTAACGGGATGCTCTAGGCCATTCATGTCTTTCATGTTCTCAAGATCCTTGAGAGTTCTTTTTAGATATGCCTGAACAACAAGGCCAACGCTTGCCGGAAACTCGGTTCTAAGTTTGCGGTACAGTTCGATCTCCATGTCGGTGCACGGTGAATCCTCCATGTCAATGCGGACAAAATTGCCAAACGATGCCGCCTTAGCGACTACCTCGCGAATATGGCTATAAGCTACATTTTTATCAAGGAGCAATCCGAAAAAGGTTGGCTTCAGCGAATAGTTACCCTTTACCCCTGCTTTCTCTGCTTCTTCTATAACTTCGAGGTACTCTTTTTTATTGGCCTCGGCTTCATCCAGGGTCGTAATGAACTCACCGAGAACATCAAGCGTGGTGAGTATTCCTTGAGCGTTTAATTTCTTGGCATTAACAATCGCTTCTGCCAGATTCTCCCCGGCTATATATTCCTTGGAAAACATCCACACTAATTTTTTGGGCATGTGCGGGAGAAGACTGGCAATTATTGTATTTATCATGATACTACCTTTCACCTGTTGGTTTTAAAAGCAAGCCTTTGTCTAAAAATAGACATGATCGGAGAAGTGCCGGAAACATTACTCTTTTTCGTGCCCCCTTGCGGGTATAAAAAGCCGTGACGAATATCAAATAATTGTATACAATGATTGGACACAAAATTAGTACGGCATTTGCGAGTGGTATGTCAACAATTTTTGTGTATATTGCAAAAACAGATTGGCCTTTTTGCTTTCTATATTTTTTCCGAAAACAAACGTGGAAAGCATTCTATTACTAAGTTTTTTCTCCATCTGTCCTTGGGCGATGGAGGAAAGAGAAGAAAATTGAACATTTCTGATTCCCGGGCAAAGCCATTTTCCTCAAGAAAATGAGTGCCTATAAAATCTTTTTCTGAATGTTGAACTCTATGGGTCTAGCCAGGAAAATCAACTCTGAAGATGCCGTTTATCGTAAGCTAAAGACTGCGATTCGAAAAAGATACATCAAACAAGGCAGTCAATTGGTCGAAGTAGCCCTCGCCCAGCAGCTCGGGGTCAGCAGAACCCCGGTAAGAAGCGCGATAAAACGTCTTGAAGCTGAAGGTTTGGTCAACAGTATCCCCAATCGCGGTGCTTTCGTCATAACCCCGACGCAAAAAGAAATTGAGGAAACCTTCCTCGTTCGCGCTCAACTTGAAATCATGGCGATTCGGCTGGCTTCCTCGCATATTTCTGGAAAACAGATTGAGGAACTCCGCAATCTCATTAGTCTTGAAACCAAGGTTTTCGATGAAAGCAACCTTGATGAATACTATGCAGCCAACGATAACCTGCACCTCAAGATTGCAGAATTGAGCGGCAATCGAGTCCTCTACTCATATATTAAAGAACTCCTTGACAAAACAAGGATATTTCTCATTCTCTACGACCCTTTTTACAAACTTGAATACCGACCGACCTCAGAACACGAAGCGATCATAGATGCACTTGCGGCCGGCGATGAAGAGCTTGCCTCAGCGGCAGTGGGAGCGCACATCAGTAGTTCCATCAATGGACTTGAATCAGCAGGACATATGCCGGAGGATTATCTCTCTCTGTAAACTTCTATTTCACTCAAGGTCTAAACCAATTCAGCCATTACCCAATTAGCGAAAGGCCGCCCTTTGGCTGTCAGTCTCAGGTGTGATGAAGTCACTTCGACTAGCTGCAACTTTATGAGTTTGCAGAGAATATTTCCGTAATACTCGGCCATATCAATTTTATAGCGCGCTTTGAGACGAGTCGCAGATACTCCTTCCGTCATTCTAAGCCCCATGACCACCGACTCCCGGAAAGACGCATCTCGGGACAAACTCTCGCTTTCAACCACGACCGAAGCACCGTTCTTTATTCTTGTGATGTATTCCCAAGGATCTTCGACTCGCTTTTCTCTAACACCCTTAGTACAACTCACGGCTGATGCCCCGCATGCCAGATAATCACCATTATGCCAATAATTGATATTGTGTACACATTCCTTTCCATGGCTTGCAAAATTTGAAATTTCATACTGTTGCAAATCAGCATCATCGCAGATGATGCCAGTTGCCTCGTCCATCAAGAGTATATCTTCTTCCTCAGGCAAAACTATCCTTGCAGTGGCAACTTCTTGATGAAAAGGAGTCCCCTCCTCAATGGTCAATTGATAGAGTGACAGGTGTTGCGGGCAAAGGGAAATTGCCTGCTGCAATGAATCTTGCCAGGATTGAACCGTTTGCCCGGGGAGCCCATACATGAGATCCAGGTTAATGTTCGAGAAACCGGCATTTTTAGCCGACTGAACTGCGTCGCGTGCCTCCTTGCCATTATGTATACGACCGAGGACGCCCAGTTCTTGGTCATTAAAGCTCTGCACTCCGACAGAGAGCCGATTTACGCCGGCAGCCAAAAGAGCCCGCAGATATGATTCATCGACAGTTCCGGGATTTACCTCGACGCTTATCTCCGCTTCAATGGTTGGCGGAAAAAGTTTCAGGGCATAGGAAAGCAAATCGGCCAACATTGAGTATGGGAGAATGCTCGGTGTACCCCCACCAACAAAAAGACTCTTCAGATTCCCTGAATCCCCCTGGGCAGCCAGCTGAGCAAGCTCGTGTTTTAATGCCGTCACATAGGGCAAAAACAGCTCACTTGCGACCGCGTTCGAGCTGAATGAACAATAATGGCACTTCTTGTGGCAAAAAGGTACGTGCAGATAGAGAGCAACCATCAATTATTAAAGAGAGTTAAGGAGTTCGCCGCAAATCCTTCGAATGTCGGCCATTATACCATTATCAGCAAAACTGTACGATCCATCTCCTATGATAAGATGATCAAGGAGTTGGATTTGCATGGCACTACACAGCATGAACAGATTTTTCGTCAGTTTCATATCCTGTGGTGATGGTTGGAGTGAGCCGGACGGGTGATTATGGGCAATAATCAGGGCCGTCGCATGGAAATCCAAAGCCTTTTTTATTAGCTCTCGCGGATACACGGTGTTGACATTCACAGTCCCCTCAGCAACAATCGCTGAATCGATTATGGCATGCGAAGCATCGAGAAATATCACGGACAGCACTTCCTTTTTTAAACCGCGTAGCAAATGAGTGAGGTAATCAACAACCTCTTGGGAAGAATGGAGATAGCGTTTGCCGGTAAGTCGTTCCTTAAGATAATAGCTGGCCACCGCACGAACAAAATGAAGGGCAAAGCCATTCTTGGAACCCACCCCATGTACCTCTTGTAAAGCCGACATAGGTGCTTCAATAACCTTGGAAAAGGTTCCAAATTTTTTAAGGAGATCACGAGCCGGTTCCTTGCAGTCAGCTCGCGGCGTGCCGAAGGAAAGGAGGAGCTCAAGTACCTCTGTTGAGGTGAAGCTCTCTAATCCGTTTTCAAGGAAGCGATCACGAAGACGAGCCCGATGGCCCTCCCCCTTCTTCTGCCAGAGTTCCTTTTCCACTCCAGCCTCCCTGAAAATCAGTTGATGAGTTCCCGATTAAAAAGTTCATTCGCAAGATTTGGATTTGCCTTTCCTTTTGTTCGCTGCATTAGCTGACCTACAAAAAATCCCATTATCTTGGTTTTGCCGTTCCGATATTCCTCGGCCTGCAATGGGTTGTCGGCAATAATCCGCCGCACCAATTCCAACAATTCACCTTCATCCGATACCTGCAATAGATTCTGATCCTGCACAATCGTCATGGGATCTTTTCCGCTCGGCAGCATCAGTTGAAAAACGGTTTTGGCTATCTTTCCACTGATCGTATGCGCCTCAATCATCCCAAGGAGCGCTGCAAGTTGCGAGGGACTGACCTTACATGAAGTAATTGAATCCCCTTTTAGCTCCCGGATAAGTTCAGTTATAATCCAATTGGCAACTTTTTTTGCCTGCCCCCCATTACTCACAGTATCTTCAAAATAATCAGCTAGGTCGCGATCTGCTATTAACAGTGTTGCATCATAATCTGGGAGACTATACTGGTCAATCAGCCGGATTTTTCGTTGATCGGGAAGTTCCGGCAATTGCGCCCTGAGTTCCTCAATCCATTCTTCACTGATTGCTATAGGAACAAGATCCGGGCAGGGGAAATATCTGTAATCATGAGCATCTTCCTTCCCGCGCATGGATTCCGTACAATTTTTATCGGGATTCCAAAGCAATGTTTCCTGGACGACATTTTCACCCTCCAGCAGCAGATCCCTCTGCCTTCTGATTTCATACTCAAGAGCACTCTGAACATGTCGGAAGGAATTCATGTTTTTCAATTCAGTACGAGTGCCAAGCTCTTTTTGTCCAAACGGCCTGAGAGAAATATTGGCGTCACAGCGAAAACTCCCTTCCTGCATATTGCCGTCACAAATATCTAAGTAGCGCAAAATAGCGTGGAGTTTTTTCAAATAGGCAGAAGCCTCCTCGGGCGAACCAAGCTCCGGATCCGAGACAATTTCTAAAAGAGGTGTACCGGTACGGTTCAAATCAACATAAGAGATCGGGTCCACTTCGTTGTGAGTGAGTTTACCGGCGTCCTCCTCCATATGGATTCGCGTAATACCAATTATTTTCTTCGTGCCGTTTACTTCAATCTCAACACTGCCATGGCCGACAATCGGCAGATCAAATTGCGAGGTCTGATAGCCCTTCGGAAGATCCGGGTAGAAATAATTTTTTCTGGAAAACTGACTTAATTTGTTAATAATCGAATTTGTTGCAAGCCCGAGTTTTATTGCAAACTCAACCACCTTTTTATTAAGGACCGGAAGTACCCCGGGAAGCCCTAGGCAAATCGGACAGGTATGGGTGTTCGGGGGTGCACCAAACTGCGTACTGCAACCACAAAATATTTTCGAATTTGTTTTCAACTGGGCATGAATCTCAAGCCCGATTATTGTTTCGTACTCCATAATTTTCAAGATTTTCTGAAATTTTACTTTTTTTTTTAGTCCCTTCGAAATTTCATTCACAAGTTTTTACGTCGCAAGACGTAAAAAAGCTGCAAAGAAAATTTCGTCCACAGACCTTCATGAAAATAGTTCCAGTGAGTGGGGTCAAGACACTACTGCCATTTTAGCGACCCAGTGCCTAATTTTCTGAAGTTCATCCCGCCATTGCGCACCAAGTCTGACTTTTAAAAACATCGCAAAAAGAGTGTTGATAAGTCTAATTAACTCTTCGAAGAGAAAAATGCGCTCAAGAATCATACCCTCCACTTCTTCTGGATTATCGCTTTTGTCATCCTCAGTTGCTTCGGTTTTAGGCAATCGCACGTTCCTAAACTCCATCAGGGCGGCAGCCAAAGTGAAGCTATACTCGTGGCTATTATGGCCGATAACTATTCGGGCCTGCTCAAGCTTTTTGCCCATTTGCAGCCCTGTTCGTGCTTCTTGTAGTTCAGTTTGTAATCCTGTACAGATAAGCTTCTCACTTGACTCGCCCTCCCCGGATTCCAGTAACATATGCTTTTCGAAGGCAACTGTTATATCTCCCTCTTTTGCTAACTCTACGCTACCACCACGTTCTTCACTCTTCCACCAGAGCCAGGTAAGAAACTCCTGCCCAATAAAACGTTTTTCCACCATCAAATCAACTAAATCCATGCACAACACCTCTCTCTACATTCAGCCATTATTGTTGCTGATTGTCGCTGAACCATCTCGGACCCCGCCGATACAGTTGAGCTCGTTTGTATTTTCTAAGACTGATTAAAATATTTTCCTGAAAACGATAATTTTTCACTGTATATTGTTTCATATTATCCAACACATAGACTACTAAACAAAAATTTCAGGCGACAGGCTCTCTAGCCTTAACACTTGATCTTCTTCGACTAAATGCTCTGCTGTAACATATGGTATTTGTTGGCGAATAAGCAGTCCAAAGCTTTCCTTAAAAAAATCCTCTAGAACTGAGTGAACCTTCTTATTTGTTGAGAAAAACAAAAGCGTTGCGTTGGAAAGATTCCAACAGAGTTCAAATAGTGCTGGGATCGGAATAGCCTTGCGCATTAGATCTGTTCGTATTCTTTCCTTGATCTGTACTTTGACCGATCGACTTAATCGAGGTACCTGTCGTTCAAGGCGAACTCTTTCTTCTTCCTTTTGAACGAACTTTTTCAATATTGCCGGCGACACCTTGCGTTCGTCAACTCTCATGGTCAGTGTGATATAGTCGCCGGCAACGTATGAGGCAAACGCAAATTGTGTGTCGAACATGTTCAATATCGAAACCCAACCTATAGAGTATTCATCATAGGTTTCGTCTATATCCTTAAAAGAAAATGCCATAACTCTTTTAGCTATAAAATCGAGAGAATTTTCAGGTAATGTTCCTTCTATTGAAAATCGGACAAAACTCGCTGTACCCTTCAAAAAACTCATATATTATGTTCCTCTAAATTTATAACAGACCCACATCCTGCTGCTCAGTGGTCAAAAGGTTAAACAATCTGAATTTGAATCAATGCATTCTTCCTGTTTGACGCAAAAGAATGAATCGTCTATTTATTCATATATCATTCCTAGATTGTGTGCTCAACTTTTTTATCACTCGCCACTTACAAGTCAACACATGGTAGGTACTCAAAATATCTCCCCTTGACTGGCCTTGCTTAGCCATGATTAATATACCTAGCTTTAATAAAAAACCTGTTGACACACATTTGACGAGCTAGTATATAGTCTTCCTCTACGGGTCGTTAACTCAGTCGGTAGAGTATCTGACTTTTAATCAGAGAGTCGCGCGTTCAAGTCGCGCACGACCCACCAGTATAATGAAAATGTCCCCATCGTCTAGTCAGGTCCAGGACATCGGCCTTTCACGCCGACAACACCGGTTCAAATCCGGTTGGGGACGCCAT
>JBBQVT010000097.1:0-15891 GCA_038211245.1 Desulfobulbales bacterium | reverse complement strand
CGTGAGTCTTGAAGCAGGAGTTGAGATGGTCATGCCCGGTGACAACATTACCGCGTCAGTTGAACTCATCACTCCGATTGCCATGGATGTCGGTTTGCGATTCGCCATTCGTGAGGGCGGACGTACTGTTGGTGCCGGCGTCATCAGTGAAATCATCGCCTAGTCAATGCGAAAAATGAAATTGCTCTGAAATCCTGAAAAAAGATCAGAGCAATTTTTATATGGGAAAAGTCAATGAGAGATATAGTAACCCTCGCATGTGGAACATGCAAACGTCGGAATTATACAACGACAAAAAACAAAAAAAGCACTCCGAATAAACTTGAATTTAGCAAATATTGTCCCTTCTGCAAGGGACACACTCCACACAAAGAAACGAAATAAATTAAGTTTCGCAGGCCAGTAGCTCTAATGGTAGAGCGCCGGACTCCAAATCCGGAAGTTGGGGGTTCGAGTCCCTCCTGGCCTGCCAACTGTATTTCAAGTATTTAATAAATATCTCGAATTGTTCGTAAACGAGCGATTTGGGCAGTGACGGACCGGAGGCATGTGAGGCTATGGCAGCGAGTACGAAATTGAAAAATACCAACGCTCTCAAGGCGGAGGAACCATCACCTTTCTCGCCAGCCCAAATCAAGAAATTTGTTGGTGAAGTAAAAGCGGAGTTTTTCAAAATTGTCTGGCCCGATAAAAAGACAACTCTTGGATTAACTGGAATAGTTGTGACTCTTACCGTTATCTTGTCGCTGTATCTTGGCTCCGTTGACCTTCTCCTTGGAAAACTCATTGGTTTGTTTTTACGTTAATACTTGTAAAAAATGTTATCTTATAGAATTTTCTGATTTTTCAACTGTATCCTTATTCAACTTTTTACTTACAGGTCACATGGCTAGACAATGGTATATACTTCAAGTCCACTCGGGCTTTGAGGAAAAAGTGAAGGCTACTCTTGAGGAGCGGATTAAGAAGGAAGGTTTAGAAGAGCAGTTTGGGGAGATCTTAGTGCCAACCGAGCAGGTGGTTGAGATGATCAAAGGCTCTCGCAAGACGTCTTCCCGCCGGTTTTTTCCTGGATATATGTTGGTAAGCATGGATCTTAACGATCAGACGTGGCACACCATTCACGACAATATGCCGCGTGTTGTCGGATTTGTCGGCGATGATCGGGATCCCATGCCATTGTCGGACGCCGATGCTGCAAAGATTATTGGTCGAATCCAAGATGGTTCCGAGAGACCGAGGCCGAAGGTTGTTTTCGATGTCGGTGAGTTAGTCAGAGTTATAGACGGTCCATTCGCAAATTTCCAAGGTGTGGTTGACGAGGTTTTTCCTGAAAAGGGACGAGTTAAAGTTATGGTATCTATTTTCGGTCGGGAGACACCCGTCGAATTGGAATTTGTCCAGGTATCAAATACCTGATTCTGTTGCGAGGTTGACACTTCCCCGGTAGAGTTATTTAAATTTGTAAGACTCGGGAAGTATGTAATTAATAGTTAGTTGGAGTATAAACCATGGCCAAAAAAGAAACGGCTTACATCAAATTGCAAATTCCCGCCGGAAAAGCTAATCCTTCTCCACCAATAGGTCCTGCTCTTGGACAGCGTGGAGTAAACATAATGGAATTCTGCAAAAGTTTTAATGCCAGAACACAATCTATGGGGGATACAATTATCCCTGTGGTAATAACAGTCTATCAAGACCGATCCTTTACTTTTATAACCAAGACTCCGCCGGCCTCAATTTTATTGATGAAGGCCGCCGGGTTGAAGAAGGGATCGAGTAATCCGAAGATTGAACGGGTTGCGGAAATAGGTAGGGACAAAATTCGTGAGATTGCCGAGCTGAAAAGACCGGATCTCAATGCTTATGATGTTGAGAGTGCAATGCGCATCATTGAGGGTACCGCTCGAAGTGCCGGAATTACAATTGTCGATTAGATTATTCTCTTTTAAATACTGCAGGTAGGAGTATTCAATCCTATCCATGTAGGAGGCTGATATGCCGAAGCACGGAAAAAATTATAAAAATAAATTAAAAGGTATTGATAGAAATATCTTACATAATGTTGAAGAAGGCATTGAGCTGGTTCTCAAATCAACATTCGCCAAGTTTGATGAAACATTCGACGTTGCTATGAAGCTTGGAGTTGATCCGCGACATGCTGATCAAATGATTAGATCCTCCGTTGCTCTCCCGCACGGCACCGGTAAAGTTACTCGCGTTCTTGTTTTTGCTAAAGGAGCGAAGGAAGCAGAGGCTCTGGAGGCCGGAGCAGATTATGTTGGTGGAGATGATCTTGTAGAAAAAATTAAAGAAGGTTGGCTCGAATTCGACAAAACAGTGGCTACCCCCGATATGATGGGTGTTGTTGGAAAAATCGGCCGCATACTCGGGCCGCGTAATCTTATGCCGAATGCAAAACTTGGTACTGTAACCTTTGATGTTGCAAATATTGTTAAAGAAATAAAGGGCGGTAAGGTTGACTTCAGAGTCGATAAGGGGGGAATAATCCACAGCGGCATTGGTAAGCTCTCCTTCGGCAGGGAAAAGATGAGCGAAAATCTTTTGGCTTTTGTGCAACGGATCATTCAACTTAAGCCATCCACCAGCAAAGGTATTTATTTGCGGTCGCTTACTATTTCTTCGACCATGGGGCCAGGTGTGAAGCTTGATCCAATAGCAGTCAGATCTTTATTGAATCAGTAGTTTTAAAATTTGTTCCCCTTCCTTTCGGAGTGGAAGAAAGTGTGGAAGTCGAAGACAGCAGGCACACAATGTTTAATCGTGCTATGGCGACCTGCCGAGACGGATGAAAAACGAAATAGTTGCTTAATATCGTAAATTTATTCCGATCAGCCAAGATAAAGTTATTGTACCTGCTGTATTCCCAATCGTTCAATTTAACCTAGGAGGAGTGCTTTGAATCGTGATGAAAAAGTGACAATTGTCTCGGAATTGAGTGAGTCGTTCAGCCGAGCTAAATTAGCAGTTGTCGCTGACTATTGTGGTTTGAAGGTTTCCGAGTTTCAGAAAATTCGCATCGAATTGAGAAACTGTAATTCGGAAATCCGTGTAGCCAAAAATACTCTCCTGAAAAGAGCAGTGACGGATACCGGTAACGCAGCGTTAAGCGACTATTTTTCCGGTACTACAGCGGTTATCATGGCCTATGCAGATCCTGTTGAGCCAGCCAAGGTTGTAACAAAATTTGCAAGTGATAACGAGAAATTTAAAATCCGATCTGCAGTCCTTGATGGAGAAAAAATCGGAGTGGACAAACTTGTCGCCCTCTCCAAACTTCCGAGCAAGGAAGCCTTGCTGGGACAATTGTTGTCAACGTGGAAAAGTGTTCCGACTGGCCTTGTTCAGGTTCTCAGTGGTGTGCCACGGACTTTTGTCTATGCATTGCAGGCTATAAAAGACCAGAAAGAAGCAGCGGAAAATTAACAGGTACCTTAACAGGCAAAAGTTCCAATATTAAATAAGAGGATAATGATCATGGCTGTATCTAAACAAGACGTAATCGATTTTATAGCTAATATGTCAGTTCTTGAGCTTTCCGAGCTCATCAAGGAATTCGAGGAGAAATTTGGCGTATCTGCAGCTGCACCGGTTGCAGTTGCGGCCGTTGGCGCGGTTACTGAAGCTCCGAAGGAAGAAAAAACTGAATTTGATGTAATCTTGGCAAGCATTGGTAGCGAAAAAATCAAGGTTATCAAAGAGGTTCGTGCTGTCACCGGCCTTGGTTTGAAGGAAGCAAAAGAACTGGTTGAATCAGCTCCCGCTACTTTAAAAGAAGCCACTACCAAGGAAGACGCTGCCGAGATCAAAGTAAAGATCGAAGCTGTTGGCGCAACTGTAGAGATTAAGTAGTTGGTAGGGAACCGAGCTGTTCGCGGTTTGAGCAACAGCGGCTTGATAACAACACGCTACGAGCTTTGCCTCGTGGCGTGTTGTGCTTTGTGGATATAATCAAAAAAGCATGCATCATGCTATTCAATGCAAGATCGGTTTTTCTTCAGGCAAGGAATGATTGCACCGTGTAGTGTAGGCAAAAATAGTGAAAAGGAAACTACCATGCTAAATTACAATGCTTATGTTCTTCCTGGATTTATTTCCTGCATTAACACACATTCTGTGTCCGTGCATACCTGCTTAAGTGGCATGTTGTTTATATCTGCCACAACAACTGCTTAGCTCAATAGAATTCTGTTGAGCTGGTCTGTCAATCAAACACTATAGTACGATTCAAAGGCAATTTCGAGGACAATTATGGAAAGAGTGAGAAAGAGCTTTGCCACGGCAGAGACCATCCTGGAACCGCCACATCTTATATCAATGCAGCGTCTCTCCTATGAGAAATTTTTGCAGATGGATCGTGACCCTGATGATCGGGAAGATTATGGCTTGCAGGCCATCCTGAAAAACGTATTTCCAATAAATGATTTCAACGGACTATGCTCTCTCGAGTTCGTAAAATATAAATTCGGCATTCCCAAATATACCGTTCGTGAGTGTCTTCAGCGGGGAATGACCTATGAAATCCCACTCAAAATTGTTGTTCGACTTATCACTTTTGATGTTGATGAAGTGACTGGCGTGCAATCGATCCGAGATATCAAAGAGCAGGAAGTTTTCCTTGGTTCACTGCCTCTCATGACCGGCGATGGTGTTTTTGTTGTTAATGGGACAGAAAGAGTAATTGTTTCTCAATTACAACGATCACCGGGGCTTTTTTATACCCACGACAATGGCAAAAGTCATTCAAGTGGGAAATTGCTCTACTCTGCGAGGATTATTCCTGTCCGTGGATCGTGGATTGACCTCGAATTTGATATTAAAGATTTACTTCATGTAAGAATAGACCGGAGAAGGAAATTTCCTGTAACCACCCTTCTGAAGGCTTTGGGATACTCCTCTGAGCAATTACTTGAAGAATTTTATCCAACCAACTTGGTTACTAAAGACGGAGAGAATTACAAGGTCAGTTTTGATGCCGAACTGGTCAAGGGCCAAAGGTTGGAATTTGATATTATAAATCCTGCCGATGGAGAAATTCTAGCGAAAAAGGGGAAAAAAGTATCAAAGGTACTTTGCAAAAAACTCGAATCCGTCGGCATCCATTTTCTTCCTTTGGCTCCTGAATCGCTGATCGGCGAAACTCTTGCCAGTACAATAGTCAAGGAAGAATCTGGCGAAATCATTGCTGAATGCAATAGTGAACTCACCGATTCTTTACTTGAAACCCTTGCCACCAATGGTATTAATGAATTCAAGATTCTTCACATTGATGGCGTAAAATTTTCAGATTCTTTTAGTAAAACATTAGCCCTTGATAAAGCAAAAAGCAGCAAAGATGCTCTTATTGAAATTTATAGAAGATTGCGTCCCTCCAGTCCACCTACTGCTGAAGTTGCAGAGTCATTTTTCCAAAATTTATTCTTTAATCAAGATCTTTATGATCTTTCCGAAGTGGGACGCTACAAGATTAATGCAAAACTCGGGTTGAACATTGATATCTCGCATCGTGCATTGACTAAAGAAGATATAATCCATTCAGTTCGTCATCTGGTTCGCCTGAAGGATACACAAGGTGGTGTTGATGATATCGATCATCTCGGCAATAGAAGGGTGCGAACGGTTGGCGAATTAGTTGAAAATCAATATCGTATGGGGCTTGTACGGATGGAACGGGCCATCAAAGAGAGAATGACCCTGCAAGATGTTGAAACGCTCATGCCGCATGATTTGGTTAATCCAAAACCGATTTCAGCAGCCATCAAAGAATTTTTTGGAACCAGCCAGTTGTCACAGTTTATGGATCAGACCAACCCATTGTCTGAGGTTACCCATAAACGTCGCCTAAGTGCTCTTGGACCCGGTGGTTTGTCAAGGGAAAGGGCCGGATTTGAGGTTCGCGATGTACATCCGACACATTACGGTCGGATCTGCCCAGTTGAAACACCTGAAGGTCCAAACATCGGATTGATTGTTTCCTTAGCTACCTATGCCAGAATCAATCCTTACGGGTTTATTGAAACCCCCTACAGGAAGGTGGACGATCGAATTGTTATGTCTGAGGTGAAGTACCTCAGTGCCCTACAGGAACATAATCAATATATAGCACCGGCGCTTACTCCCGTTGACGAAAATTACAGAATTATCCAAGAAAACCTCATTGTTCGAGAGGACGGTGAAGTTCTTACGACGATTTCCGAATTTGTCACATATATGGACATCGCTCCGAATCAGATGATCAGTATTGCCGCGTCGCTTGTCCCATTCTTGGAAAATGATGATGCCAATAGAGCGCTTATGGGATCAAACATGCAAAGGCAGGCTGTGCCTTTGATGATTACCTCAGCACCGCTTATCGGAACCGGAATGGAGCGCTATGTTGCTCGTGATTCAGGAGCCTGTCTCTTAGCCGCTGGAGACGGGGTAGTTGAAGAATCAGATTCGAATCGCATTGTTGTCAGATACGATGAACCGGGTACCGATGGGTTTGACACTGGCGTAGCATTGTATCATCTTGAAAAGTATAAGAAATCCAACCAAAATACGTGTTTTAACCAGAGGCCGATTGTATTGCCGGGTGTTCGTGTTAAGAAAGGCGTAGTCCTTGCTGACGGACCGTCTTGCGAGGCCGGTGAACTGGCTATCGGCAAAAATGTAACCATTGCATTTATGCCATGGCGAGGATTCAACTTCGAAGACTCAATACTGATTAATGAGCGACTGTTGAAGGAGGATACTTTTACATCGGTGCATATTGAAGTTTTTGAAACAATGGCCAGGGACACCAAACTTGGCAAAGAAGAAATCACCCGCGATATACCAAATGTCAGCGAAGAAACCTTACGAAATCTTGATGATTCAGGGATTGTTCGGATTGGCGCTGAAGTCAAGGCTGGTGATACATTGGTAGGCAAAGTGACTCCTAAGGGTGAGACTGTTTTGTCACCGGAGGAAAAACTTCTCAGGGCAATTTTTGGTGAGAAAGCGCAAGATGTTAAGGATTCTTCTCTGAGGGTTCCACCCGGTGTCAGTGGCGTCATTATCGATGCCAAAGTTTTCTCCCGCAAAGGTGTCGACAAGGATGAACGCTCATTGCTGATTGAAGATCTTGAGATTGAAAAACTCAACCAGGATAAGATTGATGAACTTCGAAGTCTTCGTCATGGGGTATGTCGCGAGATCGGCAATCTCCTAGAAGGCCGCACTGCAAAGGCCGATATAATTGACAAACGTGGTGAAGTCGTCGTCAAACTTGGCAAGAAGATTGCCGCTGAACAGGCTGAATTGATTGGTTTTGAGCGTTTAAGAGATATCGATTTCTCTGAGAAGGCCAAATATATAGAACTCATTGATGCGGTATATACGAGATACGGCAAACAGGCAAAATTGATCACCGAACGATACGATGGCATAATTGATCGCATGAAGAAAGGGGATGATTTGCCCCCAGGTGTTGTCAAAATGGTCAAGGTTTACGTCGCAACCAAGCGTAAACTCTCCGTGGGCGATAAAATGGCCGGAAGGCATGGCAACAAGGGTGTTGTCTCCCGCTTGCTTCCCGAAGAAGATATGCCATTTTTTGGCGATGGAACTACGGTTGATATTGTTCTCAATCCTCTTGGAGTACCTTCCCGTATGAATGTTGGGCAAGTGCTTGAAGTGCATTTGGGTTTTGCCGCTAAGAAACTTGGAGAACAGATTGCTGCATTGGCGCAAAAAGAAGCTGTTGCTGAGATTCGCAAGAGACTTCGCAAAATCTATTCAGATAAGGAATATAATGCCTTAACCGAAGGGAGAACCGACCAAGAAATTATCGATTGGGCACGGAGACATCATCGAGGGTTGCATATGACAACCCCGGTATTTGACGGTGCCCCTGAAGAATCGATAAGAAGGCTGCTCACAGAAGCTGAAGTCGATGAGGTTGGGCAGGTTCAACTGTATGACGGACTCACCGGTGAACCCTTTGACAATAAGGTTACGGTTGGTGTGATGTATATGCTCAAACTGCACCACTTGGTAGATAATAAAATTCATGCTAGATCAACAGGGCCCTATTCTCTTGTAACCCAACAACCGCTGGGCGGTAAGGCACAGTTCGGTGGTCAGAGACTTGGAGAAATGGAGGTCTGGGCCATGGAAGCCTATGGAGCCGCATACACTCTTAAAGAATTTTTAACGGCTAAATCCGATGATGTCGAGGGCCGGACTGCCATGTATGAGCGTATTGTAAAGGGAAATAACTTTTTAACAACGGGATTACCTGAATCTTTCAATGTTCTTGTCAAAGAACTGCAGGCCCTCTGTTTAAATATGGAACTCATTGAAGAATAAGGAGAGGAGTTCCCTCCTGTGGTTTGGGTCAGGAACCCTTGGTCCGGTATCGCAAGTCTTGACAGACTTGCTCTCTGCTTGATATGGCAAAAGTGTTGCCGGAAAAATCCTTTAACATAAGGGAGAGGTGATTTCGTGGAAGAATTATTTAATTTTTTTCAAAAACCGAAAGCTCCAGTTAAATTTAAGAGTGTAAAAATATCGCTGGCCTCTCCTGAGAAAATCATGGATTGGTCGCATGGTGAGGTAAAAAAGCCAGAAACCATAAATTACCGGACTTTTAAACCTGAAAGAGACGGATTATTTTGTGCAAAAATATTCGGCCCGGTAAAGGATTTCGAGTGTAATTGCGGAAAATATAAAAGAATGAAACATCGAGGAGTTGTTTGCGAAAAATGCGGTGTTGAAGTTATCCAGTCAAAGGTTCGTCGTGAACGTCTCGGCCACATAAAACTCGCTGCTCCGGTAGCGCATATCTGGTTTCTCAAAAGCCTGCCGAGCAAAATTGGTGCGGTTCTTGATATGACGCTCAAGCAGTTGGAGAAAATTCTCTATTTTGAGCAATATGCCGTTACTGAGTCGCGCGCTGAAGGAATTCCTGTAGGGACGCTTCTCACTGAAGAAAAATATCGCCAAGCCTTAGAGGAACATCCCGGTCAGTTTCATGTTGGTATTGGTGCTGAGGCCATCAGAGAGCTTCTCGCGGCTCAAGACCTTGTCTCTCTTTCCGTCCAACTTCGTGAGGAGATGCTGGCTACTAATTCACAGACAAAACGCCAAAAATTAGGGAAAAGGCTTTTTGTCATAGAGGCTTTTAGAGATTCCGGCAATAAGCCGGAGTGGATGATTCTTGAAGTCATTCCTGTGCTCCCGCCGGATCTGCGACCACTGGTACCATTAGAAGGTGGTAGGTTTGCCACTTCCGATCTCAACGATCTGTATCGTCGGGTGATAAACCGCAATAATCGCCTCAAAAGACTCCTTGAACTCGACGCTCCCGATATTATTATTCGTAACGAAAAAAGGATGTTACAGGAAGCTGTTGATGTCCTCTTTGATAATGGCCGTCGGGGACGAGTGATTACCGGAGGCAATAAAAGGCCGCTCAAATCGTTGTCTGACATGCTGAAAGGCAAACAGGGGCGTTTTCGGCAAAATCTTCTTGGTAAGCGTGTCGACTATTCGGGGCGTTCAGTTATTGTTGTCGGCCCTCACCTGCGCTTGCACCAATGCGGTATCCCCAAGAAGATGGCTTTGGAATTGTTCAAACCTTTTATCTATAACAAGCTGGAAAGTAAGGGGTATGTTACCACCATCAAGAGTGCCCGCAAGATGGTAGAGAAAGAGGTTAAGGAAGTATGGGATGTTCTAGAAGAAGTTGTGACTGAATACCCTGTTATTCTTAACCGCGCCCCTACTCTTCATAGGCTTGGCATGCAGGCTTTTGAAGCAATGCTTATTGAAGGCAAGGCGATTCAGTTGCATCCCCTGGTCTGTATGGCTTTCAACGCCGACTTCGATGGCGATCAAATGGCAGTTCATGTGCCCCTCTCGGTGGAGGCGCAGGTCGAAGCCCGGGTATTGATGATGTCGACCAACAACATCCTTTCCCCCGCCAACGGTGAACCGGTTATTATCCCTTCCCAGGATATAGTGCTCGGACTCTACTATATGAGCAGAGATCGCATGAATGTTCCTGGTGAGGGCAAAGTTTTCAGCTGCGTTGAAGAGGCGATTATCGCTTATGATTATGGCGAAGTGCATTTGCAGGCCAAGGTAAAAGTGCGGAAAAATGGGGAACTGGTTGATACAACGTTGGGACGCATCCTTCTTGGTGAACTTTTGCCTGATGCCGTAAAATTTGAAGAAGTAAATAAGGTTCTTACCAAAAAAGCGTTAGCCAAGCTCATTGATCATACCTATAGACACGCGGGCACTAAAGAGACAGTGATTCTTGCCGACAGGTTAAAGGATATCGGCTATGAACATGCTACTCGCGCGGGAATATCAATCTGCATTAACGATATGAAGATTCCTCTCGGCAAAGAAGCATTTGTTGAGAAAGCCGAAACTGACGTGCTTGATGTCGAGCAGCAGTATACTGATGGTCTCATTACCTCTGGCGAGAAGTACAATAAAGTCGTTGATATCTGGTCCAAGGTTACTGAAGATGTCGCAAATGCGATGATGGATGAGATTAAGGTTGATTTCTTCCTCGACAAAGATGGTAAGAGAGTTGAAGGACCAAGTTTCAACTCAATCTTCATCATGGCAGATTCAGGCGCTAGAGGGTCGAGAGATCAAATCCGTCAGCTGGCCGGCATGCGTGGTCTCATGGCCAAGCCGAGTGGGGCGATTATCGAAACCCCGATCAAGGCAAACTTCCGTGAAGGACTCGGAGTGCTTGAATACTTTATTTCTACGCATGGCGCTCGTAAGGGACTTGCCGATACGGCGCTGAAAACTGCTAACTCTGGATACCTCACCAGACGACTGGTTGATGTGGCACAGGAATCAACGATTGTCGAAGCTGACTGTTTGACTCTAGATGGTATAGTAGCTGAGCCATTAATGGATGGCGGGGAAATTATTGTTCCTCTGGGTGATCGGATTTTAGGCCGTGTTGCCTTGGATGATGTTGAGGATCCTTTTACCGGTTCGGCTATTGTCAATGCAGGCGAAGAAATCACAGAAGATATTGTGGAGAAGATAACTGCTTCAGGTATTGACCGGATTCCTATTCGGTCAGTGCTTAGTTGTCGCTCGAAACGAGGTGTTTGTGCAGCCTGTTATGGTCGCGATCTGGGTCGTGGGCATATGGTAAATCGCGGCGAAGCGATCGGTGTTATCGCAGCTCAATCCATTGGTGAACCCGGCACCCAGCTGACGATGCGCACCTTCCATGTTGGTGGAACTGCAAGTCGATCTGTTGAACAGGCTGAGCTCAAAACCAACATTGGGGGTACCGTAGCCTTTAATAATCTCCATTCAGTAACCAATGCTGAAGGCACGAAGATCGTCATGAATCGTAATGCTGTTATTTCGGTTAAGGATGAATTAGGCCGTGAGCGGGAGAAGTTTAAAGTAAATTATGGTGCTCAGCTTCTCGTCAGGGAAGGCGAAGTAGTGGCAAGAGATACCATACTTGCCGATTGGGACGCATACACTATTCCGATTGTCGCAGAAGTAGGCGGAGTTATTAAATACGGTGATATTATTGAAGGCGTGACGATGCAGGAAAAGGTGGACCCCGTTACCGGAAGGTCATCATTGGTGATCATTCATACCTCTCCGGGTTCTCAATTAACTCCCCGTATTTCAGTCAAAAATGATCGAGGGAAAACGGTTAAAATGCCTGACACCGAAACCTATGCACGGTATAGTTTGCCTGTTGGTTCGATAATTTCTGTCAGCGAAGGTGATGTAATACAACCCGGAACCATCGTTGGCAAAATTCCCAGAGAAACTACTAAAACTAAGGATATTACCGGTGGCCTTCCCCGTGTAGCAGAACTGTTTGAAGTTCGAAAACCTAAGGATCCAGCGATTATTTCCAAGATCGATGGAAAAATCAGTTTTGGCAAAGAGCTGAAGGGTAAACGCCGAGTAATAGTTACTCCGGAATACGGTGAAGCCCAAGAATATCTTATTCCTAAATCAAAGCATATCATCGTTCACGAAGGCGATTATGTTCAGGCAGGTGAGGCATTGATGGAAGGTACCGTCGTACCAAATGATATTCTCTCAGTCCTTGGGGTCAAGGAGCTGGCAAAATTCCTTGTTAACGAAATTCAAGAGGTGTACCGGCTGCAAGGTGTGAAGATCAATGACAAGCATATTGAAGTTATTGTGCGGCAAATGTTGAAAAGGGTAATGATCACCTCCTCGGGTGACTCGAGGTTTATGATTGGTGAACAAGTCGAGTGGTGGAAGTTTGAGGAAGAGAGAGATCGCCTTATTGCTGAAGGAAAGAAACCTGCAGTTGCTGAACCACTTCTCCTTGGCGTAACCAAGGCTTCGCTTTCTACAGAAAGCTTTATTTCGGCGGCGTCCTTCCAGGAAACAACGAAGGTTCTCACGAACGCTGCAGTAGCTGGCAGAATTGATGAATTAGCCGGCTTAAAAGAGAATGTTATTATGGGCCGGCTGATTTCTGCTGGAACAGGGCTGGAAGGCAATCACTCAGGACGGTGAACGATCAGCAGAGCTGTTTTTTTCCTTGACACTGCAGTACAGTTAAGGTAAATATGACCACTTTCGTGTTTAAATTGAGTGTGCAGCTCTGCAACTGAAATAATGAATTTCAATAAATAGGTATGTAAACAGGAGCAGTAACGTAATGCCGACTATTAACCAACTTGTACGGATCGGGAGAAAGAAGTCTGTTAAGAAGACTAATACCCCGGCCCTAAAGGGATCGCCTCAGAAGCGTGGTGTCTGTGTGAGGGTATACACAACTACGCCGAAGAAACCAAATTCAGCTCTCAGGAAAGTTGCAAGGGTTCGACTTACCAATGGGATTGAGGTGACATCTTATATTCCGGGTATCGGGCATAATCTTCAGGAGCATTCGGTAGTTTTGATTCGAGGCGGTAGGGTAAAGGACCTTCCTGGTGTAAGATATCATATTATTCGCGGTACGCTTGATACACTGGGCGTTTCTAATAGGCGTCAGGGACGTTCAAAATATGGTGCAAAGAAATCCTCTTGATGGGTTTCTGTTTGTTGAGAGGTTAAGAAATGTCACGCAGAAGAACTATTGAGAAACGACCTATTGATCCAGATCCGCGTTTTAACAGCGTATTGGTTGCAAAATTCACCAATGGGTTGATGGAGAGGGGAAAAAAATCTCTCGCCCAGAGGATTCTTTACGATGCAATGGACGTCGTTCAGGATAAAGTGAAAGATGATGATGCGTTGACTATCTTCGAGGGGGCGATGGAGAATGTTCGTCCTCGTGTAGAGGTCAAGTCAAGACGTGTTGGTGGTGCTACCTACCAAGTTCCGATGGAAGTCCGCCAGACTAGAAGGAATGCTCTGGCGATTCGCTGGATTATTAGTTTCTCAAAATCCCGATCAGGCAAATCGATGGCCGAGAAGCTTGCTGCAGAACTTATCGATGCTTTCAATAATCGTGGTTCTGCAGTTAAGAAAAAAGATGATACACATCGGATGGCAGAAGCAAACAAAGCCTTTGCTCACTATCGTTGGTAATCTCCACAGGGATTATTTATGAATATGTGGTCGTAGGAGTGTGGGGCTGGCTGAAGTGGTTCAATAAGAGTCAATAATATTATGGCGGCCCCAAAAGATTTATGTGATGTGCGCAATATAGGCATAATGGCCCATATTGATGCTGGGAAGACGACTACCACTGAAAGGATACTCTTTTACACCGGGCGTTCTTATAAGTTGGGAGAGGTTCATGAAGGTACAGCCGTCATGGACTGGATGGAACAAGAGCAGGAGCGAGGTATCACCATAACCTCGGCAGCAACGACTTGCTATTGGAAAGAAAAAAAAATTAACATAATTGACACTCCGGGGCATGTAGATTTCACTATCGAAGTGGAACGATCCTTGAGAGTGTTGGATGGGGTTGTTGCAGTTTTTTGCGCAGTTGGTGGGGTCGAGCCACAGTCGGAAACTGTTTGGCGTCAAGCGGATAAATATAGGATACCGCGGATCGCCTTTATTAATAAAATGGATCGTATTGGTGCAAATTTTGACCGCTGCGTTCTGATGATTGCCAAAAGGCTTGGGGCAAATCCTTTGCCTATTCAATTGCCTGTTGGTGCAGAAACACAATTTGAGGGTATCATCGACCTCATAGAAGAGCGGATGCTGATATTTGATGAGCAATCGCTTGGTCAGGAAATTATCGAATGTGATATCCCTGACAACTACAAAGAAAAATTCACGGCCGCACGTTTGATGCTCCTGGAGAAGTTGGCCGACTTCGATGAGGGCATCATGGAAAAGTACCTAAACAATAAATCGGTATCTGCACCTGAGATTTACAATGCTCTACGCAAGGCTACAATATCTTTAGATATTGTTCCTGTGCTCTGCGGTAGTGCATTTAAAAACAAGGGTGTGCAACCTCTGCTTGATAGTGTCATCAACTTTTTGCCCTCGCCTCTTGAAGTAAAAGAAATCGAGGGAGAAGGGGCAAATGGTGAAAAAATCAGCAGGAAGTCGGATCCAAAGGAAAAATTGTCCGCGCTCGTCTTTAAATTGATGAGCGATTCCTTTGTTGAGAACCTTGCTTTTGTAAGAATTTACTCGGGCAAATTGAGCGTTGGCGACAAGATATATAATCCTGTAAAACAGAAGCAGGAAAAGATATCCAAGCTCATGAAACTACACGCAAATAAGCGTGAGGAAGTGCAAGAAATTCAGGCCGGAGATATTGGTGCCATTGTAGGCTTAAAATTCACAACCACCGGTGATACTCTTTGTGAAAAAGGAGATCACATAATTCTTGAGAGCATGGAATTTCCTGAGCCGGTGATTGGGGTTGCAATTGAAGCTAAAAGCAAAGCGGAAGAAAAGAAACTCAACGAAACGCTTGCAAAAATTGCCCTGGAAGACCCTTCCTTCACAGTGTCCAGTAATAAAGATACTGGACAGATGATTATTTCCGGGATGGGTGAACTTCACCTTGAGATAATAATTGATCGGCTGCTCAACGAATTTAAAGTTGCCGCCAATGTCGGAAAGCCGCAGGTTGCGTATAAAGAAACCATTGATATTCATAGGCGAAGTGAAGCGAAATTTGATCAGATGACCGGTGCTAAGGGTCAATATGGTCATGTAATTATAGAGATTGAACCGTTACACCGGGGAGCAGGAATTGAATTTTACAGTTCTGTTGATAAGCTATTGATTCCCGATCATTTTTTGAGTTCTATCCAAAAAGGCATTATTGATAGTCTTAACTCAGGACCTTTAATTGGTTATCCCTTGACCGACATAAAGGTAAACTTAGTAGGTGGTTCATATCACGAAGAAGAGTCAACGGAAATGGCCTTTGGGATAGCTAGTGCAATGGCCGTCAGAAGGGCAACCTCTGAAGCAGAGCCGAAATTGCTCGAGCCGATAATGGACCTTGAAATTACCACTCCTGGCGAATATATCGGGGATGTAATTGCAGACTTAAACGGTAAAAGAGGTAAAGTTGTTGGTGTATCGACAGAAGGTTATCTTCAGACAGTAAAGGCGCATGCACCATTGGCGGAATTGTTTGGATATTCTACTTCTATAAGATCCGCCACCCAAGGAAGAGCGAATTTTACAATGCAATTCTTACAGTACGATGTTGTACCTGCAAATAAAGCAGAGGTAATTGTCAAAAAAATTAGAGGAATTTGATTTCAAGCATATTGAGGAAAAATTATGTCGAAGAAAAAATTTGAGAGGAATAAACCGCACGTCAATGTAGGAACAATAGGCCATATTGATCATGGCAAGACCACATTGACTGCAGCAATTACTCGTGTCTTATCGTTAAAAGGTCAGGCGACGTTTACCGATTTT
>JBBQVT010000096.1:0-15892 GCA_038211245.1 Desulfobulbales bacterium | reverse complement strand
ATAAGGGCCGAGTGATTCTGCTGCAATATCAGCATGGCAAACCACAGTATAATGCCGCACATGAACTCACGTCTCTGGAAGGAACCAGCGACTGGACCAAATACCGTGCAAACTTTCCCATCCTGCCCGGGACAACCGAGGTACGGGTGATACTACAGATGAGCAGGTGCACAGGCACGTTGTATTGCCGGGACATGGGCCTTTTTCAGGTGGCACCAAACCCCGTGTACGGTGTTGTCCAGTGGTCGATCATGGCAGGTTGGTTCTGCTTTGGCATGGTCCTTTTCGGGCCGACATTGTCCGGGGCTTGCAGGGGACGGTGGAAGCCGGCTCTTACGGTCTTGGTCATAATTGGCATTATCGTCGGCATCACTCTTGCCGGGACTCTGAAAAATGAGTTGAGAGAGGAAATTATCCAGGATGTGAAGACCTATTCAAATGCACTTTCCGGCACGGATGTTGTCAGCAGCGCCAAGAATATGGCTCTGAAGTTCGGCATCGACAAATCGGCTCTTGATATTACCAAATTGGGCCATTTTGGGCTGTTTGGGCTGATGACTTTTCTTCTTTTGTTGTGGAATAGGGGACAGGCCACGATTTTCTTTCGATAAAATGTGGTCTGTCCCATATTTCTTCTAGAGAGGGTAGTAGAGATCAACGCAGTGCCTGAAGGGCTGCCTCCGGGGCTTTATCCAGAACCTTCAACAACGCCTTGGCAGCTCCGGTAGGGCAACGCTTCCCTTGTTCCCAGTTGCGAATGGTATCCAGTGAGACATCAATTCTATGCGAAAATTCCAACTGACTCAAACCCAGCCGCTTTCTCACTCGCCGGGCATATTTTGCTACATCCTGCATCGCTTCGACATCATCTACCCGTTGTTGTGCAGCGATGTCGGCTTCACTTGTGGCATCCAGACGAGCCGCATCCATCCTCCCCTGAGGCATAGAGGCCAGAGCCCCTGGGGCAATCTTCACTCGCATTGTCTTCATATTCCGTTACCTCTCGGTTATTGGCCTTGCGCGCCGAAATGATTCGAATGGTTGTCCCGCGCGAGGTATAGACCACAAAAAATACTCGTCCCCTAATAAGGGCAAAAAGTTGGTACCGATCCTCACCGTAGACCCAGCGGGTGTCTTGACGAATAACCCTATTCGGGTCCAGAAATGCCTGCAATACATAAGCGAAATCGAACCCACGTTGGGTGTAGCAGGCATCACTTTTATCTTGGTCCCATTCGAATTCCATGCTTTAAATGGTAGCTCAATGAACTACTCTTTGTCAATAATAATTGAAGGCCCACCGTAAAAAAGAATAGAAAGAATAGGGGACAGATGAGCAGGTGTACAGGCAAATTGTATTGCAGGGGCATGAGCCTTCTCAAGGCACGTGCCTGGCTGGACCTGACAGAAAGAAAGGAGCAGGGGGATGCTGTCGATTCAAGGGATATAAGAAAGCATAAAAACGATGTATTCAGGCTGTACCGGGTGGTATCGCCGGATACCCGGGTGGAGTTGCCAAAACAAGTCGGAGTAGACATGTCACGTTTCCTTTCTGCCATGGAGACTGAGCATACTGATTTAAAGGCCTCGGCTATCGGGGTGACACCGTTGAACAGGTGATTGCAGGACTAAAAATCATATATGGCGTAGATGGTTAAGTCGGTAGAGGTATTTACACACATTATTTCGTACAATGTAAACATCCTGTATATCAGGGTCGAATGTTTACTTTCTAAAGTGGGAGATGAAAGAAAAGACACCGCGAAGTAATAGATTGAGTGACGAAGTAAGGGAAGATTACTTCACCAAATTATTACAATGACCTTCAATTGGAACAAAATTGGAACAAATGACAATTTAATTAAATAAATATATATAAATTACATGATGATAAAGCATATTCATCGCGGGACTCAAAATCCAGCGGGGGCAACCCCATGTCGGTTCGATTCCGACCTTCGGCACCAATGCCAAGTACAAGTACAAGTACAAAGACGTCCATAGAAGTCCGAAAAAGCCCCAGCCATCAATGGTTTGGGGCTTTTTTTATTGGCTTTTTTCACCCATTCTAGCAAAAGAAATCCATTGTTAAAAGTGTATATCAACTCACTTTCCCCACCCATTTTGCTATTGCAGAGAGGATGTATTTACCCGTATCTTGAAGGCGGAGAGGGCGAGAGGATGTGTTGCTGCTTGAGGCCAAGGGCTTGCAGATATTGGCATTGGCCATCAGTCAGGAGCATAGCCAGGCGACAGGTCGCGCCGAATCGGACGATTTGAAGGCCCGAAAACATGGTGCTCATCATGAATGCGGTGGGTCGGCGTGTTTTTTTGTTGTCCCAGCCAGGAAGTTCCACGTCATTTTCAAGCACATGTTGGCGCAGGGCATGTCTATGAGGTTCCAGACGAGCAGAGCCATCAGTAAAATCGCTCCGAGTACTTCAATTCGTTCGGGTTTCTTGAGGAACATTTTGTTTTTGTTCAATATGTTCCAAGTTACCTCGGATTTTTGGATCTCACGTTCTATTCGTTTCTGACGACGCTTGTCGTGCGCCGAGGAATGCACGACCACAGCCCGATACTGTTGGCCATAAAGAATGACCGATTAAAATGCTTAACTGTTTGATATTTGAAAAATAATCAATTTCCAAGCAGTGTGGGCAGCTCAGCAATAATGGATTGACAAGTTGATCTTCCACAGGTAATTTTCCCTCTTAATGTCAGGCCCTGCATTTCAGGGCAGGAACTGTTTCAGGTGGAGGAAGATTGACTTTCATGACCAGAAGAGCCTTTCTTAAAATGACGGCCATGGCCATATTGCTGGCGCCGGCGTACTCCATCGGTGCGGGAGAAGTGCCGCCAACCGACCCTTCCAAGGCAACCGCTTCTCGGGGACGAGATCAGCGGGTGTATCCGCTGCCTGATGATCGGCTGAAGGATTATCTCTGCAAAGTCCGCAATCCCGATACCCCTCATCCCGACGACATAATTCTTGAAGCGGCAGAGCAGCAGCTTTTAAGAGCGGTGGTGGATAAGCTTGCTCGCCTTTGCCTGAATGCCGGCAATGGCAATTTTTCCACACTTGGATTTGATGAGGCCTTGGTCATTGCCGGGCGGCAAGGCTTCATCGGCAGTTTTACCAATGCCGAGTTGGCGTTTTTCGAAATGATTTATAATCGAAATGCCGGTGATTACGGATTTTTCGGAACCAAGCAAGTTGTGGAACTTCTTCATGTGATCGCTGCCGATCAGATTATTAAAATCCCGCAAACAGGCAACTACCTGTTTAAGGGCGAGTCATTAGAGAAATATTCCAGGATAAAAGACGATCTTGGTGACGATGTCATACTTACTTCGGGTATTCGTGGCATCATCAAGCAGTTTCACCTCTTCCTCGGCAAGGCCTATCGACATGGGGGGAATCTCTCCCTGGCTTCACGGTCGCTGGCCCCGCCAGGGTATTCTTTTCACGCCACCGGAGATTTTGATATAGGTCAGAAGGGCTTGGGGGAGGGGAATTTCTCTGAGGTCTTTACCACAACTCCGGTTTATAAGCGGTTGGCGGAACAAGGGTTTGTCGACTACCGGTACCGGCGGGACAACCTGCTCGGGGTGCGCTATGAACCCTGGCATATAAAGCTTTAAACGCCGATACGGTTTGATCGTCTATTCCAGACTCTAACGATAGGGCACCTCGGCAGATCGTTCATCGCTGATTTTCCAGCCTCCTTTTTCCTTTACCATGGTCAAAATCTTGATAACCACGTCCTGGTAGGTATCCGATTGAAAGCTTTGCGTGAAGGTGATGAGCAGGTGGTTGTCCGTCACTAACTCGACTACCGGGTCTTTTATTGTCACATGGATGAATTTCGGGCGGGTAAGGCTGGCCGTTCTCTTCTTTTTCCAGGTGGCATGATCGATATTGTCAGGAGGGGTAAATGTGCTGCTGTAAGCGGCAAAATATTTTGGGATATCTGCAGCCTGCCAGACGTTTTTCCAGCTTTCCAGAGCATAGTAGGCGGCAAGCTGCGTTGCCAGCTGTTCTTTTTCTTTACCTTCTGGAGCCTGCTGGATTTCCGTTGTGCTTGCTTTTACGGCAATAGGCGCAGCGGTGACGGATGGTGGTACAAGAGTGGTGGTCTCGGTATCATTTTTCCTAGAGGCCACGGCAATGACAGGGGGTTTTTTGTTGAAATCCTTGGGCGAGGCTGAGGTGGCTCCAACGTTAGTTCGCCATGCAACCGGATCGAAGGGTGTAATTCGTTGCATTATACGATAATCCGATTCGGTTTTCATGACCACCGGCGGGGAATACGGCTGTCGGCTGCGCAGGGAGTCGGCGACCGAATCCTGCAATTCATTTATGTTTATTACCCCGAAATCGGCCGCACCGGCTTTCTCTTTCTTCAGTTCAAGTTCAAGGTTTTCAAACAGCATTCCCTTGGAAATTTCGTCGAGGATGGTCATTGCCTCTTCTTCCGAGGAGAGTTTGATAAATCTGACTATCATGTTGCTTTCGGAAATCTTGGTGAAATCCTCCGCCGGCTTTTTCGTATGGGGAGCCAGTTTTTCCTCCAGCTGTTTTCCCTGGTGGCCGAGCAGACGGGCTCTCTGAAAGCTCAACCAGGCCATATCGTAGTCTTTGCTGCGGAAATACAACTCGGTCAGATAATAATAGCCAAGGGTGAAGCCCGGGTCGAGTTTCAAAAGGGTAATGAACTGCTCTTCAGCTTTTAAGTATTGTTTGTCGACATAATAGAATTTGGCCAGATCGTATTTGTACCATTTCGATGAAGGTGCCAGAGCAACGGCTTTCTCTCCCTCGGCAATCGCTTCCGGAATGAGGCCAAGGCCGTAAAAAAGAATGCCAAGGCGCATGTGCAGGGAAGGATGCTTTGCGCCACCAAGCTTGGTGGCCTCTTTCAATGCGTCTCCAGCTTCAAAATGCCGATAGATCTTGATAAAGTCGTTGGCCTTTTCCAGTTGTTCCTTAAAATTCAAGCCTTCATCCGCCGCTGAAAGTGGCGTTGCTAGGGCAAGTGAGAGGGACAGCAGTAAGGTAAAGGTCAAATTTAATGTATTCATATAAATTCTCTGGGGAGTAATTGGCACTGTTCAGTGCGTGGTCAATTGTGCAAAGAGTTGAGCCTCCGGGTAAGTTTGCCTTGTGAGTCGACGGCAAGATCCATTGTTTTGCGGCTTGCCAATCCTTGTGGGGTTTTGTCGAAATCAATGAAAAATATTCATTTGTTTGATTTTATGATGAAAACTAAGTACAATTTTCACCATAACTTGTGCTCAATAAAATTGCAATATTGGCATTTTAGTGTTAGGCGAAAGAGTGTCATGTAAACCCGGGATCGCCCTTCTTGCCAAGCGGTTAAAAGGTGTCTCCTTTACAAAGAGTGTATATGTATAAAGCATTTTACAATCTAAAATTCAAACCATTTGAGACAACAACCGATCCAATGTCTCTCTGGCTTGGCGCAAAACATAAGGAAGCGCTTGCCGCATTGCGTTACGGTATTCTTGAAAACAAGGGCTTTCTGTTGATGACGGGTGCTGCCGGAACCGGCAAATCAACCCTGATAAATTCTTTGACCGAGAGTTTGGATGCTACTGTAATATGGGCGGTGATCAACGATCCGACAAGAGAGAGGCTCGATTTCTACAATGCCATCGCCAAAGGTTTTGGTATTGCCAGGGATTTTACCTCAAAAGTTCAGTTTCTCATTCAATTCAGCCATTTTTTACATAAAGCCGACGACGAGAAAAAGAAAGTACTGTTATTGATTGATAATTGCCACCGGTTGAGTCAGGACATGCTGCAGGAGTTGCGACTCCTATCGAACATTGAAAAGGACGACGCTAAGCTCATTAACATCTTTTTAGTAGGTCAGTGCGAATTCAGTGATATGCTCATCCAGCCTAGCAATCGGGCAATGAGGCAACGTTTGACTATTAAGGTGGACTTGACAGCCTTGACGGCCAGTGAAACCGAAGAATATATCCGCCATCGATTGAAGATTGCCGGCACCGAAGAAAAGATCTTTTCGGCCAAAGCCATGCACATTATTCACCGCTATTCCATGGGTATTCAAAAGCAGATCAACATCATTTGTGATCATGCCCTGGTGGTCGGCAGTGTTCAAGGCAAACGCAACCTCGATCATAAACTTGTTGAAAAGTGCATCGAGAAATTGAATCTCCCACTCAAACCGACTCATGAAGATTTCCAGGGTTTAGATGATGAAAAAAGCCATCTGAAGCATTTCCAGGGAAGATTTACCGCCGGTTCTGCCGAGTCACCAGCCACCGTCTCGGGTATCAATCTTGAAAATGATGGACGCTGGTGCTGGTTGAAATATGGGGTGGGGGGCGTGGCCCTGGTTTTGTCAGCTGTATATTTCTGGCACCAGGCGGGACAGGCACCGGAAAATACTGGGGGTGGTGCCCGGAATGCGGAACAGCAGGTCGTTGTGAAAGAGGTGCCGCAGGCCAGAGCCTCACCCGTAGTTGCTATCCTCGGGCAGAACCAGGATGAGATAAACGAGAAAAAGGCGGCAGAGATGAAACATGCAATCCTGGGAGAGGCATATAGCAACGGTGAAGATGGACGGCAAGGAGCAGTGGAACACCCCGGGGCCGGGGATGTAACACAAACGGTAAGCAGCACAACTCATCTGGGTTTGGCAAAAGATCGAGGTGTGAAGGAAAATATTCCAGCCGCAGCCACTGGTGGCGCAGTAAAAGCAATCGAGACCGTGGCCCGGGCTCCAGAGCAGGAGATAGTCAATGCAGTGCCGGTGGCAGCGGCAAAAAATCAGGGAGAAGTTCTGGTCCTGCCGAAAAAAATAATTCTTCCCTTGGCCCCGAACTCCCGAAATTTGACGACCGAGGCGAATAAGGAATATAAAGGGTTTGTTGAACAACTTAAAGCGTATCCCAAGGCAAAGCTGCTCGTCAAAGGCTTCGTTTCTGCCACTACAGATTCTCCTGAAAACATCAAACTGTCTGAAGAACGAGCCATCGCGGTGCAGAAAATGCTTATCGCCAGCGGCATTGAAAGCACAAGGATGCAGATCAAAGGTATGAGCAATCGGGAACCCATTGCCTCTAATAACACCAGTGACGGACGGACGAAAAATCGGCGGGTGGAAATTATTGTAATCGAGAATAATCGATGAGGTCGTAGCCTGAGGGGGCTGGTGTCAGTTTGGCATTTCCTGTCCTCCAATCCCAAGAAACCTCGACCTTGCTGCGGGCTGTGGTAGCGTCATTTATACAGCTGCTTATGGCGCAGCTCAGCTATTGCCAAAGATGGTGTGACGATGCTCAGGTGGTTGCCGCAATGGCCCTGGGTTCAGGAATTTCGGAAGGCGACGTCGGCTATCTTGCCGAGGAAAACCTTGGTACAGATCAGGACGTTTCTCGGACTGTCTCCCGCCTGGATCCGTAGCAGTCCTTCCCTGATAATGATTTTCTTCAATAACTCTCGCCCATTTGACTGATTGTAATAGATGTCGGAGTCAAGGATATCTTTAATGTTCTCCGCCTCTACCTTGTCGATGATGAGCTGTATCCCAAGATTTAGAAAGGTGTCCTTTATCTGAGGAAGCTCGTTTTCCAAAGCAAGTACCCCCTGTTTAGTGATCAACTCGGAGAGCTTCTTGAGTTGCAGCACCATGGGGACGAGGGTTTCTTGATCCTCAAGACTGCAGGAGGCCTTAGCGGCAAGGGAGAGATCGCGTATCATAAAATTTTTTCTCGGCAGTAAAAGGGGAGACCCGTTTGCTTTGCTGTATCACGTTAAGCGGGCGTGCACGGGGCCGGCGGCTCTGAATACTAAAACAATCTTGATCTGCCGAAGGTCCCAGCTTACAGACAATGAAAATCATGAAATTATAACATAGCGCAAGGATGCGCCTGGCGTCAACTCGAACTCTTAAAAAACATTCGGAGGGGGATCAAAGAAAAATCACAATTTGCGAATGATTATTATTGTTCTTGACTCCGGTGTGTCTCATTGGGTATGTTATGCAAGAGCAATTTTCAAACATGCGATCGCCAGGAGTGAGGATAAAAAAGCAGGGTTACGTTGTCAAATCTGCTCATTGTTCACTCTGGTATTATTTTGGAACCGGATGAAAAAATTTATGGTACCGTCATTCTTCATGAGTTTCTACCGTCTCTATCGCGATGGATTTCAGCAAATGACCGTCGGTCGGACTCTGTGGAAAATTATTGTCATCAAGCTCCTCGTCATGTTTGTCGTTTTAAAGCTGTTTTTTTTTCCAAATATTTTGCAAACACAGTTTTCAACAGATCAACAAAGAGCCGAACATGTTCTCATGCAACTGACTGGTTCGGCAGGAAATAAATAATTTTGGAGGGTGTGGTAATGTTTGAACTGGATCTGGCCACGGTGAACTGGGCGCGGGCGCAGTTTACCCTGACGGCGATGTATCACTGGCTGTTTGTCCCGATAACCTTGGGGCTGTCGTTTCTTTGTGCTTTTTATGAGACGATTTATGTGCGTACCGGCAAGGAGGAATGGAAAAGGCTGACCAAGTTCTGGATGACCTTGTTCGGTATCAACTTTGCGATCGGGGTGGCAACCGGTATCATTCTGGAATTTGAATTCGGCACCAACTGGTCCAACTATTCATGGATGGTTGGTGACATATTCGGGGCACCTTTGGCGATTGAAGGGATTTTTGCTTTTTTCATAGAGGCGACCTTTTTTGCGGTGATGTTTTTCGGATGGGAACGCACTTCCAAAAGTTTTCATCTTTTTTCCACCTGGATGGTGGCCATCGGCTCCAATCTTTCCGCCCTGTGGATTCTCATTGCCAATGGCTGGATGCAGTATCCCGTTGGAATGGCCTTTAATCCGGACAATGCCAGGTTCGAGATGCAGAATATCTGGGAAGTGTTGTTATCTCCGGTGGCGGTGGCCAAATTTACCCATACCACCAGTTCCAGTTTTGTTGTCGGCTCGCTTTTTGTTATTGCCGTTTCTTCTTATTATCTGCTGAAGGGCCGCCATGTTGATATGGCAAAAAAATCGATTATTGTTGCAACGGTTTTCGGCCTTTTGTCAAGTCTCTTCACTGCCTTTACAGGTGATGAATCGGCTTATGTCAACGCCTATACCCAACCGATGAAACTGGCGGCCTATGAGGGTTTATATACTGGCTCGAAGGGTGCGGGCATTGTCGCCCTTGGTGTGCTTGCCAGCGGCAAAAAGATCGGCGATGGCCAAGATCCTTTTGCCTTCGAGATTTCCATTCCCAAGGGCTTGTCACTTCTGGCCAAGCGTGAACTGAATGGTTTTGTCCCGGGAATAGAGGATCTTGTATACGGTAACAAGGCCGAGGGGATCATGCCGGTTTCTGAGAAAATGGCCAAAGGCAAGGCAGCAATTACTGATCTAGCCGCTTATAAGGCCGCCGGAAAAGCCGGTGACGAGCAGGCTAAGGCCGCATTCCTGCAGCGCTTCAAGGTCAATCAGCAGTACCTTGGTTTCGGCTATTTGAACAAGCCGGAAGAGGTAGTGCCGCCGGTTGCCTCAACCTACTATTCTTTCCATTTTATGGTCTATGTGGGGACCTTTCTCATTCTCCTGTTGGCTCTTTTTCTCCGCGCGGCATTCACCAACAAACTCGCGGGGAGTCCGTGGTTGTTGCGTTTTGGCGTGCTCTCATTTTTTCTTGCTTTTCTTGCCTCGGAATTTGGCTGGGTGGTGGCCGAAGTCGGCCGCCAGCCGTGGGCAATTCAGGATATGCTGCCGGTGAAGATGGCGGCGACCAATATTGGTGCAGGACATGTGCAGGCAACCTTTTTACTGTTTTTTGTGCTGTTTGCCATACTGTTGCTGGCAGAAATAAAAATAATGCTCAAGCAGATCAAAATAGGACCGGAGGTCGCGTGATATGATCGGGACATTGGATATTGTGACACTGCAGCAGATTTGGTGGATCCTCTGCTCGGTAGTAGGATCGCTCTTTCTTTTTCTTACCTTTGTCCAAGGCGGGCAGACCCTCCTCTGGCAGGTGGCAAAGAATGACCGGGAAAAATCCCTGATAATTAATTCCCTTGGCAGGAAGTGGGAACTGACCTTTACCACCCTGGTGCTTTTTGGCGGCGCCTTGTTTGCTGCGTTTCCAAAATTTTATGCCACCAGTTTCGGTGGGGCCTATTGGGTTTGGATGCTCATTCTCTTTACCTTTATCGTTCAGGCCGTAAGTTATGAGTATCGCACAAAGCCGAACAACCTGCTGGGAGCGAAGGTCTACGAATTGTTTCTCTTTATCAACGGTTCGGTCGGCATCCTGCTGATCGGAGCGGCGGTGGGGACCTTCTTCACCGGTTCGAACTTCACCTTGAATACCTTCAATCAGGTAACCTGGACCAATCCACTGCGCGGTTTGGAGGCTGCATTTTCCTTGTTCAACCTTTCTCTCGGCCTGTTCCTGGTATTCAACGCCCGGGTTTTGGGAGCTATGTATTTGGTGAATAATATCGATTTCAACGGGGTGCCGGAATTTGAGGTACGGGTTAGGAAATCCTGTCTCACCAGTTTTCTTCTTGCCTTGCCGTTTCTCCTCTATGTCGTCGTCAGCCTGTTGCTGATTGATGGTTTTACAGTCGACAAGGCTGGTGTGGTCAGCATGGTCGCCTACAAATATCTCCATAACCTGCTGGCCATGCCCGTTGTCCTTGGTTTTTTGCTGGTTGGTCTCTTTCTGGTCATCCTCGGGGTGACGCGCACCGGTCTGGCAAAGGCCACCACCGGTATCTGGTTCGGCGGTCTGGGAACCGTGCTGGTAGGCCTCGCGGTATTTTTCACTGCCGGTTTCAACGGTACGCCTTTTTATCCGTCGAAGGTCGATCTGCAGTCGAGCCTGACTATTTATAACGCGTCATCGAGCCATTACACCTTAACGGCGATGACCTATGTGGCTCTCGCCATCCCCGGCGTCTTGGCTTATGTGGCTTATGTATGGCGGCAGATGGATTCACGGAAGATTGACAGTCAGGACCTCGCCGATAAAAAGGCGTATTAAACTGAGACTGCTTGAAGCATTAAAAAAGGAGCAAAATATGACCGGAATATTACTGATTGGCTGGGTCGTTTTAATTGCCATTTCCTATAAGGCAGCGGTTGCGGTATTGGCCAAAACAAACAGCTTATAGCTGCCCATCCCAGGAGTTTTGAGCCCTGGCTGAAGAGGCGTCTGGCCTTTTCGACCGGGGCTTTTTTGTTTTTAGGAGCCGTCACAAAATATGGGCCATTTCAACCCATTTTGTTACGGCTCCTTATGCCGTTCCGGGCATTCCTTTGGCCATGTAATTTTTTACAACGGCTTAGAAGAGCAGGTCGCCAACCCACCAGAGGAGTTGGAGGGCGAGGAAGGCATACACTCCGGCCACGACATCATCCATCATGATCCCTATGCCGCCGTGGATCTTTTGGTCAAACCAGGAAACCGGGAATGGTTTACTTATATCGAAGATGCGAAACAGCAGAAAGCCAAAGATCCAAGCCAGGGGCTGCGGGGGCGCGGCCAGGAGGGTGACGAACATTCCCAAGAATTCGTCAATGACAATGCACCCGGCATCGGGGCTGTCGAGGATTTTTTCAGCGGAGCCGGAGACAAAAAAGCCGAGCACAAAAACCGCGCCGAGCACAAGCCCATACATCGGCAGTGGCAGATCCTTGATCAACAACCACGGCAGAAAAGCGGCGAGAGATCCCCAGGTTCCCGGGGCTTTGCCGATCTTGCCGACATACAGGCCGGTGGCTAAGGCCATAATCAATCGGTTCATCGCACTTCTATTCCGGCGCAACGCACTTCGTTATACACCTCCGAAAGCGACACATCATAGCGAAGCGCCACCTTGCGGCACTCTTCATATTCCGGATGGACGACCCAGCCTGCCGGAGTCAGGACCTTTTTCCCCTTGATCTCCCCCCATCGGGTTGTGACGGTAACGATCTGGCGCGGCAGGGTTTGCCGTTCCTCGCGCCTAAAACGCAGGCCGATGGCGGTAGTATGGGTAAGAATCGTCTGCTTCAGGGGATGGGCCATTGCCGGCGGGCTAATGACCTGCAGAGTGAAGCCCGGCCGCCCTTTTTTCATATGCACCGGGGTCAGGGTCACGTCGACTGCCCCTAGGGCAAAAAGGAGTTCAGTGAGATGGGGAAAACCCTCCGGGCTCCAGTCGTCAAGATTTGTCTCGATCACCTCAACGGCCTGATTTTCCATGACATCGACAGCATCACCGATGATGAGCCGCAACAGATTCGGTTGGCCATTGCTGAGAACGTGGCAGCCTGAACCATAGCCGGTGGCGGTAATAGTCAGCGGCGGCAGAGGGCCGAAGGTGTCGGCCAGAGTGGCGATGAGGGCAGCCCCGGTCGGCGTGACCAATTCCTGACGGAGATTGACACCATAGGTGGGAATGCCTTGCAGCAGCTCACAGACGGCAGGAGCCGGCAGCGGCAAAAGACCATGGGCACATTCGACAAAACCATGGCCGGTCGGCAGGGGGGATGAGATGAGCCGACGGATGCCCATTTGCTGCAGGCCAAACACGCAACCGACTATGTCGACCAAGGTGTCGAGGGCGCCCACCTCATGGAAGTGGACCTGTTCCACGGCAATATTGTGGACCTTGGCCTCGGCCTTGGCCAGAGCCCTGAACACCGCGCTTGCCCTGTCGACCACCGATGCATCCAGGTCACTGTCTTGAAGCAGCGCCAAAATAGGCGGTAGGGTGCGGAGTTCCTGGCGTCGTTTGCTGTTTACTTTTACCTGGACGCAGCCGATGGAGTGGATGGTCTTATCGGTAATCTGCATATCCAGGCCGGGAAGGCGCAGCTTGCCGAGTTCGTCGGCCAGGTGCCGGCGATCAAGACCGGCATGGATGAGGGCGCCGAGAAGCATATCGCCACTGATCCCGGAAAAACAATCGGCATAGCCGATGCGCATGGAGGAGAAAGGTGTCACAGAGGCTATTCCTTATATCGGCCGAAATCGGTACCGGGGGGAATTGGGTGGCCGCAGCAGAAGGATTCAACGCTCATTCGTTTCTTGCCCTCCGGCTGAAGTTCATGGATCTGTAGGGCGTTGCGGCCGCAGGCGATGAGCATCCCTCGCCGGTCGGCATGCAGTACGGTACCGGGTTGGGCGATGCTCTCCATGTAGACCACCTCCGGGGAAAAAAGTCGCAGGCGGTTCTCAAGAAGAAAACAGAATGCCGATGGCCAGGGGTCAAGGCCGCGAATGAGGCATTCTATATCTTTGGCGCTCCTGCTCCAGTCGATGCGACCGTCATCTTTTTTCAGCATCGGGGCCATGGTTGCCTGGCTATGATCCTGGGGTACCGGGATAATGGTACCCTCCTTCAGACCTTTAATGGCCTGCAACAGGGTATGTCCGCCGAGGATGGCGAGTTTTACCATGAGGCTGCCGGCGGTTTCCTCCTGATCGGCGGTGACTTTTGCCTTCAGCAGCATGTCTCCGGTGTCCATGCCCTGATCCATCTGGATAATAGTCACGCCGACCTCGGTTTCGCCCTTGATGATCGCCCATTGAATCGGCGCGGCTCCACGGTATTTCGGGAGGAGAGAACCATGGACGTTGATGCATCCCATGGGCGCGAGTTCGAGGAGGCTTGGCGGCAGGATGCGGCCGTAGGCGGCAACGACGATCAGGTCGGGCTGGTAGCTGAGAAGACCATTGCGAAACTCCTCGGTCTTAATCTTTTCCGGCTGAAGAACGGGAATGCCGGCCGCTTCGGCGAGCACTTTGGTCGGTGGCGGGCTCACCTTCTTGCCGCGGCCTTTTGCCCGGTCCGGTTGACTGACAACCGCCACTACCTGATCCGGCCCGGCCATGAGGGCCGAGAGGTTTGCGGCGGCAAAATCGGGTGTTCCCATGAAAATAATGCGCAGCGGTGCAGTGGTCATGAAGGGTCCTCCTCCTCAAGCTGCCACTTTTTAACCTTCTTTTTATACAGAGCCCTTTTCAAAGGACTGAGATGGTCGATGAAGAGAATGCCGTTCAGGTGGTCGATTTCGTGTTGCAGGACTACGGCGAAGCGGTCTTCCGCCGATAATTCCTGCGCCTGTCCCTGGAGATCTTGGTAGGACACGGTGACTTTCTTGTGCCGTTTGACGCTCGCAGTCAGGTCGAGGACACTCAGGCAGCCCTCTTCATCGATCTGGGTGCCCTCATGGGCGACTATTTCAGGGTTGATGAGGGGCATGTACTGCCGATCGTCTTCCTTGTCCTTGGTGATATCGACGACGATAAGCTTAACTGATTGCCCGATCTGCGGCGCGGCAAGGCCTATTCCCGGTGCGTCGCACATGGTTTCCGCCATATCTTGCACTAGTTTTGCCAGTTGAGCGTCAAAGCTGGAAATAGTTTCTGTTTTTTGCCGTAAAACCGGCTCGGGGTATTTAAAAATTTTATGAATACTCATGATAATGTTATCTCGTATCGGTAATATAACGGCTCTTTAAGGCCGCTGGACTTTAACAATGTACCATAGCGACTGCATTTCCGCCATGATTAGCAAGGTAAGCATTATGGGCAGTGAATGGCAGTGATTTTCGGCACCCGGCGCAGATCTTTGGCACCCTAGCGACAGTGTTCATGGGAGGAGTGGGTTGGGAAGTCGGAAGATGGTGGTGCAAGGCTCAGGCTGGACGACAGGGGGCCTGAACGGAGGGCTTGAAAAATCTTGACAGATAAGGCGAATTATTGTGTCATGGAGGGCGTTGCGCGCCGCCTTCGCACCGAGGTGGTGCAATTAGGAGTCGTCACGAAATAACATGTTCATTTAGCGAGGGTCGGAACATCTATGGACATTCTTTTTCCCCTGGTCGGTTATCTAGTGGGGGCCATTCCCTTTGGCCTGGTTATCGGCAAGGTGGTCGGCATCGATGTGCGTAAGGAAGGTAGTTGTAATATCGGAGCCACCAACGTCAACCGGGTTCTCGGTAAAAAGCTCGGGTTTCTGACGCTGATCTGCGACTGTTCGAAAGGTCTCCTGCCGATGTGGCTGGCCGGGAATTTTTTCCCCGACACCGCCAATCGGGAGTTGATAATTGCCCTGACCGGCGTTTCCGCTGTTATCGGCCATATGTTTCCGGTATATTTGCGGTTCCGTGGCGGCAAAGGGGTGGCAACCGGCCTGGGGGTTTTTTTGTTTCTTTCGCCGTGGGTGATAGCCATAAGTTTAGTTGTTTTCCTCGCCTCGGTGAAGTTTTCCGGGTTTGTCTCCGTCGGTTCACTTCTTGCCTCGGCCTTGGTTCCCTTGTGGCTCTACCTGCTGGGAGCCTCGAAGATCGCCATTGCTGCGGCAACCCTTATTGCCCTTCTTATCTGGGCCAAGCACCACGAAAATATCAGCAGGCTGCTGCACGGCCGGGAAAAACCCTGGAAAAAGTCCGGTCCGTGATCAGTCGGTCGATTTTTCGCCGATGAGATTGGCGAGGATGACCTCGGCTTCCTCCATGGATTTTGCATACATCGGTTTATAACCGTTTACCTGATCCGTTAGTTTGGCGAGTTGTTGAAAGATGACCTTGCCTTGACCGACGACGCGAATTACCGGCCCAACCTGTTTTTCGGCAAGGTAGGCGGTTATCTTTTTGAAGGTGCCGATGGCGCTCAGGTGGCCGATTCTCGCTTCAGTGAGATCGGTGATGACCGCAAAACCCGGCTTCAGGTCGGCGACACAGAAGCGAACATCGGTGTAAATTTGTTCTGTGTCCGTTTTCGGAACTTCTCCCCGCACTCTGATAAGCAGGCGATTACCTTTGATGTCGGCGGTGACGGTCGACGGACACTTGCGTTTTGCCATTAGCGCTCCG
>JBBQVT010000095.1:0-16021 GCA_038211245.1 Desulfobulbales bacterium | reverse complement strand
AAACCACTTGGTATAGGTCGCCGGCGACGGGGGGCCAAGCATTGGAAAATCGGTACGGATGGTGTAATCGACCAGCCTTTGCAGTAAGGCCGTTTCTCTTCGGGCGGCAAGGATCTCGAAATTGCCGAACCTGAGAAAGGAAGGAGCAACCCGGCAGACCACCGCCCCCGGTTCATCTTTTGGGTGGCCGTCATAAAACATATCCCGTTCAACCAGCTCCCCGGTGGCGATAACACTCAAGGCGCGGGTAGTTGGAATGGCGAGATGAAACATCGCCTCACTGCAAAGAAATTCGCGGATTGATGAACGGAGAACGGCCAGGCCGTCCGCCCGCCGCGAATAGGGGGTCGGCCCCGCTCCCTTGAGTTGGAGGGTGAAGCGCTCCTGCTGTTGATTGACAACCTCCCCCAGATTGATTGCCCGCCCGTCGCCCAATTGCCCGGCCCAGCTGCCGAACTGATGGCCGCCGTAACACATGGCCATGGGGTCCATCCCGGGAAGTACCTTGTTGCCGACAAATACTTCAGTGAAATCCGCAGACCTACAGGTTGCATCGGTGAGATCGAGGAGTCCCGCGACCTCACTGCTATAGGCAACCAGCCGGGGGGCCGATACCCTGGTCGGCATGACCCGTGAATAACAGGCGCCATGGACCTGGCGGCGGTGATTGTCGGTTTCCGGGTCGGCCGGCAACCCACGGGTAAAGCGGTTGTCAAAGACAAGTGATTCGATGGTTCTGTGGTGCATCGGCATATTCATGTGCAATTCTCAATTAAGGAGGGAAGCCTTGAACTCAGGTGGATGCGGCGATTTTATGATCATTCGTGATAGACTGTAACCATGCCACAATGTGGCCGCAAGGGGCGGGCTCAGAGCCTGCTGATAACGACAGAACGTCAATATCTGAGACGAATTTTTCGTGAAGGGACGTACTACCCCAGGGAATTTAACAAAGAATCCCATTTAACGATGAGTGGTAGAAAACACCTTCGTTACTTTCTTGCAAAAACGTATTATTTATGATACCCTCCTTGGAAAGGAATAATTATGGTCGGAAAACATCTGAACGAAATTCCCGTTGTCTTTTATCTCTCATCGCTTGGCGGGGGATTATGGGAAGTTCGAAGCTCTCTCCCGAGCCATCGTATTTCACGGGTGCTGTTTTGTGTACACGATGGGCAGCTTTTCATCCTGCACGGGTTCATTAAGAAAACACAAAAAACGCCACAAGATGAGATTGAGTTAGCGGAAAAACGAATGAAGGAGATAACGACATGAGTGAGAAAAGCAAAAAAACCAAACACTGTGGTTCAACGCTCGATGATTTCCTGAAAGAAGAGGGCATCTATGAATCTGCGAAGATTGAGGCCGTGACGCGTGTAATCACATGGCAGATCGCGGAAGAAATGCTCAAAAAAGGCATTACTAAAACGCAGATGGCAGAGCAGATGCACACGAGCCGCGCACAGGTTGACCGGATTCTTAAGGCTAAAGGAAACATCACAATCGAGACTCTTCAACGTGCTGCCGCGTTTGTGGGGCGTGAGCTTCGTCTTGAGTTGAGATAAAGCCAATTCTCATGAACTATCGAAAACACCTGGTTCCAGCTGAAGTTGACAAGCTGATTGCCGTCACCAAAGGCAGACGGAATGAGGCCCGCGATAGGTGCGTGCTTTTGCTGATGTTCCGGCATGGGCTGCGATCCGCGACTTTGGTGAGAAAGCAAACCTTTCCATCCCGACTAAGGAGTTGAGCGACTGATGATAGTGCGAATTTTCGTAGCGGTTTTTACTTCTTTGGTCGGCGGCCTCAGTTATCTGACCGGCCTGGCAAAGCTGATGACCGCCTTTCTCCTCGGATTCGGTGCAGTCTGTTCTTTTTTGCTGGGGGTACTGTTTGTTTTGCCGGTTGATGCCAATCGCCTGTTTTTTCCGATTTACGAAAAGGTTCCGGCCTGGCCGTATTTTTTAATCGGGGCCGTTCTTGCCGGGATGATTCCGCCACTCTTCCTGCTGAAACCCAAGCCTGCTGGCATCGAAGAGGTATCCTCCGTCCACTTCAAATACCTGTTCGGAGCAGTCGGCGGATACCTTGTCAGCCTGTTTGCCTCGTCGGTGTATTGGTTTCCCTCCGAGGTGGTGCGTCGTTCAGCCGATACCTCGGCGCTTGCTTCCGAGGTACTTTTCGGCACCTGTTTGTTCCTCGTCGGAGTGACCATCTCCTGCGGCCTTTTTTATCGGGCTTCAAAAGGCTGTTCGGAGCGTCATCCCGATCTCATGCGCCGATTCGTACTCGGCTTGTTTGCCGTTTTCCAACTCGACAAGATGCCGCTTTTGGTGGCCTACCTGCTCATCTATTCTCCGGAAACCGGGGTTATTTTCCCCCATCTTGCCGCCCTGGCCCTTTCCTCTTATATTCCCGTCGGCATCTTTCTCTTGCGGACAACTCTTGATTCGCGGGAGATATGAATTACTCGCGGTTGAATCTCAGTTCTCTTTGGCTTTTGGCGAAAACAGGGCGATGACCTTTCCCAGCTTTTCAGCGATTGCCGTGCGAGCCAGGGCCGCCGGACTGGTAGGATAAAGTTCACAAACGGGCAGGTAAGCCTTGAGGGCATCATCGATTTTGCCGTCTTCGGGGATATTGCCGAGTTCGGGGATGTCGATGCCCAGGTATTTTGCCACCATCTTTCTCAGCTTGAGTTTGTTCACCCGCCCACGGGCACTGTCGCGGTTGACAACGAGCAGAGGGTGAAAATATCGCAGGCTCTGCTGCGCCTGTTGTTTTGCCCCTTCCCGGGTTTTTTCCGCCAGTTCAAAAACCTCATTTAAGGTTTTGAAACCACAGTTCCCATCCCTCTTTGGAACGTATAACAATTTTGCCTTTTTCAAAGGACAAAACCGTATCCCTGAGGAGATCATCCTCCTCCGCAGTCTTTGCAGAATTGCATGCGGTCCTCACCGACGGGAGTATTTGGCAGAGTGTGTCTCTGCCGGTCGGATTTTGTCTGTGTTTATTCCCGATAAACGGGATTTTTTATGATCTCTTTGCGGGGGAAAAGTCCCTTTACTAAAAATTTTTTACGCTTTGGACTGCTTCGCCAAACATCGGCAGGGTATGGGCCAGATCCCCCTGAATCGCAGTTTGCCAGCAGCTCTTCAATATGATTTGAGCCTCATATGGTTTTTCCCGGCCGGACTATTTCTTTGACTTGGAGTGCAGGGTGATCCGTTCCACCACTTTTTGGTAATAGTCATTTTGTCCGGCAATATTGACCGGGGAAGAACGTTGGGCATCTATCTTCATGAGGAGAACATTGAGTTTTTTCATCTGCTTCAGCCGTTCGTGTTCATCCTCCGTGCAGGCGATGAGATCTTCGAGTTTTTTTACTTCTTTGCGGGCCTCAATTTCCGGCGGCAGATAGCCACTGTTTTTGAGGATTTTGTAGGCCATTTTCAGGTCATCGGGAACAAAGCGGTCATCGTCTAAGGGGAGTGGCTTGTTCTTCCATTTCGGCGAATTGAAATCTCTCTCCTGCATGGCCCGGGCAATTTTTTGTTCCGCGATAAAGGAAAGAGGATCCATGGTAACTCCGTTATTAATATTCAGCGCAGGACAGTCTGCAGCCACTGGGAAATATCGTTTATCTGTGCCGGGCAGACGGAATGTTCCATCGGGTAGCTTTGGTAGCTGACCTGATAGCCTTCTTTGGTCAGACGGGCAGCGGCCTGGCGACCAAGAGCCTCGGGGACGATTGGATCGTCGCTGCCGTGCTGGATTTTGATGGGGATTTCTTTGTTTGCCGGACTGAAGGTAAGAATATCGGCAGTGGCCAGGTAGGTAGACATCGCCAGCAAGCCGCCGAGGGCGGTAGGGTGGCTGAGCGCCAGGTGATAGGCGACGGCACCTCCCTGGGAAAATCCGGCGATGACCAGCCGTTTGCCGGCTATACCCCGGGCAAGTTCCCGGTCGATAAAGCCGCCGATGGCCTTGGCCGAGGTCAGCAGTCCCGGTTGATCAATCTTGCGGTCAATTTGCATTTCGACAATATCATACCAGGCAGGCATGACGAAGCCACCGTTGACCGTCACCGGCATTGCCGGGGCGTGGGGGAAAATAAAACGCACGGCCAGCGTGGCCGGCAATCGCAGTTGCTCGACGATGGGGGCAAAATCGTTGCCGTCCGCCCCCAGGCCGTGCAACCAGAGCACCGTACTGTCGGGCTTGGGGTGTGTTTCCAGTTCAATTGCCGGCAAAAGTGTCATGGTTGTCCTCGTAGCGTTTGGGCGGATTGGAGTCAATCATCAGGTGGAACCAACGTCCCAATGATATCATGATTGCTGGGCTATTTGCTATATTTTCAAGAGCATTTTGTAAAAAAGGTACAGGTGACGGGGAAGCGGATGGTGCCTCGGGCCAAGAGTGAAATTGCTGTTTTTTCTGCCGGAAGATGGTATCGTTTGTCCCTTCAACAACGGTAAGCCGTCGTTCAAAATTAAATCATGCAATTCAATGTCATTAACGGCATAAGGGACCGTAAAGAAATGGATAAAAAATATGGACTATTTCTTAACGGTCCCTAAAGCCGTCGGCCTATGGGAAAATCGATTTTTTGGGAGTGAACATCATGACTTTACAAGAAAGGCTTAAAGGTGAATTGAAAGTGGCCATGAAGGCCAAGGACAGCGATCGGACCTGGGCGATCCGCGTTCTCATCGGAGAATTCGGTCGCCAGACGGAAAAGGAGCTGAGCGATGAGCAGGTTGTCGCCATTGTTAAAAAATTGATAAAATCGGAAAGGGAGCTTTTGGCGGCGCAGGGCCGGGAAAGCAGCCCCTTTCTGACCATCATGGAAGAATATCTGCCGAAGGCGGCAAGCGAAGAGGAGATCCGCGCCTGGATCGAAGGAAACCTCGATTTCAGAACCTTTGCCAACCGTATGCAGGCAATGCGGCCGATCATGAACCATTTCGGCAGCGCCACCGACGGCAATGTGGTGAAAAAGATCCTGCTGAGCTATTCCTGAACCAGGAACCTCTTCAAGCGTGCATCACAGCCCTACCGAGAGGCCGCAATTCGCGGGCCTTCTTTACCGGTGAGGGTCGCCGGACGTCTGGGTAATGCCCAGAACCGTGTGCCAGATCTGATCCTGGTTCCAGCGCTTGAGGATCAAAACTGGCTGGGTTGCAAGAAAATCAAGGATTTTCTCGACCTCGCTGGCCAAAAGACCGGAGAGGACGAACCATTTCTGGTGGAGAAAGCCCTCGGTACGCACCAGATCCTTCATGACATCAAAATGGATATTGGCAACCAGCAGGTCGGTGGCAATGGCGGTATGTTCTTCCGCTTTGCCGTTGACCACCAGGATGCGGTCATCCAACCGGTTGACGATGACGTTTTGCCGTGCGGTTGTGGTCGCCAGATAGTTGAAATCGACGGCGACAATCCGCCTGCAGCCGAGCTTTGCCGCGGCCAGGGCGAGGATACCGGTGCCCGAGCCCAGATCAAGCATGCTCTCTACCTTGCCCCCGGCACAGGCGATGTCGATGGCCTCCAGGCAGGCCTGGGTGGTTGTATGCGTGCCGTCACCGAAGACCACCCCTGAATCGATGGTGATTGCCACCTCATTTTCTCCGGGCGAGGCCTTGATCCAGGTGGGGTTGAGAAGGAAGCGACCGATGCGCACCGGCTGCACGTTGCCTCCCAGCCACTGGGCATAGGTCATTTCATATTCGTCCAGCAGTTTGCGGCCGGGAAAATCGCTCAGGATCTGTAGGACCTTGTCATGTGCTGGCCGGGTAAAAAAGAGAAAGCTGAGGTCGTCTTCGACCCAGTTACCGAGAAAATGCTCGGCCTCAATCGGCTGATGGGCGGGAATAGCCCCTTCTATGTAGTAAATAAAAAGGAGGGTGTCGGGGCGAAGGAGAGGGTGTGGGTGCGGCATCGGGGCGGTTTTTCTAATATCTGATTTTGGTGAGAAAACTCAGGACGCCGCCGACCATGGCCTTCGCCTGTTCCACCGGGATATCGTCGCCCTTGGCTTCAGCGGCTTTGGCGGAGAGTTCCAGCCAGGCGATTATCTCTTTATTTTCCTGCCTGTCGTAAATCTGTCTTTTGTAGGCCTCGCCGGTCAATTGCAAGCCCTTTTTGGCAACCGCTTTATTTTGGATTTCATTGTAAATTTTTATTCCTTTGGCAAGGCAGAGGTTGCGCAGGTGTTTTTCCAGCACCGCGCCGGCGATAATCGTCGCCGCCCGGAGATTATGTAAATCCAGCTGCACCTTGGCGAGTTGCAGCATATCTGCCAAGACGTCACGGGTAATCGCCCCGCTGGTGGTTTCCAGCCAATCGCCGCGCAGGTCTTTCTCGGCTGCGGTGAGGATGCCGATGCCGCGTCGGGTTCGACTTGCAGTGGCCTGGGTGACCTCGGATTTAAAACTTTGGTGATAGGTGCTGTCCTGGCCAAAGACTCGGCCGAGGAAGGACATGGCGGAGATTCTGAAATCGTGAAATTTCTCTTCGCTCACCAGACTTTTCTGCCGGCTTTCTCCGGCCTCGGTGGCAAGTACTTTGTCGCCGGCGGTTAAGAGTGCCGCCAGTTGGGCAACAAGTTCGTCCTGGTTTTTCATGGTAGTTGATTAATTTTTCCGATTTCCTGGGGTGAATGGCGTTTTTTTATTTTCCCCGATATACTCTCTACGGGAAAAAATATCATCAGCCGATTGGCTGTGCACCAGTTTTATATGGTGACCGGCACACTTAGTCATCGGGGAAAAGTTTCAGGGCGGTGTTATTTTTCAAGGTTTCCAGGATAAAAGAGGTCTTGACGTTTTGGATTCCCGGGATGCCCGACAGCTTATTGTTGACGAAATTGGTATAGGCGTTCATGTCTTTCACCGCCACCTTGAGGAGGAAATCGACTTCGCCGGTCAATTGATGACACTCAAGGACCTCGGTCATACTTGTCAGCCGTTCCTTGACGTTTTGCAGGGAGGAGATCTGGTGGTGGCTGAGGCAGACCATAACGATGGTCTGCAGGCCAAACCCCGTCTGCTCTCGGTCAAGGATGGCCACATATTTGGCAATAACCCCCGACCCTTCGAGCCGTCGCACCCGTTCGAGGACGGCGGGAGGCGACAAGCCGACCTTTTGGGCCAGTCTGGCGTTGGTTATCCGGCCGTCCTGCTGCAGTATGGTGAGAATTTTTTTGTCGATCGTATCAAGCATCGTTTGATCCGCTGAAGGATGGATGGTTCTTGGCAGTGAAGATCCCAGATTGTAGCGAATTTTCAACAAAAGGGAAAGAGGTTGATACGATTTCGACCCCCCAAGCCAGAAAGAACCAAGTGCACGTTTTTCGTTGCAGTGCAAAAAAAGTGTTGCCGTGGCCTGAACGTACATTTTGCGGGTTGAAATGGCTGCGATTCTCCCGGTGACTGCACAGGTTGTGTTGCATCCGGTGGAGAGTGGTTTGCCTGGAAAACGTCAAGGCATCAGGCATTTTGCCCCTTAACAGGACGTTTGCCGTGCCCGTTGTCCTCAGTAAATATTCGTCTAAATATAACGAGTTGGCGGCAATTTTAAGGAAGAATTTTGACTATTATCGGCGTTGCCGGTGGTGGAAGTGCCGTTGCCGTTGATTATCATAAAAGTGGTGATAGCATTGGCATAAAGCTTGCTCTTTCATGGGGGTGCTCTGATAGCCAATGGAGATGTGCTGTTAACTTTTTTGAATGGAGGTCTACTGTGACAAGAAATTTTAAAATTCTCTTTTTTGCCATGTTTGCGATTCTGGCTGTTGGTTTGTGGCTGGAACCGGCCTGGGCGGATAAACTACAGGATGCTATCGCCTCAGCGCCCAAAGGGGTCGACAAAGGGCAGATTGATGCCGCCAAGCCGGTCGGTTTTCTTGGTATCCCCGGTGGCCCGCAGGTGAATCTGATCGTCGCCTTTATCTGGGCGGTGTGGGTTGGCTGGATTTTCTCAACAGTCGGTGCCTTCGGCGGGGTAATGGCTGGTGTCGGCCATATGACGGTTTTCGGGCTTGGCGATTACGCCAAGAGTTTTAAACAAACCGCGCCGGGTCTGAATAAAACCATCACCGATTCGATTCGCGGTTCCAACCAGTTTCTGGTCGGTTTGTCCGGGCTTATTTCCTCGTTCAACTATTACCGTATGGGCCGGTTGGTTGTGCCGCTGGCCATAGCGCTCGGAGCAGGTTCCATGCTCGGCGCATGGGGTTCCGTCACTCTGACCGCCGGCAAAATCTCCTTTTCCCAGTATCAAGGATGGTTTGGCCTCTTTGTTTTGATTCTCGGTTGCTATCTGATTTACGAGACCTCTTCCGCGGGGCAAGCCAGTAAAAAGAAAGCCAAGGCGGCCGCACAGGCCTTTGAGGAATCGGTGAAAAAGCAGAAGAGCGGCGAAGTGGTAGATACCGCCGCTCTTGGTGTGAAGGTGACCAAGATGTCGTTCACCCAGATCTGTTTCACCTTTTATGGTGTAGAGTTCAAGTTTAATCCCTTGATTCCCCTCCTCGGCGGTGTGGTAATTTCAGCCCTTGCGGCATTTCTCGGGGTGGGTGGTGGTTTTCTTCTCGTGCCCTTCTTGACAAGTATTGCCGAACTGCCCATGTATCTGGCAGCCGGTACCTCGGCCCTGGCCGTGCTCATTAGCATGATTACCAGTATTATCACCCTTATTTCCAAAGGTGTGACATTCGATTGGGCTTTGATTGGTCTGGAGCTTGTGGGGGTTGCCGTCGGATCGGTTATCGGTCCGAGAACTTCGAAGTATTTCTCCGACCTCTGGCTCAAACGACTTTTTATTGTGCTGGCACTGTATGTCGGTATCGATTATGTGTTAAAAGGATTCTTTAACATTAAAATGTTAGGTTAAATCTGGCGGGCGTTGAGCGTAATAAAAGCTCCGCCTCCTGAGACGGAGCTTTTATTGATGGATTCACTCACCCCTTATTTGATGTTTTTCGATCCTTGGTTCATCGCCCCCTTCAGGTGGCTGTCGTCGCCGATTTTCGGATACCTGCTGGGGACTGTTCTTCTCGGTCTGCAATGTGTGATCTGTGGCGATCTCTCGGCGACCGCCGTAACCTACTCCAACCGGAAGTATTTGAAAAAATTTCAAAAGGAGATGGACAAGCACCACGGCCTCTCCGAGCAGGCCCTGAGAATGGGTGATAAGGAGAGCTATAAAGCGATCAACCGCCAGGCTCTTGATGCCTTTGGCTATTCTTTTTCCCTTGGTGCGGCAATCTTTTGCGTATCCATCTGGCCGATGCCCTTCATCCTCGCTTGGATGCACCTGCGTTTTGCCGATACCCCTCTGGAACTGCCCGTGCACCTTCCCTTCCTTGGCAGCTCCATCCACTATTTTGCCTCCTTTCTTCTTCTCTATATCGTTATCCGAATACTCTACTCGATTATCATGGGTCGCTTTTCCTGGTACACGGGAATGAAAGCTAGGTTGGTTGGTCAGGGTGCCGGCGTGGTGGAATCCCGATAATTTTTCTTGCAAGCCTACTACCGCCGAAGTTTATTCCACCGGGGGTTTTTCTGGGCGTATTCTCCCTCCAGATGGAGATTTGTCCCAGCTGTTTGTGTGTTACAAACATTTTGAACCAAATCTAGATTGATGCACTGCTTGGTTGAGTTTTCCGACCGTCATGGAGTAGTATAACGATGTGATACCAGCCTGGAGAACTGCCATGTACCTTATGGAGGAGGGGAAAAAGCGCGGGATCGCCATGGCCGAGAGCATGGCATCCAGGATAGTCGATCCGCTCCTTGCCCGTGATTACCTGCGCCTGAGCTTCATTGTCAACGAAACCGGCGACGCTCTGTATACTTTTATCCAGGATATCTCCGGCAACGTCATCAGCCATAGCTTCGTTAAGGGTGATCTCGTCCCGGCACAGCTGGCCGGGAACTCTACTGCCTGCTGGGAACTGGTGCATTGCCGGGTTTTTCAGAGCTGCGCCGGTGATGAGATCCAGAACTTGACCGAGACCTTTGATTTCATGGCCTATACCCTGCAGGAACGCATCCTGGAACTGCATGCCACCCAACTCAACTTGACCCAGCAGCAGCACCTGCTCTCCACGGTGCTGGACATGAACCCGGACCGGGTATCAATGGTCGACACGCGCATGGTCTATCAGACCGCCAACCGAACCTTTGCCCAATCGGTGGGCAGGGAAATTGCCGAGATTCAGGGGTGCAGCGACTTCAGCCTGTTCCCCGAAGAGGAGGCAGAACGGCGCAACCTTGAAGGTCGGATGGTGCTTACCAGCGGCAGCCGGGTTGACCGCCAGGAAAAGTTGGAAACAGCTGACGACACCAAATGGTTTCACGTGGTGCAGATCCCGGTACTGAACGAACGCGGCAGTATCACAGGCCTTTTACGCATGGACCGCGACATCACCAATATCAAGGAATACGAACAGCAGCTCTTACAGGCTCAGAAAATGGAATCCATAGGCAAACTGGCCGGCGGCGTCGCCCATGAAATAAACACCCCCCCTGGGCATCATCCTTGGCTACTCCCAGCTGCTCCAAGAAGAGACCGGGGAGGGCCAGGTAACAGAAGATTTGAAAATCATTGAGAAACAGGCGAAGATTTGCCGTAAGATAGTTGCCGATCTGCTCGGCTTTTCCCGGCAAAACGCATCGGAAAAGCGCGAGATGTGCTTCAACAATTCGATAATGGAGTGCATCACCCTGGTCAAGCACTCATTCAGTTTGGACCGGGTGGAGATCCAGACCCGGCTCGATGACCGTTTCCCCACCATCTACGGCGACCCGGAAAAGCTCAAACAGGTGTGGGTGAACCTACTCACCAACGCCAAGGATGCCATGTCCGCCGATGGGGGCGTCATCTATGTCACCACCGAACTCGACAGTCCCAGGGGGATTGTCACCCTGTACATCGCCGACACCGGTTACGGCATCGCACCAGGTGCGCAGACAAAGATCTTCGACCCGTTTTTTACCATCCCCCTCGACCACTGTTTCCCGGCAACAACCTGAGACAACAAAGGAGTTTTTCCCATGGCCAACATCATTGTCCTGGATGACGTATCCGACGCAGGCATCCTGATCAAGCGTATCCTGCAACGCCTGGGTCACTTGGTCACCACCTTCACCGAAGAGGAGGAGGCAATCACTCATGCCCGGACCAACCCGGTCGACCTCGCCATACTCGACATCAAGCTAAAAAAGATGACCGGGATGGAAGTGCTGGCAGAACTCAAAAAACTTTCACCCGAACTGAAGGTGATCATGCTCACCGGATACCCAACCCTGGAAACCGCCAGGGAGTCGATGAAACTCGGGGCCAGCGAATACTGCGTCAAACCCATCGACAAGGACGAACTGGAGACTAAAGTCGCCACCCTGCTGGCACCAAGGCACGAGTGACAGCCATGCATTTCGGTGAACTGTTGCACCACTGGAGCTTGCGGCTCTTTGCCCCCGGCAGTCATCTGCGCGCCAAGTATAACGCACTGAAAGAACTGCTGGAAGCGGACAAACGGGCGCTGGAAATCATCGCCGACCTTGAGACCCATCTCTATGGCCGAGATCTGGCCGACAACGCCCGCATCCGCTGGCTGCTGGAAGAACTTGAGCACGACGTGCGCACCATGGTCCACGCCCTGGTACGCATGAACCCGTCTGCCAATCGGGATCTGCCCTCCAGCCTGCAGGATGTCTGCCGTGCACTCAGCCGGAGCTGTCCGCCTCCCACCTATGACACCTCTCATCCCCTGGTTCTGGCTCTTGACCAGGTGGCCGCCATGCCACAGCTTGCCGGGGGCAAGGCCGCCCACCTGGCTGCCGCCGGGATGGCAGGTGTTCCCATCCCGGCAGGCGTGGTTATCACCGCCAGCGCCTTCCACCTGTTTCTCAAGGCCAATGGTCTCGACCAGGTGATAGAAAGCCGTTTTCGGGAAATCAGCCTGGCCAACCAGGAGGCGATTATCCGTGTTACCGGGGAAATGCAGGAACGCATCCTGGCCGGACTGATACCGGAAGAGCTGGAGCACGAGTTTCTCAGGCTGGTGTCAGCCATCATGCCCGGGGAAGGGCTTTTCGCTGTCCGCTCCAGTGCCCTGGCCGAGGATGGCCATATCTCTTTTGCCGGCCAATACGCCAGCGAACTCAATGTTCTGCCGGAAGGGTTGCTCTCCGCCTACAAACGGGTCCTGGCCGGAAAATATTGCCCACGAGCAGTGAGCTACCGCATCACCCACGGACTCTCCGACGCAGACACCGCCATGGCGGTACTGATAGTGCCGATGATCAACCATGGCGTAGCCGGAGTCGCCTATACCCGCGACCCCGCTTGCCCGGCTGTCGGAGGTGAGGCCATCGGCGTATATGCCGTCGCCGGGCTTGCCTGCGAACTGGTAGAGGGCATACAAACCCCGGACCGTTACTACCTGAGCAGACAGGTACAACCTAACCTGCTGGTCGGTTGCCGGAGCGGCGGACGCATAGCAGCCGCCAGCCTGGAACAGCTTGGCAAGTATTGTATGACACTGGAAGAGCATTTCGGCTCGCCCAGGGATATCGAGTGGGCCCTGGACATACGGCAGCAACCAGTCATCCTGCAATGCCGGCCACTGTGCCAGGAAAAAGAACCGGAACCTACGCTGCCAGGGTCGGAGGAGACCTCCGCCCAACTGCTGGCAGGACTCGTCTGTGCCTCCTCAGGGGCGGCCTGCGGTCCGGTGTTCAGGGCCGAACATGGCCATGATTTCCCCCTCATCCCCCAGGGGTCGGTTCTGGTTACCTCAACCTTGCGGCCGTCCCTTTCCCTGTTTCTCGACCGGACCGCCGCGGTTCTGGCGACAACCGGCAGCAGGGCCAGTCACCTTGCCTCGGTAGCCCGCGAGCGGGGGATCCCGGTCCTGGTGGGGAGCGGTCTTGAACGTCTTCCAACAGGGGAGCTGGTAACGGTGGATGCCGGGGCAGGCACCGTCTCTGTCGGCTGCTTGCCGTCGGTTCTGGCCAGAGTCGCCAAGGCGCGGGACAGGGTGGCGGTCATGCGGCAATCCTTTGAAACACTGGCTGGGTTATCCGTGCACCTGCACCTGACTGATCCGTCTGCCAGTGGGTTTTGTCCGACAAACTGCCGGTCCCTGCATGATTTCATCCGCTACTGCCACGAGAAAGGGGTCAGCGAGATGTTTTCTCTGGTACAGCGGGGCGGCCGGGGCATGGGGAGATCGAGGCGACTGCAGACGGGCCTGCCCCTGGTCATGTATGTGCTTGATCTCGGTGGAGGGCTGCGCCGGCACATACCGAAACATGGGGATCTCGACCCGGCACATGTCACTTGCCTCCCCATGAGCGCCTGCTGGAAGGGTATGTCGGACGCGCGCATTGCCTGGGACGACGCCCTCCTGCATGTCGATTGGCAAGAATTTGACCGGATGAGCGGTGGAATTTTTGCTAAAGACAGCAGACTCCTGGCAAGCTACGCCGTAATCTCCCGAGATTACCTGCATATGAACATCCGTTTCGGTTATCATTTTTCCATCCTCGACTCCATCTGCGGCGATATTCCGGGCGCTAACTATATCCAGTTCCGATTCAAGGGTGGGGGCACGGCCTTGGAGGGCCGCATGTTGCGCCTGCTGTTCATCAACCGGGTGCTGTCAAGCTGGGGCTTTACCACCACCATCAGAAGTGATATGCTTGACGCCACAAGCTGGCGGCAGGATCTGTTGTCCACCAGAGCCAACCTGGAGAAGATCGGTCTGCTGCTGGCCAAAACACGTATGCTGGACACTCGCCTGGTCAGTGAGGACGATGCATTGATCCAGGCCGGTGAATTTCTCAACCTTGTCGACTCCCGCCCTGAAGATGAGCATTAAACACTACGAACCGATCTGGGTCACCGACCACTTGGCTGTGGGGGCAGCTCCGATGAGTTACGCCCAGCTGGACGCCCTGCATGATGCTGGGATTACCTGTATCCTCAACTTGTGCGGTGAATTCTGCGACCTGCAGGATATCGAAAGCAAGGCCGGTTTCGAGGTGTACCACATGCCTCTTGCCGACGAGGAGGCCCCGGAACTGGCCGAGCTGGAGAAGTCCCTGGCCTGGCTGGACGAGGCCATTTATCTGGGCAAGAAGGTGCTCATTCATTGCCGACACGGTATCGGCCGTACCGGTACCGTGCTCAACGGCTACCTGCTGCGACGCGGCCTCGGCCACCGTCAGGCCTGGCTCAAGTTGCGCAAGCTGCGCGCAAAACCTGCGAATTTCAACCAATGGTGGACCATCCGCAAATACGGGCGGAATTCCCCGAAACTGACCATCCGCGAGCCGTCACTGGAGTTCCGCCATGCGGTTGATCTGCAGCCTTTTTTTAATGACTACGAAAACCTGGTCCAGAACATCGACAACCGATTCCAGGCCGAACAGCCGGAGTGGGAATGCTGCGGCAGTGACCATGCCCGCTGCTGCACCACTCCCATCCATCTTACCCTGATCGAGGCTGTTTACCTGACCCAGCGTATCAACAACCAGCTCTCCAGCCAGCAACGCCTGGAGGTCATCGACAGGGCTGTGACAGCGGCACGACTGGAACGGGCGGTGATAAAAAACATCGGTGACGGTGAGTTCTGTCTGCTGGCCGCCGATACCGTATGCCCCTTGGTCGACAATAGCCACTGCCTGCTCTTCGCCTTCCGCCCCCTGCAGTGCCGCACATACGGGCTGAATAGCGCAAGCAGCAACGAGCTTTGGGACACGATCCTCCTGCCGGCCCTGGACAAGCTGTCCGGCGATATCTGGCCGGCAGTCTCCGCCTCCATCGTGCCGGAGGACATTCCCGGCTTTGCCCTGACAGACGTGGTTTCCGGCAAATACATCCAGGCGCTGTTCCACCTGATGATCGAACAGTCCGCCACCTGAATATCCCGGATAGCAACCATCCTGTGCCGGCACCTCGGTAGCGGCCACCTAAAAAATTCCGAAATCGACCCCAGCTGAAAGCGTCTGCCCCAGTTCCTCCAGGCGTTCGAGATCCAGGTCGGTGGGTGGCCCGACTTGGCGGGAATGTTCCTGGATCTGCCGCCACTTATACCCGTGTACAACAGGGGGACATCTTATCAATTGTTGGAAAACAATCAGTAAGGTGTCCCCCTTTCGGATGTCCCCCTTTCGGTTGCGTCCCCCTTTCGAGTCTACTACCGCCTAAGTTTATTCCACCGGGGGTTTTTGGTGTTTATCTTCGGCTTCGTCAGCCTTATCTTCAGGTGCATCCGTATCATACAACTGTTTGGCGGCCAACAGGAGCCATGGAATTGCGAGGATTGGGGCAAAGTTTGGTGCGGCTTGCGCCAGTTGCTCCAGGGCGGGATGGGTTAGATACAGGCGTGGAATGCCATATTTCAAGGCGCAATAGAATGCTATCGCCAGCAGGATGCTTGCCCACCAGGGCATACGAAGAGGCAGCGAGCGATTTGCAAAATCCTTTTTTGTCATACCTGTTCCTCTAGAACCAACTGAACCATCTCCCGCACCTGGGAGTCGGGGTCGTCTTGCCGTTGACGGACAAGCTCCATGGCCGTTTCGTTACCGATAATACCCAGGAGGGAGATGGCCTCGCCGCGCAACAGAGGTTCGTCGGCAGCCAGTAATTCGAGGAGGGAAGGGATGGCAAGATCAAGCTTGTCCGGCTGAATGAGCAGAAGCTCTTCAAAAAGAACGGAAATGCCGAGGCGCACACTGAAACGCTGATCTCGAAGAATGTCGCCGGTCCAGGTGTAGTATCTCGGCTCACGGCGGAACATCGCGACTATATTTTCGACATGCCCCTGGTCGAGAAAATCTGCAATAACCTGTTTCAGTTCCTGATCACTGACCGAGTTGCGTGATTGTGGCATAATGTGGCAAGAAAAGTTGTATTTTCACCTTAGAATTGACTACAATAAAAAATTATGCAGTAATAGTGCTTCTCCTTGCAGCGAAACGCAAGACATTTGTTGTAT
>JBBQVT010000094.1:0-16047 GCA_038211245.1 Desulfobulbales bacterium | reverse complement strand
GGTTTCCAGCATTCCAGTAATTTGATGAGCTCCACCATGGTGCGGTGGGTGGGAACGCTGACGCCGTGCTCCTCGGCATAGCGACAGATTGCCCCGTTCTGGGCATCGATCTCGGTGGCCACCTCATTGAGGATATCCTGCAACATGGAAGAAAGGTTATTGGCGCTTTTTTCACAGGAGTCGAAGAGCACTTCATACAGATCGGGATGAATGAGTACAACCCCCTGGGCCTTGGCTACCGTAAGTCCTTCGTCGAGAAGCCGCTTCATCAGGGTTATCGATTCCGTTCTGGAAACCAGCGAGCCGTTAGGTACCTGGAGAATCGCCGAAACCGGGTTGATTGCCGCATAGATTATCACCTTGGACCACAATCGGCTGATGATTCTTTTCACCATCTGGGTTTCCAGACCGCTACGGCAAAAGAGCTGTTTGATAATCTCCAGTCGCTGTGAGAAGGATCCGTCCAGTTCGCCGATGAAGGTTGTGGCGTGGGAACCCTTGCGCACCCGGGCATCGCTTAAGGCCATTCCCGACATATAGGTGATCCCGAGGAGAATGTTTTTTTTCGGTACAATTTCTTGGGCGACTTCCAGATTGCCGAGTCCGGTCTGGATGCACAGCAGAGGACAGTTGTCGGTGATCAGATGGGCGACATCTTGCACTGCATCCTTGGTGGCCTGGGATTTGACAAGGAGGAGGACAAGATCGGCCTCGCTGATAGATGTCGCCGAATGGAGTGCCTGCACAGGAAATATTTCTGCGTTATCGGGATGTTCCCCGTCTCCTTCAAGGAGACCGATACCCTTTTCCCGCAGTGCACCCAATATACCATGATCGATATCGATCAGGGTGATTTCGTTACCGCCCCGGATTAAAAAGGAGCCAAAAAGTCTGCCAATGGCGCCGCTGCCGACAATCACTATTCGCATAGAGAGCCTCCGATAAAAGGAGTTCCGGTAAAAATGGTCAACCGGAACAGTGCAAATACCCGCAGGGGATGCAAGGGCCGGCAAAGAAAGAGGTTTTTCGATCTTTCTTTTGGCGCTTTGCCGCCTGTGGAAAATCTATTCCATTATCTATTGTATTATCGAGTTGCTGGGAATGCAAATACTTACAGTGAAGTTAAGAGTAAAAATTTTCAGAAGAGAGCAACTTTTGCTATGCATCGCCTTTAGGCAGTATATGGCCTGCGTTGTCGTTAGAACCCTCCGCCTCGTCTTCGGTTTCGGCAAGGGTCGGGAAGGGATGGAGAACCAAGGCCAGATCCTCGGCCAAGGCGCCCATCTCGATCGCCAGAGCTGCTTCGCCGATAAAGCCTTCGGTGTTGCCACCGACCATGCCAATACCGAGGATGCGGCCGTCAGCGGGGTTAGTGATGAGTTTAGTGAAGCTGCCTAGGGCTTGGGTCCGCCCGGAATCTTGCCAGGGGAAGCGTTGCACCGCATGCGCAATACCCTCTCGCCGGGCCGCTACTTCCGTCAATCCGCACCAGGCGATCTGCGGCTCGGTATAGACGACAGCTGGGATGGCTCGAACATCAAAGCCGATTTTCCTGCCGCTTATCACTTCTGCCGCCACCCGACCTTGTCTGGTGGCCTTATGCGCAAGCATGATCCCGCCCGCCACATCGCCTACGGCAAAGATCCGCGCATCGCTGGTCCGCTGCTGTTCGTCAATTTTGATAAACCCTTGGCTGTCCAGAGTCACCCCGGTATGTTCCAGGCCCAGGTCGTCGCAGTTGGGGATTCGGCCAATGGCAAGGAGCACCCGGTCGGCTTCCATTTCGGCGGTTTTGCCATTTTGAGTGTAACGGACAACAACGCCCGCCGCGGTTTCCGTAAAGCCTTCGGCGCGTGCGCCGAGGTGGAGGGCGGCAAAGTGTTCGACAAGGCGCGTTTGCAGCGGGCCGACCAGATCGGCATCGGCCTTGGCCAGCAGGCGGTTCTTCATTTCCATAAGGGCCACCCGGCTGCCGAGGGCGGCATAAATCGAACCGATTTCCAGACCAATATAGCCGCCGCCAACCACCAAGAGGGTTTTGGAGATTTCGGTGAGCGCCAATGCCGCGGTCGAATCCATGATTCTGCTGTCGGGAGAAAAGACAAGGCCCGGCAGGGGGCGCGGACTGGAGCCGGTGGCGATGATTGCCTGCTTGAATTTTATGCCGCTAATCTCCGCCCCTTCCAGGCGAACTGTCCCTGCGCCGGAAAAGTGCGCCCGGCCTTGGATCACCAAGACCCCACGGCGTTTGGCAAGGCTCATGAGCTTGCCTGCCATGCTGCTGATGACTTGCCGCAGCCAATACCGCATAGCAACAAGGTCGATCTTCGGCTCGGCAAAACGCAATCCCATCCGCTCTGCCCGGCGGGTAGAGTCGAGGAGCTGGGTGAGATGCAGGAGGGTTTTCGAGGGAATGCAACCGGCGTGCAGGCAGAGGCCGCCGAGGCGCGGCCTGTGGTCGACCAGGATAACGTCAAGTCCCAGATCGGCAGCCCGGAAGGCGGCGCCGTAGCCGCCGGGACCGCCGCCTATTATAAGCAGGTCGGTATTCATCTCCATATCGCCCATTACCATGATTGCCTCCTTATGCTGAACACTTAAATCATGGTGATAAGCAGTTCATCCGGGTCTTCCAGTGCGTTTATCACCAGATGCAGGAAGCGGATGGCGTCGGCGCCGTCGACCACCCGGTGGTCAAAGCAGAGGACAATGGGCATGATCAGCCGGGGGACGATCTGATGTTTGCCGTCGGTACCCGTGATAACCACCGGTTGCATGCGTCCTTGGCCGAGGCCTAGGATGGCCACCTCCGGGTAATTGATGATTGCCGAAAAATGATGGCCGCCGAGGGCTCCAGCGTTGGTGATGGTAAAGGTGCCGCCCTGCAGCTCTTCGCGGCTGAATTTGCCGGTGCGAACGCGGGTGATGGCCCCGTCCACCTCGATTGCCAGCTCCTTGATGCTCTTGCGATCGACGTCGCGGATCACCGGCACAAAAAGACCGTTTTCGCTGTCGGTGGCAATACCTATATGGAAATAATTTTTGACGATGATTTCCTGGGCCGCAAGATCGAGGCTGGCATTAAAGCTCGGATAGGCTTTGAGAGCAGTCGCCACTGCCTTCATGGCAAAGACTGTCATGGTCAAGCGGCCGCCGACAGCGGCTATTTCCGCTTTGTGCTTTTGCCGGAAGGCCTCAAGCCCGGTGATATCGATATTGTCCTGGCAGTGAACATGGGGGATCTGGGCCCAGGAGGCGGTCATCTGGGTGCCGGTTGCCCTACGGATGGAACGGAAAGGCCGCCGTTTTACCGGGCCCCATTTGCTGAAATCGGGAAGTCCCGTCGGTGATGGCGCAGCAGGTGGACGGGCAGGAACAACCGCTGCCGCGACGGCCACAGCCACAATCTTTGGTAGCGGGTCGGACTGCTCTTTTTGCCGGGCATGGGCCTCGATATCGTCCTTGGTGACGATGCCGCCTGAACCGGTGGCGGTCACCGCCCGAAGGTCGACGCCGAGTTCCCGTGCCAGCCGTCGAGTAGACGGGGAGGCGGGCACCGGGCTTTGTCCATATTCTTTTGACGGCGGCATTTTTTCGACCTGCGGCGGGGTGTCGACCTGCGGCGCCGTTGTTTTTTCGACACCCGTTTCAAAGGTCATCAACACATCGCCGACGATCGCCATGTCACCGACCTTGACCAGGATGTCGCCCACGACTCCGGTAAAAGGAGAGGGGATTTCCACGGCGGCCTTGTCGGTCTCGATTTCCAGGATAACCTGCCCCTCTTCAATAGCCTGGCCGGAAGCAACCGGGATGGCGAGGATTTCCGCTTCATGTACGCCTTCGCCGAGATCCGGCAGTCGAAACGATGTGCTCATAGGTGCTCCGTTATTTGCTGTTAAGTGTCCTGTGCGCTGCTGCAACGATGCGCTGCACCCCGGGAAGATAGCTTTTTTCCCTGCTGAAATAGGGGATAATGGTATCAAAGCCGGTAACCCTTTCTATCGGTGCCTCAAGGAAGTAGAAAGCGCCTTCGATGAGTCGCGTGGCGATTTCCGCCCCGGTGCCAAAGCTCTGCGGCGCCTCATGGACGATCACTGCCCGGCCGGTTTTTTTTACCGAGGCCACCAGCAGGTCGCTATCCAGAGGGGAAAGGGTGAGCAGATCGATGACCTCCGCCTCCACGCCATCTTTTTGCAGCAACTCATCCGCCGCCGCAAGGGTCGGCCGCAGCATGGCGCCGTAGCTGATCATGGTCAGGGCTTTGCCGGGTCGGACTATGTTTGCCTTGCCGATCGCCAGGCTCTCTTCCTCCTCCGGCACCTCTTCGCGGAAGGCGCGATACAGAGCCTTGGCCTCGTAGAAAATAACCGGATCGGGGTCGCGGATGGCGCTGATAAGTAAGGCCCTGGCGTTACGCGGCCCGGAGGGAATGACCACTTTGAGGCCTGGGGTGTGGGCCCAGTAGGCCTCGCGGCTTTCCGAGTGGTGTTCCAACGCCCGCACCCCGCCGCCGTAAGGGGCGCGCATGACCATCGGTACCCTGAGGCGGCCCTGGCTGCGCCAGCGCATGCGGGCGGCGTGGTTTTCCAGTTGATGAAAACCCTGGTAGGCAAACCCCGAGAACTGCATCTCGCAGACCGGTCGCAGCCCGTACACGGCCATGCCGATGGACATGCCGACGATCGCCGATTCGGCGAGCGGCGTATCAACCACTCGCTCGCCGCCGAACTCGGCAAAGAGACCATCGGTTACCCGGAACACCCCGCCGTCCGGGCCGATGTCTTGGCCGAGGAGGATCACCGTATCGTCTTTTTGCATTTCCTGACGGAGCGCCAGATTGAGCGCCTCGACCATGGTCATCTTAGCCATGCTGTGCCTCCCCTTTGCTGTTTGCCAATTCCTTGGTCAGTTTCTCCTTTTGCAGCTGCAAATGGGGCGGCAGTTCGGCATAAAGATGATCGAACATATCAAGGGGGGCACCGAGGTTTTTCATTTGTGCTTCCGCTCGGTCGACGGCGGTTCGGATTTCTTCTTTTATCTCCTCCTCAAGCTTTGCGATGACTGGTTCTGAGAGGATATTTTTGTTTATGAGATAATTGCGGTAGCGGATCAGCGGCTCCTTCAGTCGCCAATGCTCGACCTCCGCCTCGCTCCTATACTTTTTCGGATCATCGGAGGTGGTGTGCATCATGATCCGGTAGGTCACGCATTCAATGAAGGTCGGGCCACCATCTTTTCTAGCCCTGTCTATCGCCTCGGCGGTTCCCGCATAAACCGCCAGAATATCGTTGCCATCCACCTGGATCCCCGGCATGCCGTAGGCGGAAGCCTTCTGGACCAGGGTTTTGGAGTGGGTCTGTTTTGCCAGCGGAATGGAGATTGCCCACTGATTATTCTGACAGACAAAGATCACCGGCGTTTGATACACCGCCGCGCAGTTGAGTGCTTCGTGGAAATCGCCTTCCGAGGTGGCTCCGTCGCCGAAAAAGACCATGATCACCTCATCGGTTCGCCGGTATTTTGCCGCCCAGCCGAGGCCCACTGCATGGATAATCTGCGAGGCGACAGGTACCGACATCGGCAAATCCCTTTGCCCTTTGGGGATAATGGTACCTTCATTAAAACCGTTATAGTAGAGCAAAACGCTCTCCATCGAGCGGCCACGCATGATCTCCGCCGCTGTCTCGCGAAAAGAGGGGACTAGCCAGTCGCTGTCGCGCAGAAGTACCACACTGCCGATCTGCGCCGCCTCCTGACCCTTGATCGGCGGAAAGGTGCCGATCCGGCCCTGGCGTTGCAGATCGAGCATCTTTTCATCAAAGCGGCGGCCGAGGAGCATCGCCCGGAACATCTGCAGGTGTATGTCGTCGCTGATATTTGGTTCCAGCCCGGTGTCGAGGCTGCCGTGTTCATCAAGGATGGAGAGATGATCGATAGGGTCTGGTGGATCGATGGGGCTACGTCCCATGGGGCGACTCCTTTACGGTTCACAAGTGATCGTTTTGTCTGCAATGCCTGTTTCATTTTTTTCACTATAACCAAGGGGGCGGAAATATCAAAGAGTATAGGGAGATTATCCGTAACCTGGAGCTGTTGTGATCAGATTCCCTGGATAACCAGAGCTCCGAGTACGGGAAAAACTGTTTGTTTTGACTCAGGTCAATGGCATCATGGCAATTTTGACTATATGATGACAATAGTCTTTGAAGTTGATGAACCTTCAGCAAACACGACATACCCATGATCACGATCATCCTTACCATTCCAAGTCTGCTCTTTCTCGCTGCCCATGCCTTTCGGGTAGGCAGCCTCGGCGGTGCCATCTTCTGGTTGACGGCATGTGTTCTGGCGGTCGCGCCTCTGCCGTGGAAGAGTTGGGCCTTGGCCGGTCTTTTGGCGTTCGGCTGTTGGCTGTGGGGCGATATCACCCTGACCCTCGTGCAGCAGCGCATGGCCCTCGGCCTGCCATGGTTTCGTCTGGCGGCGATACTTGGGGTGGTTGTTGCCGTATGTCTGGTTGCAGCCCTGATGCACATCCGCAGGGCTTGCCGGAAATCCCAGCCCGGCAACCTGGTCGAGGGGCTGGCCTTTCTCCTCACGATAGTCGGTCTGTCCATCGCCAAGCAAAAAACATCACTTGACATTATCCTCCTCGATCGTTTTTTTCCGAGCGGCGGTTGGATCATTATTATCCTGCTGGGCTGGTACGCTGCCTGGATCACTGGAAAGATGCTCCGGGCCGAAGATTCGCCAAAGTGGCGGCGAAGAGTCTGGGCGATTTTTTCGGCGGTGTTTTTTCTCCAGCTTTTTCTCGGACTCCTTGGTTTTGAACGGTTTCTAATGACCGGTAAGCTGCATCTGCCTGTACCGGCGCTGATTGCTGCCGGGCCATTGTACCGTGGCGATGGGTTCTTTATGCTCATTCTTTTTACTGTGACCTTGATACTCGTTGGTCCGGCTTGGTGCAGCCATCTTTGTTATATCGGCGCTTGGGATAACTGGGCGGCGACCGGTAAGAAACGGGCCGGTACTTTACCTGGATGGACCAAAGTTGCACGATGGCTGATGTGTCTTGCCGTTCTTGTCGGGGCGTACCTTCTTGGTAGAAGCGGTCAGCCCCTTACCCTGGCAGTCGCTCTTGCCGCCGTCTTTGGCGTAGTCGGCGTTGTTATCATGCTCACCTGGTCGAGGCGGAGCGGAATTATGACCCATTGCACCACCTATTGCCCCATGGGGCTCCTTGCCAATATTTTTGGCAAAATAAATCCTTGGCGCATCCGCATTGGCTCAGGATGCTGCAAATGCGGCATCTGCACCCGGGTCTGCCGCTATGGCGCGCTTGCCGCCCCGAACATTGAGGCAGGTCGGGCGGGACTGAGTTGTTCCTTATGCGGTGACTGCATCTCCGGCTGCCCCCACAGCCACCTGCACTACCAATTTCCTGGATTGAGCTATGAAACCGCCCGCTCCGCCTTTATCATCGTCATTGTCGCCTTGCACGCCATTTTTCTTGGCGTGGCCCGGCTCTGAGCAGCAGTCGAAAGGAGGGGGTGAAAAAGAAGCATACTGCGGTGAATTCACCTTGTCGGGGCTAGAAAAACCATTGGCGCAGAGCAAAGTAGGCCAGGGGCAGGAAGATGGCGGGAAGCAGGTTGCCGACCCGTATTGTGGTAATCTGAAGCATATTGAAACCGATAGCCATGATGAGCAAGCCACCGACCGAGGTCATTTGTGCTATTGTTTCGGGCACCAGGAAGTCTTTCATGAAGCCGGCGGTAACGGTGATGATGCCCTGGTAAATGAACACGGCAATACTCGAAAACATTACCCCCAGACCCATGGTTGAGGCAAAGATGACGGAGGTCACCCCATCGAGCACCGATTTGGCAAATAAGGTCTGATGGTTTCCCGTTAAACCGCTTTCCAGGGAGCCGACAATCGCCATAGAGCCAACGCAGAAAACCAGACTGGCGGTGACAAAGCCTTTGGCAAACGACTTTCTATCGCTGGATTTCGCTGCCACTTTGCTTTCGAGAAAGGCCCCGACCATCTGCAATTGCTTCTCGATCTGCAAAGCCTCGCCGACTAAAGCGCCAATGACTACGGAAAAAATAACCACCATCAGATCACCCGAAACCAGGGCGCTTTTTATACCTATAAGCACCACCGAGAGGCCGACGCCGCTGAGGATGATTTCTTTATAGTTATCGGCGATGCCCCTGCTAAAGAGAAGCCCCAGCAAACTGCCGGCGATGATTGCTAAAGTGTTTGCTATTGTTCCCAGCATATTCGTTGCCGACCTAAAAGAAGAAAGAACCGAGGATGAGAATTGCCACACAACCATTGCAGCAACCGCTTCGGCGAGAGGGGCAGTTATACCACCAGAAGAAGAAATTTTGAAACGTTTCTTTTACGGGTAGCAAGAGGCGGCATATTCTTTATAGCTATGAGCTGAACACCTCGCTTACTCTGCCTCTGTTGAATCACCCAAGGGCAGCAATTCGTCTCTATTTGTTTTTGCTGGTGCAGAGAACGAGTATCTTGAAAAATGAAGATATTGCTGCAGAATTGATATCTTATAGATTTTATTTGCATTGGCTTATGGGTTTAGTAAAAAGAAGGTCTTTGCTAAGTATAGCGGAAGGGGATAAGAAGAAACCTGGGAAAGATATTTTGATAAAATTTTCTCGTCTCAATATCCATAGCCGGTAACCCTTCGAGATTTTCCTAATCCGCATCTTGGTATAAACTCCTATGTCCTTCGCTTCTTTCGGCCTTTCTGAATCTCTTCTACGTGCGCTTTTTGAACTGGGGTATGTCACACCCACTCCGGTGCAGCTGCAGGCGATGCCGGCAATTCTCTCCGGCAGGGATGTCATGGCCTCAGCGCAGACTGGAACGGGGAAAACCGCCGCTTTTGCCCTGCCACTGCTGCAAGGTCTTGCCGGCGGCCTTAGGGCAAAAATCAATCATATCCGCGCCTTGGTATTGACTCCAACCCGCGAGTTGGCGGTACAGGTTGCCGAGGCTCTTGCCGCTTACGGCAAATATCTGCCGCTGACGACCGGTGTTGTCTATGGTGGGGTAAAGATCAATCCGCAGATGATGCAACTGCGCAGCGGGATCGATATCCTGGTTGCCACTCCGGGGCGCTTGCTTGATCTTTACCAACAGAACGCCGTGAAGTTTTTGCAGGTGGAGGTGTTGGTGCTTGATGAGGCGGATCGGATGCTCGACATGGGGTTTCTGGAGGATATTGCCAAAATTCTTAACTTGCTGCCCAAAAGGCGACAAAACCTGGTGTTTTCTGCGACTTTTCCGAATTCTATCCGTACACTTGCCGGCAAGTTGCTGCAAAATCCGCTGCAGATAGAGGTCGACCCCCGAAACTCTGCGGCCAAGAGCGTCAAACAGTGGATCTACGAAGTGGACAAAAGCAAAAAGGCGGAATTGCTTTGTCATCTCCTGCACAACAATGATTGGCAGCAGGTGCTGGTTTTCATCCGCACGAGGATCGATGCCGACAGGTTGGTACAGAAACTGGCCGACCAAGGTATCTCAGCCCTAGCGATTCATGGCGACAAAAGCCAGGGTGTCCGAACCCGGGCACTTGCCGACTTTAAGGCAAACACAATCCGTGTCCTGGTTGCCACGGATATTGCTTCTCGTGGTATCGACATCAGCGAGCTCTCACAAGTGCTCAATTTTGATCTGCCGAAAGTTGCTGAAGATTATATTCATCGTATTGGCCGCACCGGTCGTGCCGGCCTGGCAGGTGCAGCAATTTCTTTGGTCAGTGCCGATGAAGTCAGCCTGCTCTCGGCAATCGAGACGCTTCTGCAAAAGCTATTGGTGCGCGAGGTTGCGGCTGGTTTTCTACCAAAACACAGCGTGCCGTTAACCCGCCTGATGAAGGCGCGTCCGAAGAGGCCAAAGAAGCCCAAGAATCCAAAGCAGGAACAGGCACCGACCCAAGTCGATTGTCAGAAACCCACTGGTGATGGGAAAAGTGTCCACCGCAAACCGCGAAAGGGTGGCGAGGAACAGGATGGAGAAAAAGCGCAAGGGACTGCCGATGGCAGGAGACATCAGAGAGGCTCAAACAATGCTGCATCGGCCACATTCAAGCGGAGCAAATCCCGAAAGAGCAGCACGGGTGGGAAGCGATAAATCATAGCCAGCCATGCCTTCGCAAGATTGCCGGTATGTCGACCGTGGCGCGCACATCCCGGAGCAAGGCCGTAAATAGCCGTTGCCTCTCTTGGTCTCCTGGTTCTGGAAAGAACTTAAAAATAGGGGAATGGCTGGAAGGTAGGTATGTGCCGGATGAATCGGCAAATCCCCCGGGGAAAGCGCAACTTGCCGCTTTACTTAGGGGGAAAATGACGATTACACGTATGGCTGATACTCAGGCTCGTACATCAGACTCTCTATAAAGCCCGGGAGATCAACTGGGCGTGGCCTGGAGGCAAGGCCTCCGGCATAGGCGATATCAGCGACAGCAACGGCAACAGCCAACGACACGTCCCTGATCCTGGGAAGCGGCGGGTAGACCCGGCCAATGCGCAGGTCCGTCTCGGACACCTCCATGGCAAGAGTACGGGCCGCCACGAGGAACATCTCATCGGTGACATGCGCGGCCCCGCTGGCCATGACCCCCATGCCGACGCCGGGGAAGATGTAGACATTATTTCCTTGGCCCGGAGTAAATCGCTGTCCATTGACGACCACCTGTCCGAAGGGACTGCCGCTGGCGAAAATGGCCCGACCGGAGGTGTGGATATATGCCTCTTCAGCTGTGCATTCAGCCTTGGAGGTGGGGTTGGACAAGGAGAAAACGACGGGCCGTTCATTAATCCGCGCCATCGCCTCAAGTACGTCCTTGGTAAACCGTCCGGCCTGGGCCGAGACTCCGATGATCGCTGTCGGTTTAAGGGATTCAACGGCTGTGAGGAAATCGGTGATGCATTCATGGTCATGGGCGTAATCGAGTTTATGCCCCTTGAGATCGGTACGGGCCTCCACCACCAGCCCTTTGGAATCAAAAAACCAGCAATGGGTTCTGGCTTCTGCGTGCGACAGGCCTTCCTCCATCAGGGCTGATACTAAAAGATCGCCGGTGCCGATGCCGGCCTCTCCGGCCCCCATGAAGAGGAATCTCTGATCCTTCAGGCTGCTGCCGGTAATACGCAGGGTTGAAAACAGACCGGAAACAGTGACGGAGGCGGTGCCTTGAATATCATCGTTGAAACAACACACCTGGTCTCGGTATTTATGCAATAATTTGAAGGCGTTGGCGTTGGCAAAATCTTCGAACTGAATCATCGTCTCGGGAAAGACCTGTTGCACTGCAAGAATGAACTCCTCTAGCAGTTCATCGTATTCTTCGCCACGGATGCGCGGATGTTTATTGCCTATATACAAAGGATCGTTCAGAAGGGTTTCATTGTTTGTCCCCACATCGATGGTGACAGGCAGGGTGAGCGACGGGTGGATTCCGCCACAAGCGCTGTAAAGCGCCAGTTTGCCGACAGGAATTCCCATGCCATCGGCGCCCAGGTCGCCAAGTCCAAGAATTCGTTCGCCATCGGTCACAACAATTATCCGGATATCCTTGCGATGCCAGTTACCGAGAATTTCGGCCATCCGGCCTTTGTCGCCGGCAGTGATAAAAATACCTCGCGGCCGTCTAAAGATAGCACCATATTCGAGACAAGCCTGGCCCACTGTAGGCGTATAGACAATGGGCATTAATTCTTCGATATTATCGACAAGAACCCGATAAAAAAGAGTTTTATTGCGATCCTGGAGACCGGTAAGGAAAATATAACGCTGCATGTTGGTGGGCTTTTTGCGGAGATTCCACAGTACCCGCTCAACCTGCTCGTCAATGGTGTGGACCCGTGGTGGCAGGAGACCGGTCAATCCGAGAGCTTCCCTCTCGTCAACAGTGAAGGCGGTCCCTTTGTTCAAGGCTGGATCCCGAAGCAGAGCAAACCCTGAGGGAAAATTGCTCAAACGATTTTTTTCCCGTAGTTTCTTGGTTGCATCCGATGCCTTGCTCTTCTTCAGTATCGACTGGAAGTTAATATGTCCGAGAAACCGCGATAACATGTCCTGGTCGACCAGATCCTTCTCAAAACGGAGCACTATCTCATCTTTTTCATACGAAATTTTATACATATGTCATTCCTCTTGGTGGTTAGAATATTTCTGAATTTTTTTCAGCCGACTATCTGCAAGCAAAGATAAAAAGGAGAAATGTAAATAAAATTGATGGGAACATACTTTCTTTGATGCTGATTTGCAATCCTGTTCCGGGGAAAAATTACATTTTGTATCATAAAAACGGGAGATTGGAGTAAAAATAATTGATATGCAAATAATTCAAATATGAGATTATTTTGTTATGTATCAATAAAAATTATAATGATGAAGGAGCAGTGTTGGAAAAAATGGCAATTAGGGTGCAATTTAAATTTCCGGGGAAGCTATTGTTTTTGAATTCTATCTTGATTTGACGGGATAATCAAAGGCAGCGTTGATGTTTTTTTGCCCATGATGGTGGGCGCATCGCTACCGCCGCGGCTGGAGAGGACGGCTGACAATGCGGACTGGTGTTCCCGCCTTGAAAGCCCGAATGTTTTCCGCCGTTTGGTCGAGAATCCGTTGTCGAGCCTCGCTGCTGGCCCAGGCGATATGTGGGGTAAGAATGAGATTTGGCAGTTGCGGATCAAGGAGGGGATTACTCTCTCGGGGCGGTTCGCTGCTCAATACATCAATGGCGGCTCCGGCAATGTTCCCCGCCATGAGGGCCTCGGCCAGGGCGGCCTCATCAACAATCCCGCCGCGGGCGGCGTTGACAAGAAAAGCCGAGGGTTTCATCAGGGCAATGGCCCTGCGGTCAATGAGATTGCGGGTATGGTCGGTGAGTGGACAGTGCAAGGTGAGAATATCGACATCCGGCAGCATCTCTTTAAGAGATGGCCGATCATCAGGCGGATTGCCAGGCCTACGGGCGACTATGATTTTCATGCCGAAAGCTATTCCCATGTCGGCGATAGCCCGGCCAAGAGTGCCATAGCCAACGATCCCGAGAGTTTTGCCCTTCAGTTCGATGATCGGGAAGTCGAGAAAACAAAATTGATCTGCACTCTGCCAGTGCCCTGCTCTAACCGCAGCATGGTACGAGAGAAGATTGGTGTACAGGGCGAGGATCGTGGCAAAGACATGCTGAACGACTGAGTCGGTGCCATATGCCTGGCAATTACACACTATTACACCAAGTTCCATAGCGGCCTGCAGGTCAATGACATCGGTGCCGGTGGCCACTACGCAGATCAGGCGAATAGAGGGGCTTGATAGCAGGTGGCGGCGGGTGATCCGCACCTTGTTGACAATGAGCAGCTCGGCGCCGGTGATTCTTTCCGTAACCTCTTCCGGGGTTGTGGTGTGAAACACCTGCAGGGAAGTGCATTCGTCGGTGAGGCTCTTAAGGGAAAATTCATCAAGGCCTGCACTATCAAGAAAGACGGCATTCATCGGTGCTCCTTACTCCATGGCAATTGATGGGAACTTTACTGGAAATGAATGAAAGAACCGGTGTATTCCGCCACTTTCGTTGTCCCAGCCATTGAATTTAAAATATATTTCCTTTATTATCAATGAGGTTGTACGCACAGATCGCAACTATTTATAGGTTGAAGCAGAAAGAGAGAGGGGGCCAATGGATATCGGTACCAAAAAAGCGTTCGCTGAAAAAAGTAGATGGCGGCTATCTAGGTCATTTGGATTGTCTCAACTATTTGTGATCGCTGTTGTATTTATTTTTCTGCCGGGATGTGCATCAAAGGTTCAGGTCTTGTACATGCCCCAGCAAAAGCGTGCCTCCGTCGCCGAAAAACTGATTGCCGGCAAAGAAAACGTGCTTCTTCTTAAACGTCATTATGAACAATGGCGGGGTACCCCCTATGTAGATGGTGGGATGTCGGCTACCGGTATCGACTGTTCCGGTTTTACGGCCCTTGCCTACCGGGACGTGTTCAGGCTTACATTGCCGAGGACAGCCGGAGAACAGGCCGAAAGCGGCCGGGAAATTGCGAGGGCTTCATTGAAAAGCGGAGACCTGGTCTTTTTCAACACCGGGAGATCGAAGAAACATGTAGGAATTTATCTTGCCGATGATCAATTTATACACGCATCCGTTTCGAAAGGGGTGACACTCTCTAGTCTTGATGACTCCTATTGGCAGGAGAGGTATTGGCAGTCCAGACGTGTGTATGCACCGGTCGGCCAAGACAGGGCAAACAATAGCGCCGTGGCAACGTACCGCAGGTAGGGACCGATGCCGGTCAGGGCAAGGGGCGAGCCCATGCACCTATGTTTTTTCCTGTAGTCCGCATCATATTCTGCGAGGTGGCAAGTGAACAGAAGATCAGGATGTTTTCTCGTTGGACTTTTAACGGTATGTACATGGTGGACCGGGGAGTGTGTCGGCGAATCAGCTGTTACGCAGGGAGAAAAACTTCCCCTTTATGAGTATGGAATTGTCGGTCTAAGCGCCCATTTTCCGCATTATACCGGCTCAAATGAATATCAAACCTATGCCTTTCCTACACCCTATTTTGTCTACCGGGGGGAAATAGTTAAGGCTGATCGTGAGGGGATTCGCGGCATATTTTTTCGCTACAAACAGTTTGAGACGGATATATCCCTGGCTGGCAATACCCCGGTAAGTGATGATAAAGCCAGAGCAGGTATGGAGGATCTCAATGCCATAGGGGAAGTAGGTCCAGCCCTGAATTACTATTTCTTCGATTATGGCGAGCGGGATTCCTTCTTCTTCCAGGCCACCCTGCGGGCGGCCCTGTCTTTTGACTTTGATGGTGGTCTTGATGTCGGCTATGAAGGTTATGTGTCCGACGTGTCATTGATCTATAGGGATTCAAGGATAATCAAGGAGCAAGATATTCGCTTTCATTTAAGCACCGGCGTAAGGTTTGCCGGCGCTGCGATGCACCAGTATTTTTATGAGGTTCCCCTTGTCGATGTCACCCCCAATCGTCGATATTATGAAGCTGAAGGCGGTTATGGTGGTCTGCAGTTGTCGGGCAGCATCACCAAGGAGTTGACCCCCAGTTTCTCGGCGAGTTGCTATGGCCGTTGGGTAAATATAGACGGGGCGGTTTATGAAGACAGTCCGCTCGTCAGTACCCATAACAATTATATCGTCGGCGCTATGTTGGTCTGGAAAATTGGCGAATCGGAAAGACTGGAACCATAAGAGACAGGGATCTGTCTGCTGTTAGGATGGGAAAATGCAGTCGTGCTTTTCTGACGATACCAATAATCGGCAAGGAACCAAGCTAATCAAGACTGTTTCTGCAATACTCACAATACTCAGGTTTTTCCCTGTCGACAAAGATGTCCCGGGCGACGAGTCCCGGATTTTCTTCAAGCGCCTTTGAGCCGAGGTTTGCGGTATCGGTCTTATGCAGCTCGAGCATCGCAACCGCATCCCCTTCCTTGTTCTTCCTGCATAATGGGTCGGGCACTGGGAGAGTATCTCAACCACCGAAAATCCCTTCTGCTGGAGGGCTTTTTTGAGAATCGCAGTCGTATCCCTGACATGATAGGCCGTTGATCTGGCGACAAAGGTCTCTCCGGCGGCGGTGGCCAGGGAAACAATATCAAACTCACTGTCAATGGTGAGATACGGTGCGGTGGTCACTTTTTTCCTGGGACCCGACAGAGGAGAAAACTGGCCTCCGGTCATCCCATAGATTCTATTGTTCATGACAATGTTGTTCTTATCAAGCTGCAGTTATTCAACCGCGCGCAGGAGTGAGTTCAAGATAGTTCCGTGACCACCCGTGAAGCCGCCGATACTGCCGCCTTCCTAGTGCTGCCCTTTACCCATAAATTATTTGTACGTAGCAAATTCATTCGTCACTGAGCAAAAAACCTGCACACATGCATTGCAGTTGAAAAAACCCCCGCCACATACACTGATGTCCAGGTGGTGGATCTTTAGACCGGCCGAGA
>JBBQVT010000093.1:0-16265 GCA_038211245.1 Desulfobulbales bacterium | reverse complement strand
CGCCGCATCCGCGGTCGACGAGTTCGGCGAGGATGCGGCGACCATTGAAATCACCCCTGACAAGCAGAAACTCATCGGTGTGAAGTCAGTGGTCGCGGCGGTTACCCCGCTGCACCGGACCATCCGCACCATCGGCCGGATCGAGTACGACGAGCGCGGCCTTGCCACCATCAATACCAAGATCGAGGGCTGGATAGAAAAGCTCCATGTCAATTACACCGGCGATTATGTCAAGAAAGGCGCGCCGGTCGCCGAGATCTACAGTCCTGAATTGTACGCCACCCAACAGGAATTTCTCAATGTGCTCGAATGGACCGGCAAGAAACCTGTCGGCAGCGGCGACCGCAAACTGTACTACAGCAAAGAGGCGGATTTTCCCGACCTGTTGGCCCGCGATGCCCGGGCGATGGTCAAGGCCGCCAGACAGCGCCTCAAACTTTGGGATATCTCCGACGCCCAGATCGATAAGATCGAAAAGACCGGCACCCCGGTGCGGACCCTGACCATCTACAGCCCGGCCAGCGGCTATGTGGTCCAGAAGGCGGCGATTCAAGGCATGCGGGTGATGCCCGGTGAAAAACTCCTCGATATCGTCGATCTCTCAACCCTGTGGGTGGTTGCCGATATTTACGAGAACGATCTGCCCTTCGTCAAGATCGGCCAAAAGGCGACGATCAGCCTCAGTAATTTTTCCGGTAAAAAAATTGCATCGACCATCGACTATCTCTACCCGCTTTTGTCCGGCGATACCCGGACGGTGAAGGCGCGGTTTACCATTCTCAATCCCCGGGGTGACTTGAAGCCGCAGATGTTCACCGAAGTCGAAATTTTCATCGACCTCGGCAAAAGGCTTGCTCTACCGGAGGCGGCGGTGATCAATACCGGAACCAGACGGATGGTCTATCTTGATAAGGGCGACGGCGTTTTTGAGCCACGCGACGTGACCACCGGAATTCAGGCGGAGGGCCTGATTGAGATCACCGCCGGCCTTGCACCGGGTGAGAAGGTGGCCTCCCAGGCCAATTTTCTCATCGATTCCGAGGCGCGTCTCAAGGGTGTGGTGCAGTGATGATTGGAAAAATTATTGAGTTTAGCGCCCGCAACCGTTTCCTCATCTTCCTCGTGGTTTTCTTCCTCACGGTTTGGGGCGGCTGGGCGCTCCTGCGCACTCCGCTTGACGCCATCCCCGACCTGAGCGAAACCCAGGTCATCATCTACACCGAGTGGATGGGCCGGGCCCCCGATCTGGTCGAAGATCAGATCACTTACCCGATCACCTCGACCCTCCTTGCCGCTCCCAAGGTCCAGGTGGTCCGAGGCTTTTCCTTCCAGGGTAGCTCCTTCATCTATGTGATTTTTGAAGAGGGGACCGACATCTACTGGGCACGGAGCCGCATTCTTGAATATCTCCAGGCGGTGCGCAGCAAGCTGCCGGCCGACGTCAATCCGGTGCTCGGGCCGGATGCCACCAGTGTCGGCTGGGGTTTTTCCTACGCCCTGGTCGACGAGACCGGCCAGCGCAATCCCGCCGAACTGCGTTCCCTGCAGGATTGGAACATCAAGTTCGCCCTGGAGAGCGTGCAGGGGGTGGCGCAGGTGGCCTCCATCGGCGGCTTCGTCAAGCAGTACCAGATAACCATCGATCAGAACAAGCTGCTCGCCTACAATATCCCTATTTCCAAGGTGATGGAGGCTGTCCGCAAAAACAATCAGGATGTCGAGGGGCGGGTAATCGAATTCTCCGGCATCGAATACATGATCCGCGGCCGCGGCTACATCAAGGGGATGGCGGATATTGAGTCGATTGCCGTCGGCAGCGATGGTGCCGGCACCCCTATTCTGGTCCGCGATATCGGCGAAGTTCGCCTCGGCCCGGAGATCCGTCGCGGCCTGACCGATCTTGACGGCAAGGGTGAGGTGGCAAGCGGTATCGTCGTCATCCGCTTCGGTGAGAACGTCCTCTCGGTCATTGAGCGGGTAAAGGAAAAGATCGAGAAAGATATCGCGCCGTCCCTGCCGCCGGGGGTGAAGATGGTCACCACCTATGACCGATCCGATCTCATCAACCGATCGATCGATACCCTGAAGGAGGAGATCATCCGGTTGTCGATCGCCGTCAGTGCGGTCTGTGTCATCTTTCTCTTCCATCTGCCGAGCGCCCTGGTGGTGATCCTCACCCTGCCACTGGCCATCGTCATGTCGTTCATCGCCATGTACTACCTCGGGGTGACTTCCAATATCATGAGCCTTTCCGGCATCGCCATTGCCATCGGGGCGATGGTTGACGCCTCGATTATCATGGTGGAGAACACCCACAAAAAGCTCGAAGAATGGGTGCAGGCGGGGCGACCCGGCCAGCGCATCGATGTGGTTATCGAGGCGGCTAAAGAGGTCGGGCCATCGCTGTTTTTCTCGCTGCTGGTCATCACCGTCGGTTTTCTGCCGGTATTCACCCTCCAGGCCCAGGCCGGCCGACTCTTTAAGCCCTTGGCCTATACCAAGACCTTTGCCATGCTTTCTGCCTCCTTCCTGGCGGTCACCATGACCCCGGTGCTGATGACCATGTTTATCCATGAAAAGGTGCCGGTGCTGAGCAGGATCCCGCTGCTCAAATACCTGTTCACGGTTTTTCCTGAAGAACGCCATCCGGTGAGCATGTTCCTGCATTGGTTGTACGAACCGGTGGCCCGCTTCGCTCTGCGCTTTAAGTGGCTGGTGATTGTCCTTGCCCTGGCGATCATGGGGGCGACGATCATTCCTTTTCAGAAATTGGGTTCCGAATTCATGCCGCCCCTTTACGAAGGGACGCTGTTCTACATGCCGGTGACCGTTCCTGCCGCCTCGATCTCCGAGGTGACCAAGCTTCTGCAGCTGCAGGATAAACTGCTCATGCAGATTCCCGAGGTGGCACAGGTCTTCGGCAAGGCGGGCAGGGCCGAGACCGCCACCGACCCGGCGCCGCTGGAGATGTTCGAGACAGTTATCAACCTGAAACCTGAGTCGGAATGGCGGCCGGGGGTGACCGTCGAGTCGTTGAAAAACGAGATGAACGACCTCCTTTCCATCCCCGGGGTGGCCAACTCCTTTACCATGCCGATCAAGGCAAGGATGGACATGCTCGCCACCGGTATCCGCACGCCGGTGGGCATCAAGGTCATGGGGCCAAAACTCACGGAGGTGGAGCGGATCGGCCTGGAGATTGAGCAGCATCTGCGCGACGTGCCGGGGACGAGAAGTGCCTATGCCGAGCGGGTGACCACCGGCTACTTCCTCGACATTACGGTCAAACGGCAGGCGATCGCCCGCTACGGACTGAGCGTCGACAGCGTCAACGAGGTGGTCCAGACCGCCATCGGCGGTATGAACCTCACCACCACCGTCGAGGGGCGGGAACGCTATTCGGTAAATATCCGTTATGCTCGCGACTTCAGGAGCGACCTAAATAGCTTGAATAATATTCTCGTGCCGGTGTCCATGGGCGGTAGTGCGCCCTCTGCTCCGGCCACCATGGCGGGTGGTACCGGCCCGGTGCGGTTTGCCGGAGCTGCGCCGCTTTTGAAGGTGCCTCTAGGCGAACTCGCCGATATCCGGGTGGTCAAGGGACCAACGGCGATCAAGAGTGAGGAGGGGATGCTCACTTCTTATGTCTATATCGATTTTTCCGGCCGGGATGTCGGCGGCTATGTCGCAGAGGCCAAACAGCGGGTGGCTGAACTGAAAATTCCGGAAGGTTACCGGCTGGAGTGGAGCGGTGAGTACGAGTATATGGTGAAGACCGCCGAGCGGCTGAAGATGGTCATCCCGCTCACCCTGATGATTATCTTCGTGCTCATCTATTTAAACACCAAGTCGGCGATTAAGACTATGATCGTCCTCCTGGCCGTGCCCTTTTCCCTGGTCGGTTCCTTCTGGTTTCTGCTCTATCTCGGCTATAATATGAGCATAGCGGTGTGGGTGGGGATCATTGCTCTCGCCGGCCTTGATGCCGAGACCGGGGTCATCATGCTCCTTTACCTGGAGCTGGCCCACGACAAGTGGCAAAGAGAGGGCAGGCTCCGTTCAATCCCCGACCTCAAGGAGGCGATCATGTTCGGCGCGGTCAAACGTATTCGACCGAAGATCATGACCGTGTGCGTTATCCTTGCCGGTCTCATCCCGATCATGTTCAGCCACGGCGCCGGTTCGGATGTGATGAAGCGGATCGCCGCGCCGATGGTCGGCGGAGTTGTTACCTCGACCATCCTTGAATTGCTTATCTATCCGGCAATTTATTTGATCTGGAAGGGGCGTGGGCTGCGCAGTCGTCCCGAAGGTTCCGAGTAATTCCATTTCTAATGAAGCGTTACCTTCGACGGCTGGGCTCTGCGGTTCCTCAAAAAGTCGGAAAGCAGGGCATTGCCGTCGCACGCTTTTGACGGCTCACTGTAAGCGGCGCATCAGCCGCATGCCATTCATTGTTACCAGAAGAGACGCGCCCATATCGGCCAAAACGGCAAGCCAAAGATTGCCCATGCCGAGAAGAAGCAACAACAGGAAGATGACTTTAATCGCAAGAGCGAAAAAAATATTCTGTTTAATGATAGCCACAGTCTTATGGCTCAGTTTGATGATATAGGTGAGCTTGCCAAGATCATCGGTCATTAACGCGACATCCGCCGTTTCCAGCGCCACATCCGACCCCGCAACCCCCATGGCCACGCCTACCGTCGCTGCCGCCAGGGCGGGGGCATCGTTGACACCGTCGCCTACCATAACTATCTTGCCGTAGTCACGCGCTATTTTCTTTATTGTTGCCACCTTGTCGGCAGGCATCAGGCCACTGTAGTAGGTATCAAGATTAAGTTTTTTGGCAATTGCACCGGCTACTCGATCATTATCGCCGGTGAGCATGGCTATGTGCTTCATGCCGGCTGCATGCAGTGCTTGTATCGCTTCTCTGCTGTTTTCCCGTAAGGTATCGGCTACCGCAATCATGCCGAGAATAGTATTCTCTGTACCCAGCAACATAACCGTCTTACCTTGCTGTTCGAGATCGGCCAGTGTTTTCCCATGTGGAGTCAAATCATAACCGAGGTCTTCAAACAAACGGACATTGCCGATGTATATGGTTTGTCCATCGATCTCCGCCTGCGCCCCACGCCCCACCAAGGCTTTGAAATGCACCGAAGTCTTTAAGCCAAGCCCTTTGGCCTTTAGAGCGATGGCATGGGCTAAAGGATGCTCGGACCACTTTTCGATGCCCGCGGCCATGGCTAAAAATTCAGCCTCGGAATACCCGTTCGTAACCACAACATCGGTAACCACTGGTTTACCTTGGGTTAAGGTTCCCGTTTTGTCAAAGGCAATGGCATCGATAGAGCTCATTTCCTCTAGATAGGCCCCACCCTTGATGAGAACTCCGCGCCTGGAGGCATTGCCGATAGCCGAAACGATCGCTACCGGAGTAGAAATAACCAGGGCACAAGGGCAGGATATAACTAGCAATACCAACCCATTATAAAACCACAGGACGAAAGGCTGTTGGAACAGCAGACATGGCACAACCATAACGCAAGCGGCCAGCGCAAGGACAAGAGGGGTATAATACTTGGCGAATACATCGACAAACTGCTGCGACGGGGCCTTCTGCGCCTGGGCTTCCTCGACGAGATGGGAGATTTTGGCCAGAGTCGAATTGTCGGCACTCTTGGTTACGCTGATTTCTAGGGCGCCGTGTTCGTTCACTGTTCCGGCATACACCGTATCACCCGTTGTTTTTTCAACGGGAATCGATTCGCCGGTAATAGTGGCCTGATTGACGGCCGAAACCCCACTATGGACAATGCCATCCATGGCGATGCGCTCGCCGGGCTTGACTATGACGAGATCGCCGACCACGATATCCTCAACGGGCAAACGTTTTTCCTCGTTGTTCCTTCGCACTAAAGCGATCGGTGGAGCCAGTTCCATCAACGAGCGGATGGATTGGCGGGTTTTATCCATGGTGTACGCCTGCAAGGTGTTGCCGACGGAAAACAGGAAAGCAACCGCCGCACCCTCGCTCCATTCGCCTATGGCCGCTGCCCCAATTATGGCGGCAGTCATCAGAAAATTCATATCGAGCGATAAGGAACGGAGGCCGTACAAACCACTTTTTGCGGCGTGAAACCCGCCGGTAACGGCTGCGAGAGCATAGAGCCAAACATCAATACCCTCCGTCATCCCCAGCCAGTCGAGGAGAGTTGCAATTGCCAGCATTATTCCGGATGCGATGGTAGCCAGGGTCCGACCATTTTTCCACCAGACGGTTTCCGGCAACGGCTGGCGAGTAGCCCCATCCTTTATTACCCCATATCCGGCTTGTTGCACCGTTTGCATAAGAGCAGAATCGGTAGTGTTGTGCTCAACCGTCAACTTACCGGCACCAAAATTAACCATCGCCGATCGCACACCCGGCATGGCGGCAAGTCTTTTTTCCAGTTTTGCAGCGCAATCGCCACAGTCCATGCCGGAGATGCGAAAAATTGACTTCTGCAGGCCGTCCCTGGTACCGGCAAAATGTTCCGCCTTTTTCTGTCGATCGCTCAGCAACGCCCGGGCGGATTGATCGGTGGTGGCACAGGTATCTCTTTTTTGCGAATTGAGGACCTTGCCGATTTTGTGTATATCAAAAAGACCGTCAACATTTGCAGGGTCTTGACAAGTGCAACTTGCCGCCGTGATTTTTTCACCGGCAGCTGCACAGCAAGGGTCCTGGCAAAGCTGTCCTTCCAAGCCTTCTGTGGGTTTGATTACATTCGCTGTTTTCATTATCTTTACCTATGTTGAATATGCTCAACCCCCTGCGCTAAAAGCTGCGAAATATGGGTATCATCAAGAGAATACCAGACCATTTTGCCCTCTTTGCGGTATTTCACCAGTCGCGCACTACGCAATAACCGGAGCTGATGCGACACCGCCGATTGCCCCATGGCAACGATAGCGGAAATGTCACAGACGCAAAGTTCCCTTCGGGAGAGGGCGTATAAAATCTTAATCCTTGTGGGATCTCCTAAAATTTTAAACGTTTCGGCAATCTGCCTGGCATCTTCGTCAACAAGCATTTGAGCTTTTGCCAAGCAGACAATCTGGTCATGTTCGCATAACCCTTGGCAAACGTCTCTATCATCGGTTTTTCGTTTCAGTTTCATATGGTACCTTTAATGTATGAACATTTGTTCATATGATAAAGAATGTCCCACAATATGTCAATGGCTTGGTAAGCAAATTATGCTGGATTGTTGAAGAAAAATGGGTATCATCATCTGATGTCTACGCTTTCTTCCAGATGAAGAGCGCATTTTTGCACCTGAAAGGGGCGTGGGGCGGAGTCTTGTGGAACTTTATAGAGAGGAGTGGTGAGTCAAATGGTCAATAACGCAAAACCTCGATCGCTGGTCCAGATAATCCTTCCTTATGTATTGTTTGCCCTCGTAGTTATCGGCCTGAGCCTCAGCACCTTATATTCCTATCTTTTTTTTCATAGCCTCATTGAAGCGGTGTGTGTAGTCGTCACTCTCACCGTGTTTGCCTTGGCTTGGAACTCACGAAAGCTCCTGGATAACCACTATATCCTGTTTCTCGGTATCTCCTTTCTTTCCTCGGCCGCCTTTGAATTGGTGCATATGCTCGCGTTTAAGGGATACGGTATTTTTCCGGGAGATGGCGCTAATCTGCCCACCCAGCTCTGGGTTGCTTTCCGCTATGTATTCAGCCTTTCATATCTGATCGCCCCGGCTTTTTGCACACGCCGGCTTAACGCCGCCGCCACGCTCACTGTCTTTACCCTCATCACCGCGCTTCTCTTTGCAGCGATATTTTTCGGTTACTTTCCCGATTGTTACATCGAAGGTGAAGGACTGACGCCTTTTAAAGTCATCAGCGAATATATCATCATCGTCATCCTGTTATCAGCTCTCGGTTTGCTGTTCAGAAAGCGCAACCTTTTCGATCGCCTTGTTCTCCGGATGTTGGCTTTTTCCATTATCAGTGCTGCAGTAGCCGATGCCGCCTTTTCTCAATATCAGCACGTTTGGGGGCCGGCGAATCTTGTCGGCCATCTTTGCCTCTTCCTCTCCGCCGTTCTGATCTACTGGGCGATTGTCGTTACGGGGATTGAGAGACCTATGGCGCTCATCTTCCGAAACCTGGAGAAGAGCGAAGAGCGATTCAGGCTTATAGCCGAGACCAGTGGTGATGTCATCTTCCAATTGGATGTTGCCGGAAAGGTGGTATTCTGTTCTCATGCGGTTGTTCAATACGGCTACAGCGTAACCGATGTTGTCGGCAAGGATTTCAGCACCTATATTGCCGATGATGACCTCGAACCGGCAGTATCTGCCTTCAAGCGGGTCATCGACGGGGAACGCATTAATTCGCTGGAACTGCGGCTGTTATCGGCTGATGGCACATTTTCTCATGTGGAAATCAATGTTGCCCCTTTGAGCGTAAACGATTCCATTATTGGACTCCAGGGTATTTCCCGCGACGTTACTGGTCGTAAACAAAGCGAAGAGCAGATCAAAGCATCGCTGGCGGAGAAAGAGGTCATGCTGCGGGAGATCCATCACCGAGTGAAAAACAACCTGCAGGTTATTTCCAGCCTGGTCAGTTTGCAGGCCGACAGCCTGACCGACGATCGGATACGCCAAGAGCTGAACGAGGTGCGCGACCGCATCCGCTCAATGGCGCTGGTCCACGAGAAACTGTACCAATCGAGCAATCTGCAGCAGCTGAACTTTGCAGACTACAGCGCAAGCCTGCTGCAGTATCTTTGGCGGTCGCATGGCGCCTTGGCCGAAAAGGTACGGCTTAATCTTGTGGTTGCCCCCGTGGTACTCCCAATAGAGGCGGCGGTGCCGTGCGGACTTATCCTCAATGAACTGGCCGGTAACGCTCTTAAGCACGCCTTTCCGGGCAATGTCGGCGGTGAAGTGACCGTGGGCCTCGACTACGACCCTGCAAATGATGCAATCCGCCTACGAGTACACGACAACGGTGTCGGCCTTCCGTCGGGCCTGGATTGGCGGCAATCGAGCTCGCTCGGCCTGCGCCTTGTGCAAATATTGGCCGGCCAACTGCATGGCACAGTGGCAACGGGAACCGGCTCCGGTAGCGAATTCACAGTTGCCTTCTCCCTAAAAGGATTTCAAGCATGAACACTCTCTCCATTTTGATCGTCGAAGACGAAGCCATCGTCGCCGAAGACCTTGCCGGTAAGATTCGGCAAATGGGCTACGATGTCGCCGGTAAAACCGAAACCGGCGAGGAAGCAGTCGAACTCGCCCGCCGGCCGGGCACGGCACTTGTGCTGATGGACATCCACCTGGCCGGTGCGATGGACGGCATTGAGGCAGCACAGCAGATCCATCGCGAGCGCAATATACCGGTTTTGTTTCTGACGGCACATATCGACCGCGGCATGGTCGAGCGCGCGCTACAGGCGGAAGCGTTCGGGTATATTCTGAAACCGTTTGACGAGCGCGATCTGCGCATTCAGATCGAGATGGCGTTATACAAACACGCTGCAGTGCAGCGCCTACGTGAGAGTGAGGAACGGCTGGCGGGGATCAACCGGATACTGCGAGCGGCCCTCACCTGCGACACGGAAAAAGAGTTGGCTTTGGCCTGTCTGAATGTCGCCGAAGAACTCACGCAAAGCCGGGTCGGATTCATCGGCACCATGAACGAGGCCGGACGTATAGACATCGAAACCAGTAATTCCGATGGGCAAGCCTGCAACGCCTTCTGCCCCATCATCGACCACCCGCCATCCGGAAACTTGAAGATTCACGGCATCTACGACCGGGTTCTCCTGGAGGGTAAGAGTTTGTTCACCAATGATCCGGCGAACCACCCGGACAGCATCGGCCTGCCGGAAAATCATCCGCCGCTGACATCATTTCTCGGCGTGCCACTGATGCGTGAAGGACGCGTCATCGGCATACTCGCCGTGGGCAACCGCGAACAAGGATATAGCAAGTCTGATCAAGATGCGCTGGAAGCTCTGACGCCGTCAATTGTCGAAGCCTTCATGCGCAAGCGGGTGGAGAAACAGCTGCAAACTCTCAATAGTGAGCTGGAACTGCGGGTTGAACAACGCACCCGCGAACTGCAGGAAACGCAATTGCACTATCTCCATGCTGAAAAACTTTCGGCAATCGGCAAATTATCCGCCTCTATTGCCCATGAATTCAACAATCCTTTGCAAGGCATTATGGCCGTCCTTAAGGGCTTGAAAAAAAGGGCGTCCATGGAAGAGGAGGATAGAGAACTGCTGGAAGCAGCAATTGATGAAGGTGACCGGATTAAAAAATTGATCCGCAGTCTCCAGGACTTTAACCGACCATCCGCATACAGGAAAGTATTGATGGATGTGCAGAATTCAATCGAATCCCTGCTGCTGTTAAACAAAAGCGACTTTAAGAACAAACGGATTTCCGTGCAACTCAACCATGCCGAGCGTTTGCCGCTGATCATGGCAATCCCGGACCAGATTAAACAGGTCGTGCTGAATCTTTTGAGCAACGCGGCAGATGCCTGCCAACCGTCGGGTGGGGTTATAACGGTAAGTACATGGCAGGAAAATGACCGAGTGGCAATAACAATTAAAGACACCGGCATCGGCATTCACCCTGAGCAAATGGAATTGCTCTTTCAGCCATTTTACACGACGAAGCCCGAAGTTAAAGGAACCGGCCTCGGCTTATCGGTCTCCCATGGTATCGTCAAAAATCATCAGGGAGAAATTCGGGTTGAGAGTCGGCCGGGAAAAGGTGCGACCTTTACCGTCCTCTTGCCCGTTCAAGCGGATTGATAGTGGTTCATAAAACCTGTTCTGGAAGCCTCGGAACAGTTACCGAATGGCCTTGCCATTTATCCTCAAAGGATAAAACGATCAAAGTGATACCACTCGAAAGGATTCTGTCGAACGGCGATTTCTAAAAGATCGGCGTACTGCTGGGCAGCTTGGGCGATTGCCCCCTGTCTGTCGCGACGGGATGTCGGCTGAAGAGGAATTGGTTCGGACAGAGTGCACTGGTAACTGTTTTTGCCGGTGCGGAAGGCGAAAAACACAAAGAGTGGCGCGCCGGACAACAAGGCCAAAACAAAAGGCGCTTCAGGAAGGTAGGCGTTGCGGCCCAGGAAGGTGACCCGCACTTTGCGTTGATCGCTTCGCCAAACAATATCCCCGGCTATGGACACTAAACCTCCCGATCGTAAGAAGTGCAGGGCGGCAACTGAAGCAAAGGGTGAAGTATCTTCTTGGGTTACACCAATGATGGTGATTCCTGATCGGCGCAGATCATCTTTCTGCATGCGCTCCACTCCTTCCTTTTCCTTCACTCCCATATAAAGAAGCAACTGCAGACCTTCTCTCTGCTTTTTGAGGAGCGTCGCGGCTATTTCCCAGTTACCGAGGTGCGACATAAGAAGAATGCCGCCTTGCCGGCCAAGGACTTCCTCAAGTTTTTCCAAACCCTGGGAGGTGAAAGCAGCTGGTTTGGCTTGACCTGCTAGGAATCGGTCGAGATGGATGGTGGTAAAGTTCTGGTATTGTTTAAAGGAACACCAATGGTGATAGAGCCGCCCTCTCTGCGGATAGAGGGCGGCATAGAAATGCCGACTTGCCCCTACCCGCGGTGAAAATACGAAGTAGCCGGTTGCAATAATCCGGGCGGTGAGGGCAAACAACCAGGAGCCACAGTGGCCGGCGATCCAGGCAAGGAGTGTGTACCAGAAGCCGTTCATGATCGAAACAATGAAAAAATCCGGTCGCAGATGAGCCTGCTGAACGTTCTAGAATTACGCAGGAAATCACGCCAGGGACGAAAATGGCTGATGCGCTCGCCTTTTTCCTGATAGATTACCTGGATCGGTGCTTCCTTTATTTTGATGCCCTGCTGATGCGCTTTCACCAATATTTCCACCTCAAACTGGTACCTTCTGGCCCTTGTCTCAAGGTGTAAGATCTCCGGGAGGGGGTAGAGCCTGAAGCCGGACTGGGAATCTTCTACCCAAGGTCCTCCGGCAGCCCATACCCAGAAGTTGGAAAAATTACGGCCGAATCTGCTGGTCAACGGCACGTTTTTGTTGGAATTCATACCCTGGCGGTTACCGATGACCAGGCAGCGCTCACCGTCTTGCACCGTCTGCAGCAAGGCAGCGGTATCTTCAGGATTATGCTGACCATCCCCGTCAAGAGTGATTGCCCAATTACAAGAATTTTCCAGGGCTGCAGCAAAACCGGTGAGGAGGGCGGCGCCTTTGCCTTGGTTTACGGCATGGTGTCGGACGGTGATTCCCTCAATTCCATTAATGATTTGTGCAGTCGAGTCGGTTGAGCCGTCGTCCACCACAAAAAGCGGCAAACCAAGATTCTTTGCCTTGCCGATAACCGCACCGATAAACGGGCTATGGTTGTATACCGGGATAATGATCGCCGGTCGCATGGGCATTGGTGTAGTCTGATGCCCCGGTTTTGAGGGAGATACGTTCATTATGTCTGGGGAGCAGTTGCCGGGACGGGGAGACAGCCGAAGGCTATTGACCAGGTTCCGGGCCCCATGTGGACCCCGGAGGTCAGTGACAAAGGGGTGAGAAGGATTTCCGCTTGCGGCAAAAGGGATCCGACCTGTTGCTGAACGGTGGTTGTAACCCAAGGTTCATTATCGGAATATTGCAGTAATATTGTGGGCGTTGCCGATTGATTATAGCGTTCTTTCAGCTTTTCCAAGGCAAAGGCCAGTTGTCCTTTACTGCTATGCACCACGCCGAACTTCTTGACCCCATCGATGGTTGGACTGATAACCGGTTTCATATTCAGCAGGTCGCCAAAAAAACCACTTGCCTTCGACACCCGGCCACCGGCTACCAGATACTTCAGTTCATGAATAAAAACATACTCAGCACATTCCATACTAAGGACTTGCGCAGCAGCAATAACCTTGTTCGGGGCGTCGCAATTCTTTGCATACCGGGCGGTGAGGAGTGCAATGAGTGCAAGACGCCCGGATGCTGCGCCGGTATTGATAACCGTAAACAAGCTGCCTAAATCGCTATTCTTCTTCCATGTCATGGCAGCATCATAATTACCGGTAAAGGCTGCGCCGACACAAAGATAGAGGGACGGTCCGAACTGCTGACAAATACTCTGATAGTGCTGGTGTCGTTCAAAATTCGAGGCTTGGGCGGTGGTAATTTTCTTACCCTTGTGCATCAGGGGGTAGATGTGCTCCGAGGTATACAGGCTTTCGGGTCTGATGTCGTCGCCGACTATGATGTAGCTGTCAAGGAGGGTGATGCCAAGGTCCTGGGCCATCGCCCTGGTAAGAGATCCGGCTGCATCCGTTACAATATGGAGAGTCGGCTTTTTTCCGGTTTTTGGAGAGGGGCTGAAGCTGCCCTGATCTATCGCCGCATCGGTCCACTGAACGATATTGCCAAAGGAACCAAGTTGTCCGCGCAGCTGTCCAGGGTTCGGTGTATGGATATGGATTTTCAGGAAGGAGTCATCCTGAACGACCACAAGGCTTTCCCCCAGTTTGGCAAGGTTGTCTCTGACAGTTGCCTGGTTTTCAGTAAGATGTTCGTCTGGTGCTTGCTTTTCATCAAGTTGTATAACGACATCGACGCAGTAGCAGTCGGTGGCTTTTTGGCGAAAGGAGCTGCTGATGGCAAGCCTGCCGGCAAAAATGTCGAAAATGGAGCCGGTTGCACAATCCTGTTGGCTGAGGTGCCGGAAAAATCCGTCAAAAAAAACATACATGGCCAAGGCCCCGGAATCGACAACCCCGGCTTTTTGAAGATCAGAAAGGAGCTGTGTGGTGTCAAACACCGACTTTTGCAGGGCGAGGCAGAGTGGGGGATAGAGGGTGTTCAAGTCGGCGTAAGCCTCTAGAACTGCAGTCAGGCTGTCAAAAACCGAAAGCATGGTGCCGGCGCAGGGCCTGGCAATGGCTTGCCATGCTTTTTCCCTGCCGAGAGCGGCTTTTTCGGCGAGACCTGCGAAATCCTCTGCCTGACAAAATTCCCGGAAGAAAGCGGCGGCGATATTGCCGGAGTTGCCGGTGGCACAGCGGGCCAAAAGATTGCGGGTTGTCCCGGTATTGTCGCTCGGATTACGAAACGGCGCCAGACTGATACGTAGATTGGTGCCGGTATCCCCGTCGGCGACCGGGAAAACATTGATCCGATCGAGAAGATCGGCCCATGCCGAAAGACACGCATAGGCTGCGGAAAAGCTGTTGCCAAGAACGCTCATTGTTTGAGAAGCTGGACAATGGCAATCCAGTCATATTTACCGTTTTTTGTAAGGGGAATCCGCTCAACCTTTTTTAGGCGACGAGGCAGGGCGTAGGGTTCAAGGCAAAGGGTGAGATTTTTTTTAATTGTTTTGGTATTGGCCGTATCACCCTCAATCAAAGCGCCAATGCAGTGTTCACGCCCTCCTGCTTCAGGCAGGGCCATGACCACACAGTCCATCACTCCAGGTTCCTTTTTTATGCGAAGGCTGATCTCTTCAAGATCCACCCGCTTACCGCCCACCTTGGTGACGCTGTCGATCCGACCCTGGAGAGCGAAGTGGTCGGAGTCTTTGGCTTCCACTCGATCATTGGTGCTAAAGAAGCCGTCATTATCTACCGGCAGTTCAGGCGAAACAAAGGGCGAGTGTACGGCAAGGCGAGAATCTACAACCTTCCAGCGTATCGTCGAAAACGGGGTGAAATATTCTTCGCCCAGCGATCTGTTTCGCGTGGCAATACCACCGGTTTCGGTGGAACCATAGACCTCGACAATGCCATTCAAATTTTGCCTGGAAAACATCTGATTATCTTCTGTGTCAAGCATGCCGGCTGACGAAAATGCCAGGCGGAGGACCATTTTTTTGTCACGCAACACCCGGTAATGCGCAGGAACACTGGCTAGAATGGTAGCCTTCTGCTTCTTTGCAGCAGCAACAATTTCATTGGGAAAGGATGGCGTTTCCGGTGCGACGGTCGCCGAAGAGACAAGCGGCAGAATAACCGAGAAAAGCAGGCCATAGATATGGTAGGGCGGGATAGTGGCCAAAATGCAATCGTCTTCCGTCACCGCATAGCGTTTTGCCAGAAAGAAACCTTCACCGAAAAGATTCTCCCCGGTTTTCGACCAGACCTGCGGTGTGCCTGTTGAGCCCCCGGTGAAGATTCTCAGCAATTCACCTCGGGGTCCAGCTCGGGGCGCAATCGGGATCTTCATAGACCCTGCCGATTGCCGGCAAAGCACCTGTACCTCCTTTGGGAACTCTCGGGGAGTATCGGCAATAGCGCGTGTAAATCCGGTCGTTTGCTGCAATTGTGCAAGGGCATTGGCGGAGAACGCGAAGGGGAGCAAAAGGGTAGGGCCACCGGCCAGGGAGGCGAGGAGTGCCGCTGCTATAATCGCCTTATCTTCTGCTGCAAGACAGACAACAGCTTCCGGCTTTAGCGTTTCGCTGAGGGCAATACGTAAGCCCGCGGCCATTTTATACACTGCACCGAAGGTGGCGCCGCCGCGAACAAATTCTTTGTCCGGGAATTTTGGCCCCTGCAGCACATTGTGCACGGCCGTATCAAAGCTATTTATTGAAGAGTATGCTGTCATCTTCCCTGGTTACTGCCCGACCGAAAGATTGTCCGGCAAGGCTTCTGTCGCGCGGCCTGAAGGTGTTGCCATCGATTTCTTTTTTTACGACCTGCTTAAACAGCTTAGCCATTTTTAACCGTTGCGGCTCATCATGATAAAAGGTGTCCCAAGCATAATCAAGCAGTTCCTGAAGTTTTTCGGGGCGCATATGCTTTGGCTGGAAGACCACCTGATCGGCGGAAAACTCATTCCAGTCGCGGGAGAGGATGCGATTTTCGCGGCTCAGCTCGTCATAGGCCTTGGTGTGTGGAAAAGGAGTGAGGACTGTAAATTCGGCAAGGTCGAGCTCGATTTCCAGGAGGAAATCGATGAAGCGCTTGATATACTCTTCGGTATGCGTGTCAAGGCCCAGCAAAATTGTCCCTTCCACCATGATGCCATGATCGTGATAACGTTTAATCCGCTCTTTGATATAGTCGGAGGTATCAAAAACTGCCTGATATACGTACCAGGCCCCGGCTTGGGCCGCCAGATCGAGCACTTCCGGCTTATCTTCAATGGGATGCGAACACCAGTTCTTTTTCAGGGGGATCATCTCCCGAAACAGCTCCATTTCCCACTTGGTATCCTGGGCCAGGGAA
>JBBQVT010000092.1:0-16313 GCA_038211245.1 Desulfobulbales bacterium | reverse complement strand
TAAAATATATGTAATATGCGTTGGATACGTCTCTATCTGTATGGCCTTGCCGAGAGTACCTCGGGGGAGGTGAATTTACCACCGCTGTCTTGGGCATCGGATCACACTTTGCCAAGTACCTGGCGGATGAGCACGGCAATGTCTTTCTGGGCCAGGGGTTTCATGGCAAAACCCTTGATGCCCATAGCCATGGCTTTGGTTTCCGAGATAAGGCTACTGTATCCCGTACAGAGAATAATGGGGATATCAGGTCGTATCTGCAGGAGGCGCCGGGAAAGGTCTTCACCCGTCATACCCGGCATGGTCTGATCGCACAGGACCAGGTCAAATTTCTTCGGCTCATTTTGGAAGGTGGTAAGGGCTTCGAGGCTGCTCATTCTGCTGGTCACCCGGTAGCCCAACCGTTGCAGCATCATTTGGCCAATCTGCAGGAGAATTTCCTCGTCATCGACAAGGAGAATATGTTCCGTACCGAACGGGGAGGGCTGCGGCCATTCAATTTCTTGCAGCGTATGTTGTTCTACGGTCGGCAAGGTTATTTGAAAAACCGTCCCTTGTCGCAGGCGACTGTCGCAGGTAATGTAGCCACCATAGCTGCGGACAATGCCATGCACCATGGAAAGGCCCATGCCGGTCCCCTTGCCGACTTCTTTTGTAGTGAAAAAGGGATCGAATATTTTGTCCAGGATCTCCGGGGCAATCCCCTCGCCGCTATCGCTAATCGACAGCTGCAGGTAGTTCCCCGGGGGTATATCAGGGTTGCCGCCGAGGTCTTCCCGGGAGTGGCATTTCTTGTGCAAACCTACGGTGAGGGTGCCACCGTGCATCTCCATGGCATGGAAGGCATTGGTGCAGAGGTTCATCAGTATCTGGTGAATCTGGGTCGGGTCGGCAAGAATAGTGCCTGCCTCCGGATCTATATCCTGCTGTATGGCAATGGTTGTCGGTATTGAGGCCCGCAGCAGTTTGAGGGCTTCTTTGATGATGGTTGCAGGCTGCACCGGGATGCGTTCGGTTTCCTCTTGGCGGCTGAAAGCGAGTATCTGTTTCACCAGTTCTTTGGCCCTATTTCCAGCTTTAAGAACTTGATTAATATCCTGGACACTTGCCGAAACCGCCAGGGCGTCATCGCGAATCATTTCCGCATAACCGATGATGGCCCCGAGAATATTGTTGAAATCATGGGCGATTCCCCCGGCCAGGGTGCCGATGGCCTCCATCTTCTGGACATGGCGCAACGTATTTTCCATGTCCATCTCGGCGGTGATATCCCGCTTGATCGACACGAAATTTATAACACGGCCGCAACCGTCAACCACCGGTGAAATGATAGCGTCTTCGACGTACAGGGAGCCGTCTTTTCGTTTATTGGTCATCCGGCCTTTCCAAATGCGGCCGTCGGCTATGGTTTTCCAGAGATCAGCATAAAATGGTTGGTTCTGTCTGCCGCTTTTAAGAATCCTCGGGTTTTGCCCGTTGACCTCGGCGCCGCTATAACCGGTGATCTTTTCAAATGCCGGATTGACATATTGGAGCAGCCCTTCTCGATCAGTAATGGCAATTGCCACCGGCGCTTGTTCTACGGCGGTGATGAGGATTTGCCGCTCTGACTCTAAGCGTTTTCGTTCGGTTATGTCCTGGATAAAAGAGACAAAGCAGTCCTCTGTGCCGGGTTGTAATTTGACGGAAATTTGAACGTCAAAGAGTGTTCCATCCTTGCGGCGATGTTGAGATTCAAAACGGTCCTCACCAAAACGAAGAACATTTTCGATGTGGGCGGCCATATCGCCCTCGCCGACAAGCTTATCCAGATCGGAAAAGTTGAAGGTCAGCAGTTCCTGCTCATGGTAACCGCTCATCTTGCAATAGGACTGATTGACTTTCAGCAGACGTCCTTGCGTGTCGGTTATCCAAAATCCGTCCATTGCCGTTTGCAGGATGATGCGGTGCTGTTCCTCGCTTTCCCACAGCTCCCTGGTCCTTTCAGCCACCATTTGTTCAAGGGAATCCCTTTCCCGGCGCAGGGCGTCCTCGGCGTTTTTGATTCGCAGGGCAACCTTGACCTGGGCGACCAGTTCGACTTCGTCAATCGGTTTGGCGAGAAAGGCGTCGGCGCCGAGATCCAGCCCTTTGATCCGACATTGAAGATCGGTTTTTATGGCGGTGATCATGATGATCGGGATGGCGCTGGTGTTGGGGTCGGTTTTCAACCGCCGACAGGTTTCAAAGCCGTCCATGTCCGGCATCTTGACGTCCAGGAGGATGACGTCCGGCTGGCCGGTTCCGGCCTTTTCGATGCCCTCTCTTCCCGACAGGGCGGTGCTCACCAAACAATCGGGCATGAGATTTGCGAGCAAGGCGGACAGGGTTGTCAGATTGTCCTTTTTGTCATCAATGGCCAGTATCTTTTGCATATTCGCTCTCTTATCCTCGCAGCTATCAGCTATTGTGTACGAAATCTTCCTGCTCAATGGCTTGGCCGTGCTCTTTTCCTCCGAGCATAACTCTGACCTTCATGAGCAAACTTTTCTGATCGACATCGCCCTTCTGCACCAGCTGCTGCACATTATTGGCACTGAGTTTCTTGAAATCGTCGGTTGTCAGATCCTTGGCGGTGAGGATCAATACCGGTATTTTTGCTGTGGCCGACCGGCCCCTGATGCTCTCCAGCACCGCAAAGCCATCGATTTCCGGCATCATCAGATCAAGGACAATGCCGTCGGGGAGGGTATGGGCAACGAAGTCAAAGGCTTCCTGCCCGCCGCGGGCCACCTCCACCACATAGCCGTTGGTTTCCAAAACCGACCTGACTTGGATGATCGCCGCCTCATTGTCTTCTATCAGCAAAATCCGGGACGAGCCGGTGTTCGTGGTGGAGCCTTCTTGGCGCAGATGCCGGGAGGTCAGTGCCGTCATCCCCGGTTGATCGCCGGCGCCCTGGATGGTTGTGCCGCCAGCTTGCGCATTGGTCTGCCAGGCGGCAAAAGGCTCAGCCGATGGTGCCGACCCCTGCCAGGCAAGGGGCAAGGTCACGGTGAAAATGGAGCCAAGCCCTAAGGTACTGGTCACGGCGATATCGCCGCCGAGCATTCGGGCTGCCTTGCGGGCAATGGCCAGGCCTAGTCCGGTGCCTTCGTGGCGCCTGGAGGAAGAACCATCCACCTGGCGAAATTCATCAAAGATAGAGGGTATGGCATCGCCGGCTATGCCGATACCGGTGTCGGCAATAGTGACGGACACCTTCCCGCCACAGCTGTTTGCCGATACGGCAACGCTTCCCGACGCGGTAAATTTGACGGCATTGGCTATAAGGTTTTGCAGGATCTGCGAAACCCTGATTTCATCGCTTTCCAGGGGTGGCAAGGTTTCGGGGAACTCCTGCCGGAGCTGTATGTGCTTTTCGTCGGCGAGGGGTTCAATGCTTTCCACGATGTTTTCGATGGTCAGGCGGAGCGAGAAGGGCCGCGGCCGGATATCCATTCTGCCCGATTCGATTTTGGCAAGATCGAGGATGTCGTTGATCAGGGTCAGAAGGCTTTTGCCGTTGCGCTCAATGATTGCCAGGTAATTGAGCTCTTCGTCGCTGAGCTTGGTCTTCGCCTGCCGCATCAACACCCGGGACAGGGCCATAACCGAATTGAGCGGCGTGCGTAGTTCGTGGCTCATATTCGAGAGAAACTGGCTTTTCAGGCTACTGGCCTCGACAACAGCCAGCCGCTGTTGCTCCAATTCGACATTCTGCGCCCGGATTTCTTCGGTTTGCTGCCGCAATTCCTCGGCCTGGGCCTGCAGTTCTTCCTGCTGGGCCTGGAGTTCCTGGTTATTTTCCCGCAAGGCCTCGGCCAGCCGCCGGGTCTGGTCATTTGCCAGGAGGTTGGCAAAGGAGGTGCTGAGAGCAATGAGCGACGGCTGGTTCAGGATGTTTAGTGCGGCCTTGCTATAACCACCCAGGCAGGCGAGCGACAGTATGCCGCGAACCTCGCCGTTCACGGCGATCGGAAGGGTGATGATCTCACTGGGAACGGCGGTGCCGGCAAAGGTCTTGAAGGTGAAGAGTGTCTCTTCTCGGATGTCCTTGATATGCGCCACTTCTCCGGTCTTTAAGGCGAGGCCGAACTGGCCTTCAAGGATCGAGGCGTCGAAGGGGGCGAGAAGGTCCGGATTAACGCCGATGGCCGCCAATGGCAACAAAAGGTCGTCGCCTTCATTGCGGAGGTAGAAGGCGCCCATGTTCGATTCAGTGATTTCCATAAACTTTCTCAGAACCGTTTCGGCAAATTTTCGAACCTCATTGTCGCTGATCAATGCTTCCGCCAGCGCCGCAGCTTTTTTTTCCGTCTCGATGCGCAGCGAGATGGCGTCGGCCATCCGGTTGAATGAGGTGGTGAGTATCCCGAATTCACTGGTGGATACATAGGCGCTGCGGGCATGGAGATCACCTTGATGAAACTGTTCCATCACCGCGGTCAGATCCCTCAGTGCCCCGCGGATCTGCACATACAGGAAGGAGCCGATAGCGGCGGTGAGAAGGATAATAAGGCCCACCATGAAGGCCAACTGCATTTTCAGAGAATTGGTTTTTTCGGCGGCGTCCTGGTAGAACTTGTTGGCCCTGGTGTCGGCAAAGTTACTTACCTCCTGTACATGGGCAAGCAAATCCTTCGCATGGTTACCGCCGACGCCGGCGGCTTTGGTGCGAAGAATCGCCTCAGCGGTCTTTCCCGCCCGTAACAGGAGGATGGTTTCTGCACGGATAGCTTTCCACTGGATAAAAGTGGTGAAGGCCTCGTCAATATCCTGGCGCGGACCTAAGTAGCGGTCATAAACAACCTCGAACTGCCGGAGCGCGTCGGCTTCAAAGGTATCCATGCCCTGGAGGATCGTCTGCCGTTCCAGGTCGCTTTCCGAGAGGACCAAATCCCTCATTCCCCGATGCATGGCAAGGATGTCGGCCTTAATCTCACCGACGGCTCGGCGAACCTTCAGCGGATGGTCGTAAAGTCCTTTGGTTTGCTGCCACAAGGTATCCGTCTCCAGCCAGACCATGGTTCCAAGGAAAACTACCAACAGCAGAATGCTGCCGAGGCCGACTTTCAGTTGCGTATTGATTTTCACATCCCTCAATTGCATTGGTGACTTTCTCCTATCCTTTCCAATAGATCGGGCTGAAATTCAGGTGCCGTTTGAAATATCGTTGATACCTGATGGTCGGTGCCTCGGCCTCTCCTAAAATGAGACAGCCGTGATTTGCCAGGGCGTGATGCAGCTTGGCAAAGATGGTTTCCTGATACAGGGTAGTGAAATAGATAAGCAGATTGCGGCAGAGCACCAGATCGAAATTGCCGAAGATGCTTGCCGGGGGAACACAGTGTTTTTTATCGAGCATATCGTAGAACGAAAAACTCACCCGATCGCTGATTTCCGGAAGCAAACGGAAGCCTTCCCCGACCCGGGTAAAATATTTGCTCAGGAGGTGGTACTTGATATTTGCAACACTTGCCTCTGAATACACGGCCGTGGCAGCGCCCGCCAACACCCCGGCGTCGATATCGGTGGCGAAGATGTGCAGATGCATCGTCAGCCCTTCCTTTTGAAGCAACTCATGCATGAGAATTGCCACGGAATAGGGCTCCTCACCCATGGCGCAACCGGCCGACCAGATTCGCAGGGAAGGATCCTGCTGCCTGGCCTTTTTCTCGAGAATCGCCGGCAAAACCCTGTCGGCCAGCAGTTCAAAGGTCAGCGGGTCGCGAAAGAACTTACTGACATTGATGGTCAATACACCAAGGAGTTTGTCTATTTCGTCGCTATGTCTTTCGACAAAATAAAGATATTCGTCGAAATTTTCACAGCTTACGGCAGCTAGCCGCTGCTCGATGCGACGCTTGAGCATCGCCGGATGATAGCCGGAGAAATCAACGCCCCTCTTCTCCAGCAAATAATCGACAATGGGTTTCAGCCCGCCGGATATTTCCTGCATTGTCGGTTCCTGCCGCATTACCAAGACGTCCCCTGTCCCTTATGTATTTTGAAGGTGTCCGGCATACGTTCCGAGAGGTATTGAGCGGTCGGCGACCATTCCTGCAAACAGGCCTCGGGTCCGCGTCGGGCCAGCACTCCGATTTTGATGGTTGTCGTCGCATCAGCCGCCGCCAAATTGTGGCCGCAACTCAGACACGAAAAAACGGTCAGGAACAGAAAAAAGTGGGAAAAACGCCAGACTCCGGCCATCTTGGTACCTCTTGAACTTGACGTGGCTGCTCGGCAACGCATTAACAATAGAGCCGCTTCGGTAAGTGATATGCGCCCCTCCATTCCTTGCGGAGAGAGCGCTTCGCTGTCTAAAGAAAATATTACGCTTAAAACCGAAAATTTAAAAGGGATTGGTGGCCGATAAGGTAATTTTCATCGTCTTCCTTTGTCGATTTTGGCCAAAAAATCAATAAAACTGGAAATGAATACAACAAGATGGATCCATTTTTGGCCTTATTGCGGACCTGTTGATTGTTTTGCAGTAAAATAAAAATTTGAATTCCCGATTTAATCGGAGTAGGCTTTATACGGGTGATCGGTGCTTCAACCGGCCTACATGCAACCGGGAAAGCCGGCCCATCCTTGCCGGCGCCGTGATCCATGAATTCTGTAAATAATTTCGAAGTTAGAGGTTCTTCACCTGACGTTTTGTAGTTTCCAAGTCATTGAAATTTCTGTGCTGAGCACTACCAATGAATCTTTATAAAACCCGCAAACCGATAAATATCTCAGAAGCCAGGATTCTCGCGGTCGATGATGAGCGCGCTTTATGTGATCTGGTAGCAACGTGGTTGAACAGAGAAGGCATTGCTTGCGACAAAGCCTATTGTGTTGACGATGCAGTTTTTTTAATGCGGCATACCCACTACGATTTAGTCATCTCCGATATTACCATGCCGGGAAAATCGGGGATCGATCTTTTAGGCATTATCCGTGAGAACTTCCCGACTACTGCGGTGATAATGGCTACGGCGGTAGATAATAGAGAAACCGCGTTACTGAGCTTAGAAAAAGGCGCTTTCGGCTATACCATCAAACCATTTGAGCGCAATGAATTCATAATAAATATATTCAACGCCCTGGAGCGCCGCCGCATAATTTTGGAGCATGAGGATTATGAAAGGCACCTCGAACAAGAGGTTCGAGACAGGACGGAAGATATCCGCAACAGGGAAGAACAAATAGCCTTGCATCTCATTTCAGCTTCCGGTTACCGCGATGAAGAGACCGGACAACATATTAAAAGGATCGGGCTTTACGGAGCAATACTGGCAAAAAAAATAGGCTGGAGCCAGGAGATGATTGACTATATTCGCGTTGCCGGGCCAATGCATGATGTCGGCAAGATCGGTATTCCCGATGAAATCCTGCGAAAGCCGGGCAAACTGTCGCCGGAAGAGTTTGCAATCATACAACAGCATCCGCAAATCGGGGCGCAGATTCTCGCAGATTCGAGCATCCCTCTTCTCCAGATGGCCCATCAAATAGCCCTGTATCATCATGAAAAATGGGACGGTTCCGGATACCCGCATGGCCTGAAAAATGATGCGATCCCGGTATCGGCACAGATCGTTGCCTTGGTCGATGTCTATGATGCCTTGAGCAATGACAGGGTGTACCGAGCAGCCCTGCCGGAAGAAAAGGTGCTGTCAATCATGCAAGAAGGAAGTGGAAGCCATTTTAACCCGCAGATGTTTGAGAACTTTCTTGAAGTGCTGCCGGCATTACGCAAGATACTGCGTGCGCATGGCGATAAAGTAGAATAATTGGCCGATACTCTTCGGCAGGTATCGTCTCGGATTTTATAAAGGAGAGTTCTTCCCATCCATTGCTCTTGCCAGAGCTGCCTGCAACTCCGCCATCTGATACGGCTTATGCAGAAAAACTTGTGGAAGGTCGGGATGGTCACCGGCAAGCACCTTTGACTGGTCGTGACCGCTGGCCAGAATCACCGGAATGTCCGGACGGATTTGCCGCAAAGCAGTCAAAGTCTCCCAGCCGTTCATACGCGGCATGCTCAGGTCGGACAGGACACAGTCGATTTCATTGGCGTGTTTTGTAAATATGTGCAAAGCCGCAACACCGTCCTTTGTCGGGAGCACCTGGTATCCCAAGCGGGTGAGCATGGTTGCGGCCATCTCGCGGATCATTTCCTCGTCGTCGATCAACAGCACTGTGCCGCCTTTTTCTCTTGCCGGTGGTTCCGTCGACTTGCCCACTCGGCAAGGCATTGCGCCTGCTGACACCGGCAAAAATACCCTGAAGGTACTCCCTCGGCCCGCTTCACTCGCCACCGTGACCGCACCACCGTGTGTCTTGACTATCCCAAGAACCACCGAAAGTCCAAGGCCGCGGCCATTCGATTTGCTTGAATAAAAGGGATCGAAGAGTTTATCGATATCGATTTCCGCGATCCCGCAGCCGGTATCGGAAACTTCGAGGCAACCATAGGGTGTGTCCTCCGGCCGCCAGTCGATCGGATAACGGCATGTTTCTGGAATATCGGTCAGGGCAACCGTCTTGACAATCAGCTCAATGTCGCCCTGGTTCTGTTCTACGGCCTCCCGGGCATTGGTGATCAGGTTGGTTAAAACTTGTTGTATCTGATTGCCATTTGCCCGGATCATCGGGCCGGGAGATGGCAAGTCGACCTTGAAAGAGGGGTTATGCGTGTTTGTGGCCTGAAGCAGCGGCAGGCTTTGGCGGCAGGTCTCGGCCAGGTCCAAGGCTGTCTGTGTGCCGACTGTTTGTCCGAGATAGGTGAGCATCAGGCCGCTGACCTCCGCTGCCATATGTGCGGCCTGCAAGGCTTTGGCGAGGATTTTCACGGTTTCGGTATCGCCCGGCAGGTCATCGATTGCCATTTCCAGGTTGCCGATCACCGCCCCAAGTTTGTTATTAAAATGGTGGGCGATGGCTCCGGCCATTCTCCCCAGACTTTCGGTCTTTTGAAGTTGGTGGTTTTCCGCCTCGAGTATGGCGTTTTTCTTTTCGGCTTCCTTGCGCTCGGTGATGTCCAGGCAATGACCGATATAGCCGATGAATTGACTCTGGCTGTTGTAGCGGGGGCATCCTTCATCAAGTATCCAGCGGTATTGGCCGTCGTGTCGGCGCAGGAGATACTCCATACTGAACTTTTCGAGTCGCTCAAAGGCCCCGAGGTAGATATCCAGACAACCTTGTCGGTCATCGGGATGGACATTTTCCAACCAGCCATTGCCAAGTTCCTGCTGCAGGGTGCGGCCGGTGAATTCGAGCCATATACTGTTAAAATAATTACAGAGTTTATCCGTTCCGGATGCCCAGATGAGTATCTGGCCTGACTCCGTCAAGGTTTTGTAGCTCTGTTCACTCTCGCGCAACTCCGCCAGAGTCTCTTTGAGTCGGCGATCCAGCATGTGGCGATGCAGGGCCATTTCCAGGGTGGCCGCCAATTCTCGCTCGGGAACCGGCTTGATAAGGTAGCCGTAGGGTGCGGCAATCTTCGCCTCTTCAAGAAGGGGATCCTGGGAAAAACCGGTCAGGAAAACCACCGGAATCCCCACAGTCCGGTGAATAATTTCAGCGGCGGCAATGCCATTCATGGCTCCGGCAAGCTCGATATCCATGAGTACCAGATCGACCGGTTTGCCGGACAATAAGGCCAGGGCCTTTTCCCCGGAAGCAAGGGGACCGGCAACGGTGTAGCCCAACCGCGAGAGCATCCTCTGCAGATCCACGGCCAGTATTGCATCGTCTTCGACAATGAGGATGGTTGCTTTACGCATGCGTTTTGCTCTCCTTGCCAACCGAAAATTGAAGGGTAAACCGGGTGCCGCCAAGCTGCTCAACCTCGTAGATACCACCGAGTTGATGCCCGCCGAGCATGCGGACCAGGACCAGGCCAAGAGTTTCGACGGTGTTCAAGTCAAATCCGGGCGGCAGGCCGATACCATTATCGGCAACACACAGGGTATACGTGTTCTGGTCACGATACACGGCAACGGTAAGAGTGTCGACCTTTTCATCCAACCCTGTATGTTTCTTGGGGAAGGCATGTTTCATGGCGTTGATAACCAGCTCATTGATGATCATGCCGCAGGGCACTGCCAGATCAAGGGGCATCTCCACCCCGACAGCTTCGATCGCACATTCGATGTTCGGAAAACCAAAGGAGGTACGCAGGTGCGAGATGAGCGATTGGAGGTAATCCTGGAAATCGACTTTCGCCAGCGACTCGGACTGGTAGAGTTTTTCATGGACCAGACTCATGGCCCGCACCCGGGAACTGAGATCAGCCAGGACCGCCTGAACCTGCGGATCCTCGATGGCCTGACCCTGCAGGTTGACCAGCCCGATGATGGCGGCCATATTGTTTTTTACCCGGTGATGCACCTCGCGCAGCAAGACTTCCTTTTCGGCCAGAGAGTTCTGTAAGGCATCCTCGGTTTGTTTCCTTTTGGTGATGTCGCGAAAAATAATACCCGCTTTGGTATTGCCATTTTTATCTTGGTAAATGGATGAAGATATTTCAACGGGGAATTTCACAGCACCTTTGCGAATACATGTAAGTTCACCGGTAAATTTACCGGTCTGCCGGCGTTGTTCAAGTGCCGACGAGAGTCTCGGGTCGGATACATCCATTATCCCACTCCGTTCGCTCTGCTGGAGCTCTTCTTCCGATTGTTCAAACATACGGCATGCGGATGCATTAGCAGCAATAGTTCTGCCATCAGGCTCAGTGAGCAAAATGGCATCGAGAGACGCATCAAAGAGCAACCTATAGCGGTCCTCGCTCTCCTTGAGTTTTTCGGCTAAATCTTTTGCCGTTGTCACATCGCGTGCCGACCCAACCGTGCCGATCATCCTGCCCTCTTCATCGATAAACGGCGCCTTATGCACATTGAGGAAAAGAAATTTGCCCTGCACATTGCCGTATTCATCGAACTGCTGCGCTGTCCCCGCCTCCATGGTAATGGCGTCGGTATCACGGCAGATCTCACCAAAGGTGTGGTATTCAGGGTTATCGGCATGTTGTGCTCGTTCGCGCTCGGCAAAGAACATATCCCTTTTGCCGATTGGTTCGTCGGTGTCGGCAGCATTCAGCAAATTGGCACAAATGGCTTTATTGACAAAGAGAAAGCGCTTTTCCAGGTCTTTGGCCCAAATCATATCGGGTACGTTATCGCACATCAGGCGCAGGAGATTATAGGCGGAATGATACTTTGCCTCGCCGACTCGCAGTTCCGCCGTCGCCTCCACTATCCGTTGTTCCAAGGATTTGTTGAGCTGCCGGACTTCATTGAATTGTAGCGAAAGCGAAGCTGCCATCGCCTGGAAATCATCGATCAGGTGCTTGGTCTCTGCAACGCCGCTTTCCGGCCAGAGGATATCCGTGCCATCCATCGCCACCGTGCTCGGCAGGTTCTGGGTGATCAGACGGAGTTTTTCCAGGGTGACAGTTGACCGGCGGCTGATGAAATGAGCGAGCATCAATGCCCCGAGGAAAATGAGGAACAGCAGGGTCAACTTACCGGTATAGTTGTCGTAGAGCATTTTCTGGAAGGGTGCCACCGGTTGTTCGACAATGAGTTTCCATTGTGCCAGACTGCCTACGGTCGTTTCCGCGACATAGGAGGATTGCTTCCAACGTTCCGAGATTGGGGTGTTGGCAGCTACAACCGGCAGCCATTGATCGATTTCTGGCTCAAGATGGTTGAGCGTCCCATTACTGCGGACAAAGGGCGTCATAATCGTTTGATCCGGGCGGTTGGACATGATGACCGTGTTGTCTTTATCCAGCAAGGTGAAGAGAATGGTGGTATTTTTAGTGCTGTTTTTAAGGTGATTGCCAATCTGCTCCAAATTGAGAACGCCGATGGTATAGCCGGCAAATTCTCCGCGAACCACTACCGGCGCGAGCACAAAGATTCTCGGTTGGGGAATGCCGATCCTGCCCATGAGTACTGCCGAGAGCATCGGTTTGAGGGTCTGTTTGAGCACCGCAAGGTAGGGACGATCAGTACCTGGTATCCCGAGGGCACTCACCCCATGGTCATCTGTCTCTGGAAAGCACGCAGTGGTTACGGGGGTTCGGTCCAGGAGCCCGACCATTAGGAAATTGACATCCGATTTCTTTGCCGATTCGAGAAAGGGCTGCATCTCTTGCGGGGTTCTCGAAGCCGCCATTTCAGCCAGATTGATGATGGCTGCTTGCCGGTTTTCTACCCAGACTTCCAATCTTTTGCCGATGCTCTTGCTGTCACGAAGCAGCTGTTTGCGGATATTGTCGTCGATTTCCTTGAAATCACTTCTACTGCCGATTGCCAGCAGCATAAGGCTTGGAAGCAATACAAAAATTCCCAACACGTTGTAGCCGATATCTTTAAATGACGTCAGTGCCGAGCGCGCCCGAAGGATATAGGTGGTAAAGAGCAGTCGAGCGACCAAGGCATTGGCAATCCCGTTCATGGCCTGTGTCGTCATGACAATGGTGGTATTGCTTAACGGAATCTGCATGACGTTGTGGTAAAAAAGGTAGACCAAGGGCATGCCGATGAACAGCCAAAACAGTGTATCGGCCATTACCATTGCTATTTTCCGCCGCTGCATCAGCCAACCGACAACCGCCACCTCGGCGGTCATGATGATGATGGCGTAGGGGTGGTTCCAGATGATATAGGTATAGCCGGCGATCATGGCGGCGACGAAAATACCCTGGCCAAGCCCGAAGAACTGCAGTGCCAGCATGGCGAAGATACTGCCGAACAGGAAGTCGATGTTCAGAAAGAGCTGGAACTTGAAATAGTTTCCAGCCAGACCGGCGGCAATCAAGGCGACGAGGAGCGGGATGTTGTTGCTGGAGCGGACGGGTAGTGCGCTAACGGACGGGGATATTGACATGGCGTTTTATGGTAACAAGGTTCGTTTATGGAGTGCAGAAGATCTGCAACTATTCGGTTAATCGATTAAAATTTCAGACTGTGGCGATGCAGAGCACTTTCGACGGTGGAAAAAAGCTGTTGTTCGACGACGGGCTTGCCGAGGTAGCCATAGGGTTTGCCGTCCTTTGCCTCTTTTTGCAGTTGATCCCGGGAGAAACCGGTCAAAAAAATAATGGGAATGTCCATGGTTTCATGGATTATTGCCGCCGCGGTTATGCCGTTGATGGCGCCCGCAAGCTCGATATCCATGAGGATCAGATCGACCGATCTGTTTGCTAGAAAGGCGATGGCCTCTTCCCCGGAGGGCAGCGGCCCAGCCACCGCATAGCCCTGCCGTCTGAGTATATTTTGGAGAAGCAGGGCCAGTATGCCATCGTCTTCAACAATAAGGAGAGTTGCTTTACTCATCGGCATTCTCGCATGTATAGGCGCTAGGAGTGGGTCGCCATTGTTGGAATATCGGTACGGGTGACGGACGTTTCCTTATTTCTTATTTCTATCAAAATGTGGGTTGTTTAGTCAAGGTATTTGCGGACAGCGGCTTACTGCAAAAACACTCCAGCGTGGTATGCGGATAGAAGAGAAAAAGCCGAGAGAAGAGTTGACATTTTTGCCGAATTGATAGCATATTCGGCGAAGGAAAAATCCACCCTTCAATCGTTTCAAAAGGAGAAGTAACCGATGAAAAATTTCAAAACCAATATTGTTGCAGCCCTTGTCGTTTTTTGTTTTTCTTTTGTTTCCTTCGCGGCTCAGCCTGCTGAGGCTATGTCGCATAAGGCAAAAGCAGGAACATCCGCTTCGGCAAAACATACAAAAACTGTGAAAAAAGCCACGAAAGCGAAAAAAAGCACAAAGGCAACGAAAGCAACAAAGGCAACGAAGGCTAAGAAGGCAACGAAGGCTAAAAAGGCAACGAAAGTTACAAGCGCGAAGAAGTCAAGCATCAAAACCAAAAGACCATTCCTGACGGAAGATCCTGCTGCACAATAACAAATAAAAGGGGTCAGAGTAAGATTAAAATTAATCTTACTCTGACCCCTTTTATGCCTTTCTCTGTGGTTAACATATTCGCATTGCTTCTTGTTGTTATGTATGTATCCTTGTTAACAGTGCATAAGGTTTTGGCAATATTTGCTACCTTTTTTCCAGCACACCCCTCACTTTTTTTGCCAGCTCATTTTTTGAGAATGGTTTCTGGATAAACTGAACCCCCTCATCGAGAATGCCTTGCTGGGCGATAATGTCGGATGTATACCCCGACATGAAGAGGCATTTCAGTTGTCGATTGATAGGCAGGAGGCTTTGCGCCAGATCCCGCCCGTTCATTTCGGGCATGATAACATCGGTAAGAAGCAGATGAATCGCACCGCTGTGCGCACTGACCAAACGGAAGGCTTCACGCGGTGTGGCTGCCGACAAAACGGTGTAGCCAAGACGTTCCAGCATCGTCCTGGTCATTGTCAGGATCGTCGGCTCGTCTTCCACCAGCAGGATGGTTTCGTGTCCGCCCACAGCAGGTTCCACCACTGTAGTTGCGGCGGCATCATCCACCGGGTCCCTCTGCCGGGGCAGGTACAGTGTGAAGGTCGTTCCCCGGCCCGGCTCGCTGTTGACACGTATGAAGCCGTTATTCTGCTTCACGGCACCGTAGACCGTTGCCAGTCCGAGGCCGGTGCCCTTGCCGGTACCCTTGGTGGTGAAGAATGGTTCGAAGATGTGGGCCAGTGTCTCTTCGTTTATACCACAGCCGTTGTCACTTACCGACAAGCGAACATACTCTCCAACGACAAAGCCGACGTGGGTAGTGCAGTATTCTTCATCGAAGGCGTTGTTGCCCGTCTCGACGGTCATTTTCCCAACACCTGCAATAGCATCCCTGGCGTTGACGCAGAGATTGGCGAGTATCTGGTCAAGCTGTGACGGGTCCATTTTAACCGGCCATAATCTAAATCCGGGCAGCCAAGCGAAATCGATGTCTTCACCGATGAGCCGCCGCAGCATCTTCAGCATTCCTTCCACGGTCTCATTCAAGTCGAGCACCTTGGGGGCGACCGTCTGTTTACGGGCAAAAGCCAGCAATTGTCGAGTAATGTCGGCGGAGCGCATGGCGGCCTTGCAGATTTCTTGCAGATTGGCAAAAAGCGGCTGGCTCGGGTCCATCTGGTCCATTCCCATCTCGGCATGGCCGAGGATGACGCTCAACATGTTGTTAAAGTCATGTGCCACTCCACCTGCCAGCTGGCCGATGGCTTCCATCTTTTGCGCCTGTTGCAGCTGGGATTCGAGGCTGGCCGTCTCCGCCTCCGCCCGCTTATGCTCGGTGATGTCGGTATGGGTGCCACTCATGCGCAGAGGCCGACCATTTGCATCTCTCTTCACTATCTGGGCTTGATCAAATATCCACCGGAATTGGCCATCTTTGGTGAGCATCCGATATTCAATTTTATGCATCGGGGTTCGCCCTTCGAGATGATCTTCAATCGATTGCTTGGCCATTGATCGGTCGTCCGGATGGATAAGGTCAAGCCAGTGTTTGACGGTAAAATCAATTTCATCGAGTTTGTAGCCGAGCATTTCCGCCCAACGCTCGTTTCTCTTGACTACATTGGTCTCAAGGTTCCAGTCCCAAAATCCGAGTTGGCTGCCCTTCAACACGAATTCCAGACATTCCTGGCTTTCGCGCAATGTCTCATCGGCCTTTTTACGCTGAGAAGCAGCAAACGCCAGCTCCTTGGTCCGCTCGGCGATAATCGCCTCCTGGTTCTCAAAGAGAAAGGAATTGCGTACCACCAGGGCAACAATGGTTGCCAGGGTGGTGAGGAGTTTCATTTCCGAGGCGATGTGTTGTTGATCCGGCAAGCCAAGTACCAGCATGGCGCCCACTCGCACCGCGCCGACATGCAAGGGGATAGCCATGGACAGAGCAAACCCGTCCTGCTGCAGCAATCGGCAGCCATCGGAAGGGATTGCCGGATCCCACACCTCGGCAGCAGAGAGGTTATCGGTGATATGGTAAAGGCTTTCTCTTTCAGGAGCTTCGGCCCAGGCAAGATGCCGTGCCGGGTTAACCCCGAGTGCCCGGTGCACCGCACCCAAACATTGGATAAAGAGGACGCAGCGGGCGCCGGTCAGCTCGCGGATTTCCTCGGTCAGGTAGTCGACCAGCCGCCCCGGATTGTCAGCGCGGGACAGGACATTATGGAGGATGTCCAAGGTCATGGCTGTAAAGGCCGGGTCCTTGCGCAGGTTGTCGGGGTTCATTCAGGGTTTTCCGGGGTTTTGAGTTTATCTAAGGCGTCCTGGATGGCCGCACGCAAAGGTTCGAGGGGAACATGCAGCAACTCCCAAGGAAGT
>JBBQVT010000091.1:0-16366 GCA_038211245.1 Desulfobulbales bacterium | reverse complement strand
CTTGGCCGACAAGGTGCTGTGCTCTTTGTCATAACTCAGAACGTAATCGACCTTCATATTGGCCAGGTCAAATTTCTCGCCCTCTTCGTAGATCTGGGTGTTTTGCAGCGCCATAGAGACATTGCCGTCCCAGATATACGGGGATATCATGGTTAAAGCCGACTTCAGGGAAGCCCCGCCGATGGAAAAGAGCTCAGCGACCTCGAGCCCTTCCCAGGAGGCCTCGGAGGTGAATTTTTTAAACTCCTTATCGCAGCTCACCGCCGCCTTGCCGGGTTTGACCGCAAAGGTCCTGTTTTTCGCCTGTACGGCAAAGGCATCGACAGCTACGCTGATATCAAGCCCTCCGGCAAATTTATAGTTGGTGGTAATATGCAGAGGATCCTTGCCGGCCAGCTGGTTCTTGACAAAGTCGGTATACCAGGGGTTTTTCTCCAAGCTGGTATTCGAGACGATGCCGCTCATCCCGTGTTCGGCCCGGTCGATAAAGACAACCTCATCCACCCCGTACAAGGCCTTCAGTCTGCCGAATTTTATTTTCCATTCAATTTCCGACGAGGAATAGCCCCGGTCATAACGCACAATCTCGGCGCTGATATCGTGACCGCTCTTGGCATACATGGCATTGAGATTGCTAAACGTGTCACGCACCACACGCTCCATCACCAGGCCGCAGCCGAATGGTACGGCAAGTGCGGCAATACCGAGAAACACGAATACGCCGATAATAATCTTTTTCATACGTTCTCCTTAATCCTTGTCAAATCCGTTGTGGCTGGCTTCGTTGAGCACCGCCGGCGGAAAACTCTCATCCTCAAACATGCAATAAACCCCGGTAATCGGGTGGTGTTCTCTAGGAGGCTCTTGCGAACAATAAGACCCTTTAAGCGGATGTTTTGCAAAAAGATGGCAAAAATCCTTTTCGGGTGCCAAAATCGAGCCTCACCCTATCCGGTATCGACTCCTTACACAACAATTTTCAAACCGGGGCTTTAAAACTTTGTATCGGCTATGATATGAATGATGGGCTCTATATTTTGAAAAACGTTGACTTTCTGCAGATAAAATGCTGTTTGAGTGGCGCTTCTCATGCCTCTTTCTTTGATCGGCTGTAAAACCACAAGCGGACCGGAAGAATTGCCGGGACAATTTACCCTTTTTTCCGGGCATTGCCACGGACCTTCGATGGTTTTCAGTCGCGCATGGGGATTTTTAACCAAACCCATAATGCATTGCTTTTTTCCGACCTTTCCCCATGCACCAGGGCTTCTCTTCCGACCGTAAAACCAGGCAAATGACTCTGTTTTACGCAAAACTCGTCACTACCAACTTGCAAATCTGAAATAAAGGGATTTATATGCATTTTTGGCGGGTTACAATGGGGTTGATGGAGCTGAAACAGCCTCTCGCAGGTTAAATTTGATTGCCGTTTATTCTGTTTGGATTCCTGAGAATGCTGGTTTCACAGAAACTCGTAAACCCCTTGTTGAACTTTTGATATCACATTAAAAATACAAGAAGATTGGTACGTAATTTGCTTTTATAGATATTACCACAATCATGAGTATTGGCTGGACGATTCCGTCCAGCCAATAACTTGTTAGGGCAGAAGAAGATGCACAGTCGAATGAGATAATTTTTTCTATAGAACCGCTAGCTGGGGTAAATTTTACAAACAACACCATAGGTATACCCTTGTACAACTCAACGTACTCTATCCAGTGTAACCGAACTACTTTTTTATTGAATAGCTTAACCGTACCTGCTGGAGCAGTGTGGATTAGAGTAACACTAAACTTGACTTAATGTAACTTAAAGCATATAAAAGAATAAAATGATTGACGATCATGTGAGGGTAATCAAGGAGTTTATTGCAGCTTGTGGAAATACTCCTGAAAAAGTCATACCAATTAATAATGTTCTCCACGATGCGCGAACATATTACAAAATATTTACTAAGCGAGAACTGCTTGAGTTCATTGCTAATGGTGGCTTAGAACAACTAGTATTTGACAAAAGAAAGCAATGGGAGAAAAATTTTACCCAGCAGCGGCCACTTTTTGTTTATTCTTTTAAGTTCAAATCTTTACATCTTCCAGGATACATAGCAATCATCGAAAATAATATAATTGGAAATTGGTTGTTGAAATCATTCCACCCTCCCACCAAAGGTAACAACCCAACATTGGGAGATAAATTTCCAAATCTAATTGGACACTCTGAGGAATAAATACCATGAGCCAGCAAATAAAATGTCCAGTTTGTGGATCAACAGACATTAGCTCTTCTGAACATTATGAACTATTGTCGGAGAGCTATGGTGGTTCGAAAGAAATCCGCCTCTTTCAAAATTTCTGCAATTCATGCGAAACGCCAGGTGATTTTGAGCATAGAAATGACGAAATAATCCAGGCAACAGTTGATGAACTCAAAGCAAAAGTTGTCGTTCATATCTTGAATGATTTTGTTGAAAATGGCTTTAGTCTTTCATCCATGGAAAGAGCCTTGGAGCTTCCCCAGAGAACTCTTGCAAAATGGAAAAACACCGGAAAACCTTCGGCTGCTGGTGTCTCATTGCTCAAGTTCATTAGATGTTTCCCTTGGCTACTGGATGTTGCCGAACAAAAATTTGAGTTCCAATCGGCTCAAAAGATTTTTGTATCAACTGCTTATTACTTCATTGCAAATAACTCAAAATACATTGACCCACTTATAAATAAAGCTGAGTCACAATCATCGTCTCCACTAATGACTTATACTTTTAACGACAACAGCATCACAAACATGACAATCAATCTTCATTCATCTGCAAGCAATATTTTGCATAGCGACCTGACCATAAACAGAGCACCTGAATTGTCCTGTACCACCAGGTAAAATACATGAAAATAATAAATTCAATTTTCTGTGACGATATTCGAAATGAAGAAGGGAATAAAATTTCCCTTATGGGTGTTTACGAGGACAAAATAATATTCAACGTGACGCCGGATCAAAAAGATATTTGGCCAAAACCTTTCTCTTTTGCAGTATTCTTGCGTGTTCTTATGGAACATGGAGACTCAGAAAAAAATATTACAAAGATGTTTTTTTCAGTTGGCCAAGAAGGTAGAAAACAAACTTTTCCAATTGCCAATGTTCCGTCAGAACAACTAAAAGCAGGCCAACGACTGACATTTGTAGTCAAGCTTGTAAACCACCAGCTTTACTCCAAATCTCCTCTAACCGCAGACATCACGTTCTTGAATAACAATGACGATGAAATTCTCGTCATTAGTCCTGATTTTCCCCCACAATTCGAAGAAATTGTTGTTGGAGATCCTATAAAAACTCATAACACCAAAACAACTAAAGTGGACCCCTCAGTCAAGACAAAAATCAATCAAGTTTAAGCTGCACATTTAACTTCAATGACAGCCGGGCTACACAGCCCGACTGTAGCCTTTCCTACTACGTCCGGGAAACATCTTCAGCAAGGTAGAAAACGCATTATCCCTCCAATTGGGCTACAGTGCCGAAAATATTGTGCCGGTTGTTAAAGAGGCTGCTCAAGAGGAAGCGATGAACATGCAGGTCGAAGTGAGTGAGATGCCTGATCTTCTTGTCGCATATGTTCGCAAGATGGGACCCTATGGCAAGGAAACCTGCGGGTTGGCTTTTGATGAACTGATGCGTTGGGCCGGGCCGCGGGGGCATCTGGCGGAAGGCCCACTGCTTGGGGTCTTCTGGGATAATCCGGAGGTGACGCCGCCGGAAAAATGCCGGGTCGATGCCTGTGTCAGTGTGCCTCAAGGCACCGGCACCGAAGGTCAGATCGGCCTGCAGGTGCTCTGTGGCGGTCTCCATGCGGTCTGCCGGTTTGAAATCAAGACAGAGCAATTCTATCAGGCCTGGGAGGAGGCTTTCGGCTGGGTCATCACCAAAGGGTACATGTGCGACGATCGGCCGTGTTATGAACTGTATCACAATAATGCCGAAGAAGATCCCGAAGGAATATGGTGTGTCGATATATGTATTCCACTGCAGAAGTGAGGTATCGTTGAGTATCTTCTGTAAAATCAACATTTTGCGGCGACTCTACAAATAATTACAATTCGTGACAAAAAGCCCACAGTTTGCGGGGCACTTCCCGGTATACTCTTATCGTCCCAAGTAAAAAACTTCAGACTCAGGTAATTGATAGATGGCCATCCCTACATCCCGAACCCATGAGGCAGCGAAGCTGCATTTTTCCCCGGATCTCTGTAACGGCTGCGGTCTGTGCGTTCAGGTCTGCAAGGATTTCGGTATCCGCATTGTCGACGGTAAAGCGCAGAGCACCGAGCAGCCCCTCTTTGGCTGCATCGGTTGCGGCCACTGCATGGCTATCTGCCCGCATGATGCTATCACAATCGATGGCCGCTGCCTTTCGGCAAGCGATCTTATCGAGATGCCGAAAAGAAGCGAGGCAGCGGACTATCGGTCGCTTAACAATCTCCTGCAACGACGTCGGAGCATCCGCGAATTCAAGGATACAGCAGTTGAACCCGAGCTGATCGAAAAAGTGCTCGAGGCGGTTCGAATGGCGCCGATGGGATTGCCGCCTTCGGATGTTCACATCCTGGCGCTTGACAGTCCGGAGAAGGTGAGAAAGTTCTCGGTGGATTTCTGTACCTACCTGGAAGGACTCAAGTGGTTGGTGTCAGGGTGGTTTCTTACATTTATGCGACCGTTCTGGGGGAAGGCCAATGATGCCCTCTTCCGCGATTTTGTCCGGCCTCTTTTCTATGCCTATACCTCGGCTATGGCTCGCGGAGAAAATATCGTCACCTACGATGCCCGGCTGCTCTCTATTTTTACGGCAGTCCGTATAGCGATCCGGCTGATCCGATAGTTGCGGCAACCTATGCCATGCTTGCCGGCCGAAGCCCTGGGGCTCGGAACCTGCATGCTGGGCGGGATGCAGCATCCCCTCATACAAAACGGCAGGGCCGCTCGCCGATTCAGGGAGCAGCAGGGCATTCGCTTTGCCTCGAGGGAGGGGTTGATAGTCATCATGGGATATCCGCGGGTCGTTTACCGGAAAGGCATACGGCGCTCGCTCGCGGCGGTCGATAGATATGAATTACATGAAAAAGGATAACTTCCACTGACTCCTTTCCTCAATGTCAGATCCTCATCACACCGATAAACCATAGCGGCGATGGGTGAAATCTTGGCGACGAATCAAAATTGACTGCGGTCGACTTTTTTGCTTGACGTATAATTATGTCAGATTATATTTCCGGAGGAATAAGGGGTCATCTTATCAATTGTCGGAGGAATCAGGGGACATCTTACCCATTATATTAAAACAATTGGTAAGGTGTCCCCTGATTACAATCCCCTGATTACAAAGGTGTCCCCTGGTTCTGTTGCCGTGGTTACTGTGAAATGGGAAAAAACGACAACCGGAAAGGACAACTCCTTGTGCCTACCGCAAACCGGGTCCGCATATGGCTGTTGGTAATTTTCGCCACGCTGATACTCCTGCCGGCGACGGCAATACTTGTCGCACCACGGCTCATCGATTTCGCATCGATCAAACAAAAACTCCAGGCAGTGGTCTTCGCGCGTACCGGCGGCCAACTTGACTATCAAGAAATTGGCTTCACTTGCATACCCAGGCTGTGCATCGAGCTGCGTCAGGTCACCATGGTCATCCCAGATCTGGCTGAGGGCAGAATTGCCGCCCTGCGCATTGCACCGCAATTCCTCCCCCTGCTGAGAGGCAATATTCACCTGGCCCGAGTCGAACTGGACACAGGGCAGTTGAGTCTTGACCTTCCGGCGCAAAAACCGCAAGGAACCCCCGCGACGCCTTTTACGTTCACCGGGCTGGGCAAGAGCATGGCCTTGGCCATAGCACCGTTCGGCCCGCTGCTCACCGGCCTGGAAATACAGGTCAGCAACGGCAAACTGGCAATTGCCAGGGGCAAACAAAATTTGCTTGAAATTGCCGGTTTTGACCTGCAGTTTGGCGTGACGGAGATCGACCTCGACTCTGCCCAAGTAGGCCTGAAAACGAAAATTTCCGACCTGACTATCTATGGCAACGATCGTAAGGAGACGGTAAAAAGCCTGAATCTCAGCGGCAGAGTGCAGATGATGGGCGACAAGATAACCGCCAAAATCGATCGCCTAACCCTGGAGGAACCGGCCCTGGCCTTGACCGGAGAACTGACCCTGGCGCCAACCACACCGGCGATCACGCTGAATTTGACCGGCACCAACATTGATGTCGATGCGACCCGCAAAACCGCTCTGGCCCTGGCAGGCGACGCCACCCCCAGCAAGGAAATATTCGACTACCTGCGCGGCGGGAAAGTGCCCCGGATCAGCTTCACCTCGCACGGGGAGAACCCGGCGCAGCTGGGCAAAATGGACAACATCCTGATCAAAGGACACTTGCAGGACGGCAAGGTCTCGGTCCCGGCGATGAAAATCGATTTGACCGAGGTTGTCGGCGATGTGGTGATCAGCAATGGCGTACTTCAAGGCTCCGGATTGTCGGCTCGTCTCGATAAATCTACCGGCCTGGACGGAACTCTTGAGATAGGGCTGACGACAGAGCACAATCTGTTCAAATTGGGGCTGATGTTGAGCGCCGACCTCGCCGAAAGCCAATCACTTCTCAAGCGTGTGCTCCATGTCCCGACCTTCACTGCCGAGCTGGAAAAGATCACCAACCTGCAGGGCAGAGGCCAGGGTAAACTGACCCTCGGCAACAGCCTGAGGAGCATCAACACCGAAATTGAGGTCAGCGAACTGCATTTGACCGCCGATTACCAGGGATTGCCTCTGCCGATCACCATCACCCAGGGACAGGTGGCCTTCAGCAAAGACCGGCTCAAGCTCGACAAGCTCAGCGGCTCAGTAGGACACTCTCAGCTTACCGATCTCTCCTGTCGGTTTCTCTGGGATGAAGACCTTTCCCTTGACATCAGTTCCGGTCGATTCGAACTGGCCATGGCAGAACTCTATCCCTGGCTGGCTTCCCGAGAAGGCTTGCGGGGGAAGCTGCACACCCTCAAGCACGTGACCGGTCGAGTCGCATTGTCTGCCTTAGAACTTAAAGGCAAGGTTGGCAGGCCGTCCGAGTGGCAGTTCAACGCAACTGGTACGCTGCAAAATCTGCTAGTCGACTCGGAATCCTTCTCGGAATCCATCCGCATCGCCAGCGGAGAATTTACAATCGATAGGCAACAACTGACCTTCGAAAAACTTCAGCTCGCCAGCCAAGACGCGGCACTCATCCTGTCCGGCAGACTGGGAGGCTTTCCGGGGCGCCTTGAGCGGATTGAACTCGGGTTGGACGGCGCCATGGGGCCGAAGTCAGTCGAATGGCTCTCCGAGAAACTTAAGGTGCCGACGTCCTATCTGATCCATGCGCCTCTCAGTATCAGCAACGCACAAGTCTCCTGGCAGCCGGATGCCACGGCTTCCTTCAATGGTTCGGTCCAGATAGAGAAAGGTCCTGCAATCACCGCCGATATCGACTATCGGCCGGGCGAACTGCAGGTTAAGCAGCTGCATATCAAGGATCAGTACTCCGATGCCACGATGGTCTTTGACCTCAACAAGGATCAACGCAACCTTCGGTTTACCGGCAAACTGCAGCATGAAACTCTGCAGACCCTGTTCGTCGATGGTCAAGTCGGAGGTGGCCGAGTGGCGGGAGATTTTACCGTCGCCATCCCACAGACGGAACCAGCCGCGGTCACCACCGCCGGCCAGCTGACCGGAGAGAACCTGCCGGTTATCCTGTCATCGGGCGACATCGTGAATATAGCACGGATCACCCTGCAAGCAGACGGCCCAAAAGTTACATTCGACATCAACAAACTGCAACGAAAGAACCTTACACTCGATCCTATTGCGGGCACCGTCTCGTTCGATCGCGACAGGGCCGATGTCAGGCTCGACCGGGCCAAAGTATGCGGCATCAATGCACTGGGCCGGCTCTCCTTTGCCCGTGATGAATTCTCCCTCGATATGGCCCTGGAGGGGAAGGACCTCGACGTCGCCACCAGCTACACCTGCCTGACCGAGGGCCGAGTAAAGGCAACCGGCCGCCTCGATTTCTCCAGCAAAATCTACACCAAGGGGAAAATGAACGAGCTGGTCAAGGGCCTAACGGGGCCTTTGCAGATGACCCTCAGCAATGGATTGATCGAGCAAGGCAAATTGGTTTCGAGAATCCTGGAGGTGCTCAATTTCACCGAAATTGTCAAGGGCCGACTGCCGGACCTCGGCGCCACCGGCCTCGCCTACACAACTATGACCCTGAATGGCAGGTTTCAAAACGGCAAACTTCTCATCGATAAATTTTTTATGGATGGTGAGACCCTCGGCTTGGTAGGCAGCGGTGAAATTCGCCTAGCCGATGAGATGCTCGATATTCAGCTGCTGGCTACCCCATTTAAAACCGTCGACACCCTCGTAAAATACCTCCCCGGGGTCAATTACCTCCTCGCCGACAGCCTGATCGCCATTCCGATAAGCATTACCGGAACCTTCGACGATCCCACGTTTGCTGTATTATCCCCCTCTGCGGTCGGCTCAAGCCTCTACAATCTGGCCGAACGAACGATCAAGGCCCCCTTCAAGCTGATCGACAAAATCAATCCATGGGGAAAGGGAAGTGAAAAATAGCTTCGCCCGTGTTATAGGACACCATCAATATACTTCATAGTGTTTGTTTGATCGAAGTTACGGTAATTTCAAGAACACTGGTCAAAAAGGTAGGTGTTCCATGTGGTTACGACATTGGCCTCATTGTCTGCGCAGGAAACCAATATTATCCACGACATTAGGGACCATAAAGAAATGGATGAAAAGTATGAGTTGTTTCTTAACGGCCCCTAATCTTCGCCGAGCACAGTTCTTCAAGGCTGTGGCGAGGAGACCTCAGTTTCCCCCACCGCTTTATAAAACATCGGAACCCCGGGGCTTTCACTCTGCCGCCGGCTGTATTCGCTGGGGCTCTCCTCGACAAAACCCAATTGTTCAAAGAGGGCCTGCAGCCTCGGGTTACCGGTAAGCGAAATAAACCGCCGGTAGCCCCTGGCCAGCATGGTGCCGATAAAGGCATTGACCGTGTACACCCCCACCCGCTGTTTGAGAAAACGGGTGGAAATAGCCAGTGCCCCCAGCTCCACCGTCTGGGCATCGATCACCTTCTGTTCCACACAGCCGACGATGATACCGTCGATTGCGGTGACAAAAAAATTCTCCCGGTTGCGGCTTAGATACTCCTTGCTGCGCGGCTTGAGGAAACCGGCCCGCTTGTAACTGGTGAGAATGCGTGAAACTATGGCCACCTCTTCATCGGTTTGCACCTGACGGAATTCCTCAATGAAGTTGTTGGCAATCATCGTCCCCGAACCTTCGACGGTGAAGAGCTCGTGTTTGATGGTGTCTTTGCCCGCCGGCAGAATATGCACCCGATCACAGGCCCCTGCCTCGATCTTGGCACAGATCCTTTTCATTGCATCCTTGAAATTGACATTGCCGATAAGATCGCCAAAATCGGCCAGGGATTCGAGCACCCGTCCGGTGGTGAGGGCGTTGATTTTTTTTCCCTGGCGGTCCATGAGATAGCGGCGCTCAAGAAAGATGAGCTTATCCATGCTGTCGGGATGACTCAGCACCGCCTCATAAAAATCGACTTCCGGGGCAACCCGTACGAGGTTGGTGGTCGGAAGTTTTTTCTCCAGCTCGGTCAGCAGCTTTTGATTGGCAAAGCGTTTGGGCAGATTATGAAACAGGGTGGTAGCAACATTCATGCGCGCAAGAAATTTGAGATCGGCGACAATCTCGCCGAAATGATCACGGAGGATGCCTTCCCGACAAGCAATACATACCCTGCGACCGGCAAGATTTCCGGCATATTCCTGTAAATAAAGTTGCGGCATGGGCAATTGGCGAGATGGCTACTGATTGTTAACAAACGAAAATCTCACACTCATCTTCCGGCTTGACGACCGTATCAGCAGAACCGTCCGGCGGAGGAAAGAGATGACACACTGTTTTCCTCGAAAGCATTAGAATTACCTATTCCTGCTTTTTCTGAAAGGAAAAGATCGGCTTTGCATTGATTTTCCAAACATTACAGCTTTGTAATGGTAGCGTAAGGCTGTGGTAATGTTTGCGGGTTATATTCCCAAACACTCAGAAAGGTAATTCCCTGCGAAAGTTTGCATACGCATCGAAATGTTCCTGCAGGGGTTGTTGCCATAACTCCAGCGACTCGGGAACAGATCTTCCCGGCCATGCTGCTCCCATTCATTTTACAAGAGGTTTGGAGAAAATTCATGCTCGAAAAACTCCCCCATATCATTAACCTTCCGGCCCCTTCCGGCGCAGAAGTTACCACACCCTCCGCCGACATCTATTCCTCCATACAAAGGATCAACGAGGCGGTCAGCAGGAGTTCCGGGTGGATCGCGCCGCTGAGGTACGAAATGGGAAAGGTTATCGTCGGCCAGGAGCATCTCATCGAGCGGCTATTGATCAGCCTGCTGTCCGGCGGCCATATCCTCCTTGAAGGGTTGCCGGGGCTCGCCAAGACCCTGGCGGTAAAGACGCTGGCGGCGGCGATACAAACCGACTTCCGGAGGATTCAGTTCACTCCGGACATGCTGCCCGCCGACATCATCGGCACGGAGATATACAATCCGCGGGAAACCAGCTTCGAGGTGAAACAGGGGCCTATTTTTTCCTCCCTCATCCTCGCCGATGAGATCAACCGGGCACCGGCCAAGGTGCAGTCGGCCCTCCTTGAGGCCATGCAGGAAAAACAGGTAACCATCGGCGATCAGACCTTCCGTCTGCCCGAGCTGTTTCTCGTTCTCGCCACGCAGAACCCCATCGAACAGGAAGGCACCTACCCCTTGCCCGAGGCGCAGGTAGACCGCTTTATGCTCAAGGTAGTGGTCGGCTATCCGAGCCGCCTAGAGGAAAGACGCATCCTCGACAATTTCGAACGGACCGATGCGGAGATAGTGGTCGCCCCGGTCGCCCATCCGGACGATATCCTGGCGGCAAGAAAGGTCGTCAACTCAATCTATATGGATGGCAAGATCAAGGACTACATCGTCTCTTTAGTGTACGCCACCCGTGAGCCGCTGAATTATCAACTGGAATTGCAGCAGTACATTGAAACCGGTGCTTCGCCACGGGCGACCATCAATCTCAAGGTCGTTGCGCGCTGCCTGGCTTTTCTTGCCGGTCGGGGGTATGTCACCCCGGACGACGTCAAGGCAGCGGCCTTGGATGTCATGCGCCATCGTCTGCGCATCAGCTATGAGGCCGAGGCCGAGGGGATCAGCAGCGAGGATATCATCAGAAAGATTCTCGATACGGTCCCAGTGCCCTGAGGCTCGGCGGAACGACTATGGACGTACAGCTCACCAGAGAGATCCTGAAGAAAGTCCGGCAGATCGAGGTGCGGACCAAGCGGCTGGTCAACGACAGCCTGGCCGGCAGTTACCAGTCGGTCTTCAAGGGTCGGGGCATGAACTTTGACGAGGTCCGTGAATACGTACCCGGAGACGATATTCGGTCCATCGACTGGAATGTTACGGCCCGAACCGGTATCCCGCATATCAAGAAATTCACGGAAGAGCGGGAGCTGACCATTATGCTGATGATCGATATCAGCGGCTCCGGCGATTTCGGCTCGGCGCAGAGTTCAAAGCGGGAGCTGATGGCGGAAATTGGTTCGGTGCTGGCCTTTTCGGCGGTTCGTAATAACGACAAGGTGGGTTTGGTGCTGTTTACCGACGTCGTCGAACTGTATATCCCGCCCAAAAAAGGCCGAGGCCATATTCTCCGTCTTATCCGGGAGATCCTGTATTTCCAGGGGCAGGGACGAAAGACCGATATTGGCGCGCCCCTGGATTTCACCAACCGGGTTATCAAGAGAAAGTGTGTGGCCTTTCTTCTCTCCGACTTTTGCCTGTCCGGGGATTTTGACGCTGCCCTGCAGGAACTGCGACCGAAGCTGCAGATCAGCAACCGGCGGCATGACCTGATTAGCGTCATTGTCTCCGATCCACGGGAATTCGAACTCCCCGACGTCGGCTGGCTGACCCTGGAAGATGCCGAGAGCGGCCAACAGGTCGAACTGAACACCTCGGACCCCGAAATCAGGCGGCAATACATGGCCCTGGCCAAGGAGCGGCAGAAAACATTACAGAGGGTCATTCGCTCAATCGGCATCGATCTGCTCGATCTTCTGACCGATGCTTCCTACCTGCCGCCACTGCTTAATTTTTTCAAAGCTCGACAGGGGAGGGCGACATGAAAAGGTCATCCATTCTCCTGCTCCAGCCCCTGCTGCTCCTCGGGACTCGGGCCGTCCCGGCGGCTGATACAGCCGAGGACACCTTGACCCTGCAAAAGACTCCAGGGCAACAGATACCCACGCATACCGAGGCCTTACACGATATACACGGACCTCAACCGACGTCCGAATACCCGCCCCACCTGATGGAAGCGGCAATAGCTCTGCTCGTCATCCTGCTTCTGGCGCTGCTTTTTTTCTTTCTAAAACGACGAAAAAAACCGCAACCGCCAGCCGTGCCCCCGTGGGACAAAGCGCTTATGGAGCTGGCCGAAGCACGGCAGCTGATGCGTTCCGGGCAAAGTCTGCTGTATATGGATCAGGCCGGTCAGATCCTCCGCCGCTACATCGAATTGCGTTTTGCCATCCGCTCGACCCGGCAGACGACTCGGGAGTTTTTCGCACGTCTCAATGACTCCGTTCATTCGCCCCTAATCGAATACCAAACCGAGCTGCGAGCCTGCCTGGAGCAGGCCGATATGGCCAAATTTGCCCATCTGCTTGCCGATGAGGATCATATGCAGCAGATGGAACAAGCGGTGCGCGCCTTTATCACCCGCACCCGACCCGAAATGGAATCACCGGGAGGACGGTCATGAGATTTCTTCATCCGCACCTGCTGTGGTTTCTCACCCTGCTGCCCCTGCTGGCCTTGCTTCACGGTCGGCGGGGTGCCGCACCGGCATTGTTGTTTTCCTCAACGTCCCTTGCTGCGACTCTGGCTGGGGCAAGAAAAGCACGACCAGGTTCCCTCCTCCTCCTTCAGCGCCTGGCCGTTCTTGCCCTCCTGATTCTTGCCCTCGCCAGACCGCAGCAAGGGAATACTACTACCGAAATCAAGGCCAGCGGCATTGATATTCTCCTCGCCGTCGACGTCTCCGGCTCCATGGAGGCCATGGACTTTACCCTCAACGGCAAACCGACCAGCCGCCTTGCCGTCGTCAAGAAGGTGGTCGACGAATTCATCGACCAGCGACCGAGCGACCGCATCGGCCTTCTGGCCTTTGCCGGTCGGCCCTATCTGGTCAGCCCCTTAACCCTCGACCACGACTGGCTGCGCAAGCGACTGGAATCCTTAAGTGTTGACATGGTTGAGGATGGCACCGCCATCGGTTCGGCGATAGGCAGCGGCGTCAACCATCTGCGCGATCTGAAATCCAAATCGCGGTTGCTTATCCTCCTTACCGACGGCATGAATAACGCCGGCAGCGTTCCCCCGCTTATTGCCGCCGAGGCCGCCGAAACCCTTGGCATCAAGGTTTACACCATTGGTGCCGGAACCCGCGGCGAGGCTCCCATGCCGATGACTGACCCCTTCGGGCGACGAAAATTGGTCCGGGTCAAGGTCGATATCGATGAAGACACCCTCACCAAGGTGGCCGAAAAAACCGGCGCCGTCTATTTTCGGGCAACCGATACGGCGTCGCTTGCCAAAATCTACGACGAAATCAACAGCATGGAGACGACCACTAAGACCATTAAGAAATTTGAAAATTACCGGGAACTTTTCCCTTTTCTCTTGGCTGCCGCCCTGCTCCTGCTCGGCCTGGAGATTTTTTTAAGCCGTAAAAGACTGCCTTAAGCCCGAGGAACCCTATGGATATATCGCAACCTGCATGGCTCATAGTCGGTTTTGGCCTCTGTCTCGGATTGTTTTTTTTTCTTTCGCTCCCTGGCCCAAAAGCGCCAGGCCAGCCTGGAAAAATTCGTTGCCCCGCAGCTTATCGGTCGCCTCACCGGCAACATCTCAACCACTCGGCGCCATCTTAAAAAATTCTTCATTCTGGTCGCCGTATTTCTCTGTTTTGTCGCTCTTGCCAGGCCGCAGGTCGGTTACCAGTGGGTGGAGGTGAAACGCAAGGGGATCGATCTCCTCTTTGCCCTGGACACCTCGAAGAGCATGCTGGCTGAAGATATCAAGCCTAATCGCCTGCAGCGGGCGTCCCTGGCGATCCTCGACTTTGTGCAAAAGCTTGAGGGTGACCGGGTGGGACTTTTGCCCTTTGCCGGCACCGCCTACCTCATGTGCCCACTGACCATCGATTACGAAGCCTTTCTCCACTCTCTGTCGACCGTCAATAGCGATCTCATTCCTCTGGGCGGAACCAACATTGCAGCGGTCATCGAAAAAGCCGTGCAGACCCTCGACAATGCCGCAAATCATAAGATTCTCATCATCCTCACCGACGGCGAAAACCTGCAGGGCGACGCCATACAGGCCGCCGAAGCCGCCGCCAAACAGGGCTTAACTATTTATACCGTAGGCGTAGGCACCAGCCAAGGCGAACTCATTCCCGTAAAAACCGGTAGCGGTCAGGGCTTTGTCAAAGACCGAGCCGGCAATTTCGTCACCTCCCGCCTTGATGCAGCAACACTTGGACAAATTGCCGAAAAAAGTGGCGGCCTCTATGCCCCCTTGGGACCAGGCGGCGAGGGCCTTGAGACAATCTACCAGAAAAAGCTGGCACTCATCCCCAAGGAAGAGTTGGCCGAGCGCCGACATAAGGTTCCGGTCGAGAGATTTGAATGGCCATTAGCCCTGGCGGTCATCCTCCTGATGGTCGAACTGCTTATCGGCGAAAGAAAAGTGGCCCGCAGACTTCCCCTCCTGCCTTTTATCAAATCGCTGCTGCGCCGATTTACTTGGCCGCGAACCGCGAAGATCCTGGGCTTTGCCCTCCTTCTTATGGCAAATATGCATGGCAATGGTTACGCTTCCGAAGGGGAAGAGGCCTACAAGCGCGGCGACTACCTGCAGGCCTCTGAATATTACCAAAAAAAATTGGCAGGAAAACCGGACGACCCGCAATTGCTCTTCAATTTCGGTGCAGCCGCGTACAAAAACAACATGTATGATGATGCCATCGCCGCCTTTAGCGGCGCACTGAAGAGTGACAAGATTGACCTCCAGAAAAAGGCTTATTATAACCGGGGAAACAGCTACTATCAGAAAGGTTCCGAGGTACGTCAGGCCGATGCAAAAGCTGCGGCAGGCCATTGGCGACAGTCTTTGAACTCCCTGAAATCGGCACTGGAACTTGATTCAACCGATGCTGATGCCAAATATAATCAAAATGTTGTCGCCAAACAGCTGGAGGAACTGGAAAAGCAGATTGAGAAGGAGAAGCAGGAAAAACAAAATAAGCAAGGTGAACAAAACGATCAGCAAAAGGACAACGACGGCGACAAAAAAGACCAGGGGCAACAAAAGAAAGAGGAAAACGGCTCCGACCCGGCAAACGAAGACAAACAACAGGCCGAACAGCCGTCTGAACAAAAGTCGCAACCGCAGGCCGATGGAAAAACCGACAAAGCGGATGCAAAAAAAGGGGCCAAACAAGCCGGAGACGAACAGCAAAATGAAGGTCAGGAGCCACCGGTCGAAACCGGAAAAGCATTAGAAGATCAGAACAAAACAGAAGAACAGGCAGCGAGCGATGCCGTGCGGCAACAACTAGGGAAGATGACCAAGGAAGAGGCGGAACGGCTGCTCAACGCCTTGAAAAACGAAGAGGGCAACCTGAATTTTGTGCCATCAGGTCGCAGGGCTAAAGAAAAGGAAATCGACAGGGACTGGTAATGCAAGACGATCGAAAATCATTCATTTTTCTGGTCTGCCTGATAGTCTTCTGTAATGGTTTGGAGGCTCGTGCGGATATCAGCCTTGAGGCCTCTCTTAGCCATCTCTCTTTCTCGGTCGATCAGGGTGCCATGCTGACCATTACCGTGAACGGTGCCAGCCGCATCTCGACCATCGAGATGCCGGAAATCACCGGAATAACCTTTCAAAACCGTGGCCAGTCAAGCAGGATCAACATCATCAACGGTAGCATGACCTCTTCACTTTCCAATAGCTATCTGGTCCAGGCGCAAAAACCGGGGATCTACACCATTCCCCCGATAAAGGTCAACACCGGGGGCGAAATCGCCAGTACCAAGGGCATGAGTTTCGAGGTGACCGGCACGGTGAAAGGGAGCACGACAAACAGCGGCGGAGGG
>JBBQVT010000090.1:0-16413 GCA_038211245.1 Desulfobulbales bacterium | reverse complement strand
TCAAAAGTAAGGGCGTAAGCAATGTCGCTCAAAAATTACGACAGCTCAGTTTTTCTGTACGCACGGTTCTCGATTATTTGAAAATTTCTGGAAATACCCATAGTTCTCCCGCGGCTGGAGGGTTAGAATAAATTTACCGTGCAGGGTACCCCCGAAGAAGAAAATCGCGAGTTTGCCGTCCCCCTCAAGCTGGTCACCACTCCAGAGCCTCTCCTGGCCTCTGCAGCTGAAGATCCCTATCCATTACTCACTCCGCTGCCTGCTGGCGACAAGAATATATTCGGCGGATTAAGCCGCTTAGGGGGCGTGTCTTTCTCCATCAAAATTGGCGGAGTGGGGTTTTTCTCCAAAGGTTTTTCCAGCCATTAAGCCATCGTACAAAATAAGAATATGTGCCCCAGCTCATGCAAAAACCGGATACAGGACAAGCAGGATCATACCGGTAATGAGCGGCACGGAAAGATTGTCGTTGATGCTGATATCTTTCCCAAAACTCACAGGAAAGAGCTCGAAGATGGTATTCGCGAAAGAGGCGATAAAAATAAGGGGCAAAGGCACTGCGCCGTGCCATCGGTCAAGCAACATGGGTATCTGCGGATAAACAAAAAAGAAAAGCAGAAGACCCAGGACAAAACAGGCCGCCGAACCTTCCAGGGATTTTTTGCCTATTTTGATGCGCCCCATGCTGATCCCGACAATAGCCGCAATGGCATCTCCGAGGATAAAAAGAGATAATACTATGAAGGCAATATGCGGGTTATTAAAGAAGATAATCGAACATAAAAATGCCGAAATGAAAATATAGGTGGATCCAGTAAATGAATTTTTTTCAGACTTCCTGAGCACTCCCGACCCGAGGCCAATGAAGATTCTTTGCACGGCAGCATTGTGAAAACGCAGGTACTCTAAGAATATAGAACCTATGGTAAGCAAACCAAGAACAACAACCGGGGTAAGGGAAGAGTAGCCATCAATCATCGGGATATAAAAAATTCCTGCCGGGATAAGTGTCCCCGAGAACACATGCAGCAGCTTGCGATTTATTTCTTCTTTGGTAAGGGCCATGTGTATCTCCGAATGCCTGGATAATTATTTTTATTGCCGGACCAAAGGTTAAGCCGTTGTAAAAAAATAACATGGCCAAAGGAATGCCCGGAACGGCATAAAGAGCCGTAATAAAATGGGTTGAAATGGCCAGGTTATTTCAGTATGGTTACCGGATTTTCTTCGATCATCCGGCACAGATTTTCAAATCTGGCAATCACCTCCGACCTCATCCCTCCCGGGGTGAGGATGCAGAATTCCTCCCCGCCTATCCGGGCGACAATATCCCGGGTGCCGGAATCCTCGCGCAGCATCCGAGCTATATTTTTGATGGATCGATCCCCACACCATGCCCGTAGGTGTCGTTTATATGAGTTAAAGCACAGGTAGGACTGACCCACTTGCAGCACATAGCCGTCGGTTGTCGACTTTTTCACCATCTGGGTTCCATCTCTGGGTTCTATTTTATGTTACATAACAGCGTTGAGTCAATCGAAAATACATTTTGAACAGACCAGTGCATCCGGTGCATCTGATAAAAACATGTTGTATTAGCAAGTTCGCGTGCCGCCCCATGATTTCCAGGAGATGACGATTTTGTCACTTCTTCCTGTAGTCATTCTGCAATCTTTTTTTCCTTCAACACAAAGAAGGATGGTGATGCTGATCCAGCCATTCAAAAGGTCAACAAAATAAACCTCTTCCACTACTTTTCCGGATCACTCAGCGGTGGTCTGACTGAGATGATCAACACCGTCAACGGCCGCAACCCCAACCAGCAGGTTCTTGCTCAGTCCTTGAATCTTGAGGCGTTTAAAAGCATGATCTATCGACAGCGGTTTGATTCACCCAAACCCTTTGATTTGGTCATTGTCGATCTGACTATTCCGGGTGGGCTGGGCGGCAAAGAGACACTGGCCGAGTTACAGAAGATCGACGGGAAAGTGCGGGTCATTTTTCCAGTGGCTATTCCAATGATCCGGTTATGGCCTCGTACCGGCAACACGGCTTCACTGCAGCCGTGGCCAAACCTTATATCCTCGATGAATTGACCAAGGCAATCGATGCATCTCTTGCCGATACAATGATACCGGACCAGATACCTAAGAAATCAAAGTCTTGATGATATCGCCTTTACCAATTACCCCTACCAGCTGCTCCCCCCTCATAACCGGCAGGGTATGGACATTCTTTTCGGCCATGATGGTCGCCAATTCGTCAAGCGGGGTATCCTCATCAACTGTCAGTGGATTTTTCGTATAGATGTCGGCAACCGTCGAACCGGCGAATTTCCTGATATCTTTTTCCATTTTGTTGGGACGTTCAAGAAAGATGAGGGAATCGAGGATGGCAATGACCGTGGGGATATGAATTTTCTTTGTTTGATCAATGAGATCATTTTCAGTAACCACTCCGAGGAGACGGCCGGACACATCAACTACAGGCGCCCCACCGATATTATGCGATGCCAATAGTCGGGCAAGATCTGTTACTGATGTCTCCGGAGCTACCGTTATCACATCAACCGTCATTATTTCTTTGGCTTTTAGCATGATTCCTCCTGCCTATTTGGTATTGGTCATCAAGGGAGCGGAGGCTTAACGATTTTGCCCATGGAAGGGCTTGCCAGTGTTCGAGAACTCCCGCCGAATATCTTTGTCTCTTTGCAGGGTAAAGCTTTCCTCCTGATATGTCCAGTGTCCTTCTGTTTACAAAGATTTTTCTCAGGCCGCCCTGGTGTCCCTTGCCAGTTCCGCACAAAGGTACTGGCAACTAAGCGATAAGGCTGGACACGAATTTTCTACCGGGCATCACTTTAGAATAATTCTAGCCAAGAAGCTAAGATGCTGACAAATATTGACAAAAACTAAACAATACACATCCTTTCGAGGTAGCTAATGCTGTTAATTCCCAGCAGAATTCACCGCCAGCCAAATACCATCAGAGGAGGTTTCATGAAAAAAGCGCTCATCATCTATCACAGTCGCACCGGAAAAACCGAAGCCATGGCCAATTTTATTGCCGAGGGTCTGCGGTTTTGCGCTATTGAAGTGGTTCTCAAGAAAATATCAGAGATTGACAACGAGCTGGACATCGTCGGATACGACGCCTATATCTTCGGGTGCCCCACCTATCACAAGGATCTTACGGGAGGGATGAAGCAGTTCCTGTTTAAGGCGGAACTTGCTAACTTAACTGGAAAAATTGGCGGCGCTTTCGGATCTCACACCCACAGCGGCGAAAGTGCACCGATGCTCTTTGATACCATGATGCACGTCTTTAAAATGGATATGACGGACCTCGGACCTTTAAAACTTACCGAGGCCATGGTAAGCAGCAATGAAGGCACAAAAGCCTGTCAAGACTATGGCAAAGCCATCGGCAAAAAGCTTGCATAATTTTTAAAACGGCTGGCAAAAGAGTCACTGCATACAGTTCGGGCTTGAGTTATGGACCCATTCTTACCCTGCCATAGCTCAAGCCCTTCGAGTTTGATGTTTTCAGGACACAACGAAAAAAACGCAATGGCCTATCCTTTGGTATTTACGCCTAATCCGCGAGGAGCTTGAAAGAAAGTTTAACTCGCGCTCGAAAGACTGCCGGTTGATTATTTTCAATCTTCATATCAAGGGTCATGACTTCCGCTATACGCAGGTCACGGAGACTGAGACCTGCCGAATTAACCGCATTTTTCGTAGCTTCTTCCCACGATACGGGACTTGAGCCGACCAGTTCAATAATTTTGTAAACACTCTCAGTCATGGGCATTCTCCTCGTTAAGTTTTTTGCAAGACTTCCCTCTTTAATACCTTGCTACTGCTAACACTCATTAAAAATTCAGCATTCCAGGAATATCCCCCTATATTCGGGTTCCCCCCTTTCCTTGCCAGAGGATGCTCGGAAAACCTCCGGCATTTCCCAAGATCACTTCATATGACTCATACCATCACAACTGGCGAATTGAACCGTCTATTATATCATTGTAGCCCTTTAAGGAAAGAAAATGAAATAAATAATTTTCCGACGGACAAATATTCCTACACTCCTCCTTAACAGGCAATTTTAGTATTTTTTGTGTCATTCTAAGTATATTATATGTATACTACAGCTCCATCAAACCATAAATGGCACTGCACTACACAACCAAATTTTGCCCGCGCTGTTATTTCACTTGCATATCCGTAAAAAGAGAGTACACTATTTAAGTCAATCTTCTTAAGTAGAAGCACATTTCCTTCAGGTCCTCCTCGTTAGTTTCTTTCTTTCCCTAGCGTCGTTCGTTGCTGTTGAAGTTCATGCTGTTTACTTAAGCTGGAGGAGCAGCGTGAGACCCTTTAACGGATACCCCTTGTCACACTTGTACATCAGTGTATCTGCTTTCTATCTCTTCCTCCTGAGCATGTTCGTCAACCTTATTCACAATTATCGATCGCCAATCAATTGAATTTTTTTGGATTTCAAGCAATATCCACCAGCAAGGCTACGAGCCGTTACCGGCCCCAACTTGCACAGAAATAATGCCTAATACCAGCGGACCCCTTTGGTATCCGCACTCTCGAGAGACCTGGCAATGGCCCGGCAGCTCACCACGAAGTATTTTGGAGTATAAATGAGTTTTAAAGATTTCCAGTTGCATCCGACAATAGGCGCCGGCATCATTGCCTGTGGCTACACCATTCCGACCCCCATTCAAAAAGAGGCTATCCCGCCGATCCTTGCTGGCCGCGACATTCTTGGTCTGGCCCAGACCGGCACCGGCAAGACTGCAGCCTTTGTCCTGCCTCTATTGGAGCGGCTTCTGACCGGGCCCCGCAAGAAAGTGCGGGCTCTGATTGTTGCGCCCACCAGAGAACTGGCTGAGCAGATCCATGAGAATATCGGCAAAATGAGCCGACAAACAGACCTGCACAGTGTTGTTATTTACGGCGGTGTGGGCAAAGGCAAACAAATAAACACCCTTCGTGCCGGAGTTGAAATTGTTGTCGCCTGTCCCGGTCGCCTGCTTGACCTGCTGAACGAAAAGGCCTTGACCCTTAGCACCGTCGAGGTACTCGTCCTGGATGAGGCGGACCACATGTTTGATAAGGGCTTCCTGCCGGACATTCGCAGAATCATCAGGCTGTTGCCGAAAAATCGTCAATCGCTGGTTTTTTCCGCCACTATGCCGGGAGAAATTCGCCATCTGGCAGAAGAGATTCTCAATAATCCGGTAACCGTGCAAATCAACCATACCCTGCCGGCCCCGTCAATCTCCCATGGCCTCTTTCATGTGGCAACAGACCAAAAAACCTCGTTACTGAAAAATATCATTAAAGAACGGGAAATGACCAGCACCCTGGTTTTTACCCGCACCAAACATAAGGCTAAAAGTCTGGCGCTGCAGCTGGAACGATCCGGCTTCAACGCCGCCTCGATACAAGGCAATCTTTCCCAACAGAAGAGACAACAGGCTCTCGATGGTTTTCGCGACGGCACTTATGGCATTCTCGTGGCGACCGATATTGCCGCCCGCGGCATTGATGTAACCGGCATTTCCCATGTCATCAATTATGACATGCCCGACACCGCCGAAACCTATACCCATCGCACCGGACGGACTGGCCGAGCCTCTCGTACCGGCCAGGCTTTAACCTTTGCCGGCCATGAGGATAGCAAAATGATTGCCCTCATCGAGCGAAATCTCGGCAAAAAAATGGTCCGCGAGACGACCCCGGCCCTTGCCCCGCTGGCAGAGGAAGAGCGTTGCCAAGAAAGACGTGAAAATACGCCACGCCAGGCACCGCGGCCCAAAAAAACCGGCAGCACTCCTGCCGGCCAAGGCAAAAGCCGACGCGATAAGGCCTGCGCCTTTGATTTCGGCACCAGAAAGACGTACCAACGATAAACAATTAATTTTGTCTGGATTCCCAGACTTCCAGTCGAAGTGTCAGGTGATGTTTCGACTACATGACAAAGGGGTAAGACCCGAACAAAGGAGTAGTACAAGATGGCTCAAGGTACAGTGAAGTGGTTTAACGATGCGAAAGGTTTCGGTTTTATTGAGCAAGATGGCGGCAAGGATATCTTTGTCCACCATACTGCAATTCAGGCCCAGGGTTTTAAATCCCTGGAGGAAGGTGCTCGTGTGACCTTCGAGGTTGTTGACGGCCCCAAAGGTCCGGCTGCTGCAAATGTTGTTCAGCAGTAAATCATTAGCCTCTGGCGGATTTCGGTGCCTCACTCACTGCGGGATCACCGAAATCCGCTATTTTTGATACCCTTTGAAGGGTAAATCACGGATTTTTTTTCTGAGAGATTCAGGTACTCGTGTTGTTAACCAACACGGGCAAGCGGAAGGAGATGATCTTGGCGAAACCCAACTATTCATTTGAGAAGCGGCAGAAAGAACTGGCAAAGAAAAAGAAAAAAGAAGAAAAGCGCCAGCAAAAACAGGAAAACAAAAAAATTTCCGAAGAAGATAAGGAAAACCTTGATCTTCCCGTAGAGCAGTCATAATCACAAGCTTTTATTTCTAAAATCACTTTATGCCATGGGGACATCCTGGTGGCTTTGTTGCGAGGACACAACCATGATTACCGCATCCAATGTTGCTCTCTCCTATGGCAAGAGAATCATCTTTCAAGACGTCAATATCAAGTTTACCCATGGCAACTGCTACGGACTGATCGGTGCAAACGGTGCCGGCAAATCAACTTTTCTGAAGATCCTTGCCGGCCAACTGGATCCTGATCGAGGAGAGATCAGCAAAGGCCCCCGGGAGCGCATCGCTGTACTCAGTCAGGACCAGTTCGCCTTCGACGAACACTCAATTATCAATACCGTGCTCATGGGCCATAAAAAGCTCTTCAAGATCATGGCCGAACGCGACGCAATCTATGCTAAAGCCGATTTTACCGAAGAAGATGGCATCCGTTCAGCAGAACTCGAGGCTAAGTTCGGCGAGATGAACGGCTACGAGGCGGAAGCCGAGGCTGCGGTGCTCTTGAAAGGCCTTGGCATCCTAGAAGAAAATCGTGAGAAGATGATGAAGGAACTTGAAGGCAGCGACAAAGTTCGGGTGTTGCTGGCTCAGGCCCTCTTCGGTAATCCGGACATTCTCCTGCTTGACGAACCCACCAATCAGCTCGACCTGACGACTATCAATTGGCTTGAGGAATTTCTTGCCCGTTTTCAGAATACAGTCATCATCGTCTCCCATGATCGCCATTTTCTCAATCAGGTCTGTACCCATATGGCCGATATCGATTTTGGTAAAATCACGGTTTACGTCGGCAACTACGACTTCTGGTATGAGGCCAGCCAACTGCATTTCCACCAGAAAGAGACCGAAAGCAAAAAGGCCAAGGCCAAAGCTGAAGATCTTAAGGAATTCATTCGTCGTTTCAGCTCCAACGCATCGAAGGCCAAACAGGCAACCTCCCGGAAAAAGCTGCTGGAAAAACTCACTATTGAAGAGATGCCCTGTTCCTCCCGCAAATATCCTTTTATCACCTTCAAGGCCGAGCGACCCTGCGGCGATATCATTCTCGAGATCAAAGGACTCAGCAAAGCCATCGATGGGGTTTCAATGTTTCGCGACCTTAATCTTACCGTCAATAAAGGCGATAAAATCGCCTTCATCGGGACCAACAGCCTGGCCAAGACCACCTTGTTTCAAATTCTCGCCGGCGAGTTGCAAGCCGATACCGGCAGCTTCCGCTGGGGAGTAACGATGAAGAATTCGTATTTCCCTAAGGAAAACAGCCATTTTTTCAACATCGGGGAACTGGATCTGGTTGGTTGGCTGCGTCAATATGCGCCGGTTAAGGAAACAGAGAGCTTTATCCGTGGCTTTCTTGGGAAAATGCTTTTTTCCGGCGACGAGGCCATGAAAAAGACCTCGGTTCTTTCCGGCGGGGAACGGGTCCGCTGCATGCTCGCTAAAATGATGCTCGCCGACGCCAATGCTCTTATCCTCGATGAGCCAACCAACCACCTCGACCTTGAGTCTATCACTGCCCTCAACAACGGACTGATTGCCTTCCCGGAGATCGTACTTTTCGCCTCCCATGACCACCAATTTGTCGCAACGGTCGCCAATCGGATCGTCGAAATAACTCCGGACGGCATTATTGATGTAATGATGAGCTTCGAGGAATATCTGGCAGCAAAAGAAGCCGGTCAGAGTGGCGAGACTGAGTTTCTCGACAGAAAAGCCGCCTGAGTTGCCGTTTAAGGGCTGCAAATCCCGGCTCAAGAAGTCTTCTCGTGAAGGGGTTGCGCCTTGCCGGTACCAATACAGGGCCTTGCATTCTCCTTTTCTCCAGCGACTTAATCATTTTTAATGAACTGCTTTGCTTTCTGATCGATACTTATGATTAAATATGAGTATGAATGTCACCATGTTTTGAAGGGCTTTTTGACCAGAGAAGGAAAATGCCATGGCCAAACCGCGCAAGCGAGAGAGGATACTCATTGTCGACGATGAACACCAGATTCGCGGCGTTATTGGAGCTATCGTCGAAATGGAAGGCTATCTCTATAGATAGGCATTTCCGATACTATTTTACTGAAACCCGGCAAACTCACCTCTGAAGAATTTGCGATCAAATTTTTCTCCGAAATTCGCAGTCGTTTTACTGATTAGTTGGCCGATTTATCCACGTCTTTTTCCACCTTTTGGCTGTGACTATTCTCCTGTTCAGCTGCCTTTCGCGCTTGATCCATCGGGGTTTTAATCATCTTGACGGCTTCCTGGCCGATTTTTTCAGCGTGTTGCGATACGGTTTCCTTCTTTTCCAACTCCTGATCACTCGTGCAGGATAAAAGACCAAAAAGACAAAGCACAGCAATCAAAAACCATATTTTTTTCATAAATTCCAGTTGGATGAGTGATGTGAGCTGATTTCTAGAATAACTGCTTTTAGGTGATGAATTGCAGCTCGGAGACCGGAGCAGCATTTTTCTGAACCAGCGGAAAGCTCAGGATAAAAGTCGTGCCTACCTGCAGGATGGACTGCACATCAATGTATCCTTGATGGGCTTCAACCACTTCCTTAACCAAGGCCAGCCCCAAACCTGAACCGGTAATGTGGCGGGTAGCCTTGCCTTTGACCCGGAAAAACCGGTCAAAGATATGGGGGAGATCCTCTTTACTGATACCAATGCCGGTATCCTGCACCCTGAAATTGATAAACCCGCCGGCAACCTCGGTACTGAGCAACACCTGGCCTCCATCAGGGGTATACTTCACGCTGTTGGAAACGATGTTCATGATCGCCGTGCGCATATGATCGTAATCGACGTTGAACAGCCAATCTTCGCTGCACGGTGTGTAATTGAGGGATATACCCTTGCTGTCCGCTTGTAACTTGGTGATTTCGATAACATCGCGGATTATATCTTCGCCGCGGATTGGTTCGAGGTTGAAGACCACGGTACCGCTTTCAAGTTTTGACAGATTGAGGAGGTTCTCAATCAGTCGGAGCAGATCCTTAGTTCGTGTCGTCATCCTTTTATGCAGGGCGTTGCAGGAACTGGTTGCCTCATGCTCGCAACCAACCTGCAGGGCATAAATCATCTGTTCAACGGAGGCGAGGGGCGATTTCAGTTCGTGGGCAACCATGGCCACAAAATCGGATTTCATTTTATCGATTTGTTTATGCGCACTAATGTCCTCAAAGGTGGTAACCGAACCGATTACCGCTCCCTGCTCGTTGGTTACCGGAGAGCAGTAGGCCCGAAGAAATTTCCGGGAGATAGCGCCGGGTGCAAACTCCCGGGTCACCACCATCACCTTGCTCATGGCCTCGTTGATCATGTTGATCGCCGTTCGATCACGAATGGAGGCAGCCAAGTGTTTGCCGATGAACGGATCGGTCTGAATTTCAAGAATCTTAATAGCTGCCGGGTTATGCAGAACAACTATTCCTTCGGTATCGGTTATAACAACCGCCTCGGCCATACAACTAAAAACGGTTTTCAGGCGGCTCTGCGATTTGTCGATGGCCAGAAGCCCCATATTTTTTTCTTCTCGCAGCCGCTCCGTTTCGGCGCGCATGGTAAGCCTGTCAATGGCCCTATCCACCACCACCCGGATATAGTCTGGAGTAAACGGTTTGCCGACAAAATCGAAGGCCCCTTGTTTCATCGCGGTCACCGCTTTGGTCACCGTGGCAAAGCCGGTGATGACGATTACCTGGATATGCGGTTGATTTTCGCGAATCCAATCAAGAACGGCAAAACCATCAAGTCCCGGCATCATGAGGTCGGTCAGAACAATATCGAAATCGAATTCCTTGAGGAGCTCCAGGCCCTTGTTGCCATCTTCGGCCTTGGCAATTTCATAGCCTCTTTTGGCCAGGGCGCGTTCCACCCCTTCACGAATAACCTTTTCATCGTCGATGACCAGAATGCGCACAGTATCCATAGTATTATTCCTTGAAACCTGAGGACAAAACACGGATGCAGGGCAGGACCGTTCCTCTTACCGCCACCCGTTCGTCCGGTGCCGGCAAGAGGCGATATTGCATTATTTCAACCAGCTTTTTATAAGCGCGAGAAGTTCCGCCGGCTCAACTGGTTTGGGCATATAGTCTTCCGCCTCACTTTCCAGCATATCTCGATGGGTATAGGTACTGGTGGTGACCCGGTCGGCCACGGCGGTGAGCAGGATGATCGGAATTGATGCGGTGGCCTTGTCGGCTTTCAGACGGGCACAGGCAGCATGGCCGTTCATAACCGGCATCATCACGTCGAGGACGATAAGATCAGGTTTTTCCTCGGCAACTGCTTCAAGACCTTCCTGACCGTCGTAGGCAACGCGAACTTCATAACCGCCGCTCTCGACGATAACACGCACTGCTTCGACAAAATCCGGGTCGTCATCTACAAGTAGAATTTTCTTTTTATCAGCCATTTCTCTCCTCCATTCTTGAGATTGAAAATTTTCTATCTTTTTTATTCTACCACAGGTCGAGGGAGCAGGCCCGCACCACCTATGATTTCTGCCAATTTTTCTTCCCACTCGATGGCCATGACATGCACCCCGGCGATTCCTTCCATTTCTTTGAGTTCCTGAATCTGTTCAATGCACATCTCAATGCCTTTTTCCGCCTGTTTTTCCTTTGGTTCAGCGGAGATACGGGCAATCACCTCTTCCGGGATATCCATTCCGGCGACCATCTTGCGCATGAATTTCGCCATGCCGGCCGATTTGAGGGGCGTTACCCCGGCGAGTATCTTGACCTTTTCATGCAAGCCTTCCTTTTTTGCCAGCTCCATATATTCTTTGAATTTCTTCATGTTATAGATGCACTGGGTCTGAACGAAATCGGCACCGGCAGTAGCCTTCATTTTTAATCGTGGCACCCTGATCTCAAACGGATCGGCAAAGGGATTGACGGCACAGCCGATAAAAAACTTCGGCGCCCCTTCAAGTTTTTTTCCAGAGGGGAATATACCCTCATCGCGCATCAACCTGACCAGATGGATGAACTGCATTGAATCGATATCAAAGACATTTTTTGCTTGAGGGTCATCGCCGAATTTTTGGTGGTCACCGGACAAACAGAGGATATTGCGAACCCCCAGTGCCGAGGCACCCAGCAGGTCGGACTGCAATGCAATACGGTTGCGGTCGCGAACCACCATCTGGATCAACGGTTCGACCCCTTGTTCCTTGATCAGCATACAACCGGCAAGAGAGCTCATTCGCACCACCGAGGTTTGATTGTCGGTGACATTACAGGCATCGACATTGCCTTTGACAAAAGCCGCCTTCTTCCTGACAATCTCCGGGTCAGCCCCCCGGGGAGGACCGCATTCCGCAGTAACCGAAAAGTGCCCGGCCGCCAGTACCTTTTCCAGATTGCTTCCCGATTTCATTATATCATGTCCTCCCTGATAATGCGGCGCGGACCACCGTCTCTTGCGCTCGACCACCCCTTAAACGGCTTGAATTTAGTGTAATTGTCCATTTGGTTCAGAGCCTTCAACCGATCAATAATGATCTGCCAGCCGCATTTAACCGACTTATCCACCTCGCAGATCCCCTGTACCGAACCGCCGCATGGTCCATGAAAAAGTGATTTGGCGCAGCGGGTAACCGGGCAGATGCCGCCGGTCAGGTGCAGGACGCAATCACCGCAGCCCTGGCATCTCTCGGACCATTCACCCTGCCTCTCGGTGACGCCGAGAAAGCCGGTGTTGATACCGGGCAAGAGGGGCGTTGTGGTGAATTTTTCGGCCAGAAACTGTATCCCGGCACCGCAGGCAATAGATATCACCGCCTGATAATCGCCGACATAGGGACGCATCTGCTCGACATATTCAGGATCGCACTGCCGCTCCAGGCTGACTTCCCGGATCTTGATAGTTTTACCGCTCGCCTCACGCGCCAGTCGCAGTGTCGAGGCAAGTACCTGCACCTCCTTCTCCCCGCCAACTCTGCAGACGGTTACGCAGCCATGGCAACCGGCCAGGATGATGTTGTCGTAAGGCTCGACCATTTCCAGGATCTCTTCAATAGGTTTCGGTGTACCAGTAATCATGTAGCCTCCTTCTGAGATACCGCTTGAACGTGTCCAGCACGCACCAAATTGATGGGACTTGGCCCGAGCTCTCGGACTCTATCGACAAACTCGTTGGCATAAAGAGCAAATTTTGATCCTTCTCCGGCGCTCAGATTATACATTCGGATGCGATCAGGCCCGATCTTTATTTTTTCAAGGATGCCATACACCCTCTTGACCCGTGCCCGGGCGCGGATATTTCCCGACACGTAGTGACAATCTCCTTCCAGACAACCAACAACCATTACTCCATCGGCACCGTTTTCAAAGGCCTTCAGGAGCAGTGACTCATCAATGCGACCGGTACAAGGCAGCATGACAATACTGATTGCCGGGGGATACCTTCTTCTCTCCGAACCTGCCAGGTCCGCTGCGGAATACGCTCAATGGCGACAGGCAAAAACGATGACACTGGGCGAAAAGTCACTCATTATTTTCCTCCTCCTGCAGATTACTCTCCACTCCGACTCAAGACGGGCTGTACGCTTCAATCTTTGCTCTGATATTGCTGTCGTCGTACCGACCAAGATGAATGGTCTTGGCCGGGCACTCGGCCACACAGATACCGCAGCCCTGGCAAAGAGCCGGATTGATCTCGGCACTATGCTGGTCATTGATAAACGGCACCCCATACGGGCAGGCTCGCACGCATGTGAGACAAACCGCGCAATGGGTCGGATCAACCACCGACACGATTGCCGACATTTTCATGCTGTCCCGGGACAACAGTGTCGCCACCCTGGCTACAGCAGCCTGAGCCTGGGTGATACTTTCGGTGCTGCTCTTCGGCCCATGGGCGGTACCCGCCATGAACAGCCCTTCGCTCGGCAGATCAACCGGCCTCAGCTTGGTATGCGCCTCAATGAAAAAACCATTCTTGTTTCTCGGCACCCGAAGCATCGACGCCAGTTCCTCGGCATCTCTCGGTTTCATTCCGGTTGAGAGCACCAGCAGATCAGGATGGAACCGCACCGGCAGCCGAACCGAAGGATCGACGACGGTGATTTCAATTCCCGCCTCCTCGGCGATGATCTGCACAGGATTTTCCACCGGGTCGTAGCGGATAAAGTTGATTCCCTCCCGCCGTGCATGGCTATAGTCAAGCTCTGCCAAACCGTAGCTCCGCATATCACGGTAAAGTACATCGACCCGCGCCTCAGGATGCATGGCCTTCAGCCGCCGGGCGTTCTTTACTGCATGGTTGCAACAGACCCGTGAACAGTACGGCAGATGATCGGCATCACGTGAACCGGCGCACTGCAGCATGACCACCCGAAAATGATGCCAATCCTTGCTTTCACTGTTTTCAAGAGCCGCCTCAAAATCGGTCTGGGTCATAACTGTGTTGAGCGTCCCCAGGCCATGTATTTCCGGGCGGTATTCCTCAGCCCCGGTGGCAACCAGGATGGCCCCGTGTTTTAAGGTTCTGGTTCCTCCCGAGGGCATGACGATTTCCGTTTCGAAAGAGCCGACAAACCCCGATTGTTCCACCACCTCACTGCTGGTAAAGACCTTAATGCGCTCGTCGTTCAGTATTTTTTCTTTCAAATCGCCAAGGAAATCGGCAAATTTGCGACCATCGGAACTCCGTTGCAGATGCAGCAACTGGCCTCCGAGAAACGGCTCCCTCTCGACAAGAAACACACCAAAACCCTGACGGGAGGCTTCGAGGGCAGCAGTCATTCCGGCTACACCCCCACCAACCACCAGAAGTCGGGCATCGACGGCAAACTCCTGCTCCGGCAATGGTTCCCCGGCGGTGGCATTGGCCACAGCCATGCGCGTTAAGCGTTTCGCCTTCTCGGTGGCCAGCACCGGATCGTCGGGATGTACCCAGCTGCACTGATCACGGATATTGGCCATATCAAAGAAGTATTTATTCAATCCGGCCTGTTGCAGAGTCGACATAAACAGCGGTTCATGGGTGGTCGGTGAACAGGCGGAGGTGACCACCCGATTCAGCCGGTTGTCTTTAATAATTTCCCGCATTCTTTCCTGGGAATCCTGGGAACAGGTATACAGGGGATGTTCGGCATAGACCACACCGGGCAAGGTTTTGGCGTATTCGGTCACCGCTTCGACATCGACTACCGAGGCGATATTGGTGCCGCAATGGCAGATAAAAACCCCGATACGTAAGCCCTCTTCGGGTTCAATAACCCGCTCCACCGGCAAGACATCAGCGGTAATCAAACTCCCCCGAGCCTCGGCGAGGCCGGCTGAGGCGGCTTCCGCCGCGGCCGACGCCTCACAGACCGTCTCCGGGATGTCCTTTGGTCCCTTGACGGCACCACTGACAAAGATCCCAGCCCTGGACGTTGCCAGCGGCTGGTAACAGTCGGTGACGACAAAGCCGTAGCGATCGAGGTCGATGTCCAGTTTGCCGGCGAGCTCTTTGGTTGCCCGAGGCACCTGAATACCAACCGAGAGTACCACCATGTCAAACACCTCGGTCTTTCTCACCCCACTGTCATCAACGTAGCGCAGTTCGAGATTCCCGGTTATCGGATCCTCAAAGATCCTGCTGACCATTGCCCGCACGAAGCGGACGTTGTGTTCTTTGGCACTCGTCACATAATCATCGAAATTCTTGCCGAACGAGCGCATGTCTATATAGAAGATGGTCGGCTCAATATTCGAGTCGTGTTCCCGGGCGATAAAGGCCTCCTTGGTTGCATACATGCAGCAGACCGACGAGCAATAATCACGGTCGCACGAATGGTCGCGGGAACCGACACATTGAATCCAGGCGATTTTTTTTGGGTGCTTGCCGTCACCGGGCCTGGTCACCGTCCCGGAAGTCGGTCCGGAAGCGGAGAGCAGTCGCTCAAATTCAATGCTGGTCACAACATTTTTATACAATCCGTAGCCGAATTCACCGCGCAACCTGGCATCAAATACTTCAATGCCCGGTGAAAAAATTACCGAGCCGATGGCAACCTCGGTCTCTTCTTCCCGGTGGTCATAATGGATTGCTCCCACGCCGCAGATCGAGGCGCAGGTACCGCAGGCCCCGGAATTCAGCCGGACGCAACTCTCTTCATCAATTACCGGAACCCTGGGAACGGCTTGCGGATAAAAGATGTTCACCGGTTTTCTGCCGTTGAGTCCCTCATTGAAGCTGTTGAGAAGCGGTCGCGGAACCTTGTTGGTGACTTGATCGATAGCTAAGAAATTTACCGGACAGACCGACACACAAGCGCCACATACCTGACAGATATCAACGCCCGCTTCAATGCCTTCTTCAACCATTTTCAGGGCGCCGATATTCATCACCTTGTCACAGGTGATGGCACACAGTCCGCAACGAATACAGTCGCGTTGCTCCGCTCCCTTAAATTCTTTTTTCAAAAGCTGCGACCTGGCATGGACCGCCGCCCCGACACTTTTGTCAAAATCGGCGGCCTGGTCGATGGCGATGGCCGAAAACTTTTCCGGACAGACAACGAAACAGGCTCCGCACCCAGTACATTTATCCTGGTCAATGACCGCCACCTGCTTTTTTTCCCAACTGACCGCGCCTTGCAGACAGGCCTTGAAGCAGCCGCCGCACATGCCGCAAAGCGAGTTATCGACGGAAAAATTCCATTTTTGCAAGCTTGTTGGCTGCGGCGATCCCAGGCCACGGATGATTCTTTTTTCCTTGGCCCGCGCCCGGATCTTTTTCTCGCCTTCTGCCGGCTGCGCCGGGAAGTGAGAAATCTGGGTGACCGGACAGACAATCTCACAGAGCCCGCAGCCGGTACAGGCACCAACATCAACGTAGCGGGCATGGCGGACCAGGGTCGCAGTGAAACGTCCGGCATCACCGGTCAGA
>JBBQVT010000089.1:0-16439 GCA_038211245.1 Desulfobulbales bacterium | reverse complement strand
CTGCGGCATAAGGATAAGCCACTGGTTGCCGTACAGTTTCATCCCGAGGTGGCACACACCCTCATCGGTACCGATGTGCTGCGCAATTTCATCTTCGGCATCTGCAACTGCCGGCCGGAGTGGACGATGCACTCCTTCATTGAGCAAAATGTCCAGGCTATCCGGGAGAAAGTGGGTGTCGATAATGTCATCTGCGCTCTGTCCGGAGGCGTTGACAGTTCAGTAACAGCGGCCATTATTCACCGGGCGGTGGGCGATCAGCTCACCTGCATCTATGTCAATAACGGTCTGATGCGTACCGGTGAAACCCAGTCGATCCTTCGGTATTTCAAGGAAAAGAGCAAGTTGAAGGTGATCGATGTCGATGCCACCGACTATTTTCTCGGCGAGCTCGACGGGATCAAAGACCCGGAGGTTAAACGCAAACGCATCGGACTTGGCTTTATCAAGATCTTCGAGGAAGAGGCGCATAAGATCGGACAAGTCAAGTATCTTGCCCAGGGCACCCTGTATCCGGACGTCATTGAATCGGTGAGTTTCCGCGGCGAGGCACCGATCAAGTCGCACCACAATGTCGGCGGCTTGCCGGAGATTATGAAGCTTGATCTCATTGAACCGCTGCGCGAGCTCTTCAAAGACGAGGTGCGCGAACTGGGCCTTGAACTCGGTCTGCCGGAGGAGGCAATTTATCGCCAACCCTTCCCCGGACCGGGTCTCGGCATCAGAATCATGGGCGAGGTGACCCGCGAACGGCTGCGCATTCTGCGACAGGCCGACGTCATCGTCCTTGATGAGATGCGCCGCGCCGGCTGGTACCGCAAAGTCTGGCAGTCGTTTGCCGTCCTCCTGCCCATCCAGACGGTGGGCGTCATGGGTGATGGGCGGACCTACGAAAATGTCATCGCCATTCGCGCCGTCGATACCCGCGATGCCATGACGGCGGATTGGAGCAAACTGCCCTACGAGATCCTCGGCGAGATCTCGAGCCGCATCATCAACGAGGTGCGCGGGGTAAACCGGGTGGTCTATGACATTAGCTCAAAACCCCCGGCGACAATCGAATGGGAATAGCTGATGACTTTCCCGCAGGCAGAGTAATGGGTATGCTGAAGACCGGAATTTATGTAGATGCTGAAAACATCAGAATGTGTGGCGGCTATGGCATGCGTTATGATGTTCTGGCGGAGCTAGCCAATGCCGGCAACTCCACCCTGCTGCGCGCCAACTCCTACCTGGCGGAAGATGGCGAACGGACCAAAGACGATCCTGAATATCGGCAAAAACTCTACCGCTATCACGGTGTAGTCCGTCAATGCGGCTTCAAAGTCATTAAAAAGTTCGTTAAGCACTTTGTCGACGATGAGGGGATTCTCACCACCAAGGCCAATGCCGACATGGATCTGGCCATCGACGCCCTGCTGCAGGCGAGAAATCTCGATCGGGTCATTCTCCTTACCGGTGATGGCGATTTTATCCGCTTGGTGCTGGCCCTGCAGAATATGGGCTGTCGGGTCGAGGTCATTGGTTTTAAATATGTCAGCAATGACCTGCGGGAGACTGCTGATCTCTTTATCTCCGGCTATCTGATTCCCGGTCTCCTGCCGATAGGAGGTGCGAGCGGCGAAAACCGGCAACGCGGCATTCCCATCAACTACAATCCGGACCGGGGCTTCGGCTTCATGCGCTATTACAGCCTCAGCCGTGATGGGCTGGCGCCCCATTCAGTGTTTTTTCATTGTTCCAAGGCGCCGGAGGTAAATGATACGCTTTTCCTCGATTCGGCAAATATCTTTGAATTTTCCATTGTCAAGAATCCGGACAACAATAGCCGCACCGAGGCCTGGGATATTCATCTGGTCAGCGGCTAGACCGATGTACTGAAGCGGTTTTTCGCAGGAACCCAACCATGACCATGGCAAGCCTTTTCGCCGCCGATATCGGTGGCACCAAGAGTGAGCTGGCGATCTTTCGGGAAGCAGGCGGAGAGTTTCGCCTCCTTTGGCAAAAACGCTACCGCAATTGCCGGTTTTCCGGGTTTGATGAAATCCTCGCCCTTTTCCTTGATGAATTTCAACCCCTGCCAAAGGTGGCTTGTATCGCCGTGGCCGGGGTGGTGGCGGGCGACCGGGTACAGCTTACCAATCTGCCGTGGCTGATCGATTGCCGGGCACTTGAGATGCGCTTTGGCTTTCAGCGGGTGAAACTGATAAACGATCTGACGGCGGTGGCCGCATCGCTTGCGCATCTCGGTCCGGATGATCTTGCTGAAATCCAGGCGGGGACAGGGGACGAGGCGGAGATCCGCGGTATCATCGCCCCCGGCACCGGTCTTGGCGAAGGGCTGCTTCTGGAAGTTCAGGGCCAAACCTTTGCCCGAGGTTCCGAGGGGGGGCACTGCGATTTTGCCCCTATTGATGACGAGCAGACGGCCCTTCTTGTCTGGATGCAGAAAAGTCACAGGCCGGTCAGCTATGAATCGCTCATTGCCGGACCCGGCCTTGCCCACCTCTACCAATTTTGCAAAAACTATCATGGCATCCCCGAGACCGCGGCGATTGCCACGGCCATGGCCCAATCCGCGGATAGCATCCCGGTTATCGTCGATGGGGCTCTCTGCGAAGATGGTTGTCCCCTGTGTCGGCGGGCCATTGATCTCTTTCTCAACATACTCGGCAGTGAAACCGGCAATCTGGCGCTGAAGCTCTACGCCCGAGGCGGCATGTATCTGGGCGGCGGCATAGTGCCGCGCCTTTTCGGCAAGGTACCCTTTACCGGCTTTCTCAAGAGTTTTTGTGCCAAGGGACTCATGGCGGATTTTATGCAGACCATCCCGGTGCGGGTAATCCTCAGGTCAGACGCGGCACTCATCGGGGCTGCCCATTTTGGCCGGGCTGAGTTCGCGGCATCTTTGGCCTATGGCAAGCGTGTCTGAGGGGCGCCGGGCGGCGGCGGCATTTTGCTCGGATGGCGCTACCTGCCCGATATCATCACTCGGTTGCGGTAATATCAATGACACCCTTCTGGTGCAATCGGCCGAGGCATCGTTTGTCCTGCAGCGCATCAATAGCCAGGTTTTTCCCCAGCCCCTCCGAGTGATCGATAATTTTGCCAAAGTCACCCGGCACCTGACAGGGCGGCCGGTGCACACCGGTAAACCCTTTCGTACTGCCCTGCCGGTACCGACACTTACTGGGGCACTTTTCTTTATTGACGCCCAGGGCGAATATTGGCGCGGCCAGACCTATCTACGCCACACCAGTTGCAGTACCCTGACAAGCCTTGATCAGGCCTTTCAAATAGGACGGATTCTCGCCGGTTTTCATAACCTTGTGGCCGATCTGGATGTGCAATGCCTTGCAGATCCGCTGCCGGGTTTCCATAATCTGCCGCAGTATCTGCAGGAATTTGATCGGTTGCCGACAAAGAAGCAAACCGAGACGGATGCGGTGTCCCGCTATTGTTTCCAAGCCATCCAGCAAGGCAGACAAAGGGCGATGATCCTCGAAGAAGCGAAAAATTCCGGACTCCTGCCCCTTCAGGCGATTCATGGCGATCCGAAGATCGACAATTTCCTCTTCGACAACCAGGGGCTAGCCGACGGCATGCTTGATTTCGACACGGTGGGGGCGGGGATTGTCCACTATGATTTGGGCGATTGCCTGCGTTCCTGCTGCAACCGAGCGGGGGAGAGCGGCGCGGATTGCCTTGAGGTCTTTTTTGATATGCAGATCTGCCGGGCGATTCTTACCGGCTACTTCAGCCTGCCGCAGCAGTTGCTGTCCGCCGGGCAGCGGGCCTCTATTTTCGACGCCGTCCTGGCGATATCCTTTGAGCTCGGGGTACGTTTTCTTACCGATCATCTGCGCGGCAACACCTATTTCAAGATACGGCAAGATGGTGAAAACCTGGTCAGGGCGGAGCGCCAGTTTCGTCTGGTCGTCGATATTGTCAGACGCGAGGAAGAAATTCGCCTGCTTACCCTTTCTTTAGGTCGCTGATCGGAAATGATCAAAGGTTGCTTACCAACAGCTATGACAAGTATTAACAGCTCGTTATCAATCACCTCATATACCAGCCTAAAGCCACTGGTTCTAAGTTTTATTTTGTAGTGATTGTCAAAACCAGAAAGCTTGGATGATAATACATGCGGGGACTTAAGGCGTTCTGATAATTTCTTCTTAAATTGAGATTGAACAGAGGTGTCGAGCTTTTTCCACTCTTTTAAGGCTGGCGGAAGAAACTTGAGCTTATAATTCATCGAGTGGCACTTCAATAGCAGAAGATTTTAAATTGGCCAAGCTTTTCTGTTTTGCGGATTAAAGGACAAAAATTGCGTGTTCCCGGCAGGTTGTTATTGATGTGATGTCGTCGGGATGAGCGCGATTTTTCTTCATATTGTAACTTACTGTTGATGAGAGAAATGAAATTTCCTGTTGTTGCATCTTCAATATCGAGTTGTTCTTTACGCAGCCATTCCCACAAAAACCATATTTTCCGGCTATATATTCCGGTTGGCTCTGAGCGGATGATTATTTCAACATTTCCGGCTTGAATCGTCTGGAACAATGCATTGAGGGTGGATAGATCAATGCCTTCATATTTCAGAGCAAAGGTTAAATGTCCACTTTACTTCTCTGCTAATTTTATAGCTTGTTGCGGTGTCTTTTGGGTTTTTTTCTGAAAAGCATGATTCAACACAATGAGGTTTTCACCATCAAAGAAACCAAATATTCGAAAAAGAGTATCTCTCCCGTAATTACATGTTAACATGCGCGTTAACATTGTCAATGGGGCTTTTTAACCTGAACGTTTAATAGGACGCTTCACCATTTTGGTGCTATAGCCCTGCTATGCCGCGTCGGCCTATCATGGCCAATTGGTAGGAACGAGCCTGTTTTAAGAGGGTAATTGTTGTCAGAAGGCAAGGCTCATTGCGGCTTTTTGGGGAAAATTGCCTGTTCTGTGGAGTTGGTACTACGGGTTGAAATAACTGATCAAGAGAGAGAATTTGGTGTTATATCAAGAGCTTTGGCGGTTTGGAATGTGGCAGAGTTTTCTTAACAGTACCTTGTCTTCCCCCAAGGGTTGTCTGTAGTCGTCGAAAAAACATCGGCCCCTATTCCGCCACCCCATCAATCGCAAAAAGATAGTTGCCGATGGTATCGGCCAGGTGCGGCTGGAGATCGGCAAATTCAATACCTATCCTCGTTTCAGTGGTGTCAATGACCAGGTTTCTGATGGTCCCAGTGAGTTTTTGTTCCTCCTTTATTCCCGGCATCAGGCAACGGAGCATGATGTCGCCGCTGATGTCGATCTGCGGCAGAGGCTGATCGGCCTTGTGCCTGATCCGGCAAAGTGCCCCGATCGTGCTCAGATCGATAAGGGTGCCATAGAGCTCAGGTTCTTCGGCCATATGAAAGGTGCAGGGAATAAAAATTGCGCTTCTTTTTGACTCGCGCAGCTCATGGTAGTGGAGAACCACGGGATATTCGAAAAACAGCAGCTGGTAGGGCGCTTCGACGGTTTTCAGCAGCTGGGCCTTAAACATCCACACCCGCCCCCTGTGCACATATTTGATGATGACCCGCTGTTCGAGGCTGATCTTTTCGGCCATATCGGCAAGCGGCTGGGGGTTGGTGAGGATGAGATAATGATCCTGCAGCATGCCGACCATGGTGCTTTCAAAGCGGCTGTCGAGATGGGGAAACTCCAGTTTGACTCTTGAGCCGATTTCCAAAGGGAGGCGCTTGCCCTGGGTGGAAAGGTGTTTCAAGGGTAATTGATGATCCTTGACTGGAGCAGCACCCTGCAGATCCTTCTCTTTTTCACTGCGCAGGCGAAAGGCCTCCATGATAATGGAGAGCAGCGGCTTGTTGATCTGCCTTTTGCGCTGGCCGTTGAAATAGCGGAGCTGGACGACGGTTTCCTGCCACGAGAGAATAAGCTGGGCCGCTCCCTCACCGATAAAATTCTTGGTTTCGGCGTCGACCAGCAGGCCGTTTTGGATATACAGCAAGCCGGTGTCTTTCTGGTGATTTACCTGCAGGGTACAGGTTTTTTCCTCGCTTTCGAGCATCTGTAAAAAGCTATGGATGGGGATGCCCTTGACCGTGCCGCTGGTGTCGGTGTCGAGGAGGTCCGCCGCGTATTGCAGGAGTTCCGCGGCAACGACAGGTTTTTCCAGACAGCGACTGGCCCCCCTTCTGATCGCCTCCGCCGACGAGGCGCCCAGCTCCGCCGACAGGGCGATACAAGGCACATAGGGAAAGGTATGGGTGAGGAGAGAAAAACCTTCCAAAGTGTCGGTTTTCGGCAGGGCCAGATCGCACACCACCAGATCGACATGGTGCTGCGACATGATGGTGATAGCAGCCTTTTCCTCCTTGGCCGTGAGGATGTTGATCTCTTTTTGCCATTGCTCGAAGAGACTGACCATGGCTGCCAATTCTACCGCTTCATTTTCAATGATGACAACTGTTTTCATTTTCAAGCAGCCTCGGGGTAAGGGCCGTCATAAACGCAGCAATGCTTCGATGCGCATGTTTTCTCTGATATCTGCTATTGTGCGATGATATACCAAAAGAAGCGGCGACGCAACGGCAGCATACCTTTTCGTGACGACATAGCCCATGGGCATGGGCAAATCTTCGAAAGATGCAATACACAAATTTATGTTCACCCCCCGTTGAAAAAAGGAGTATGATGCCGGTCCTTGATGACGAAAATTTATAAATCCATCCATTGAAATAAACATTATGACAAACACTTCACCGTATACCCTGCTGGCCCGTTCCTCCGAATGCGCCGCCCGAAGGGGCGAGGTGCGTACTCGGCAAGGGCTTATCCAGACACCGGTTTTCATGCCCGTCGGCACCCAGGGCACGGTCAAGGCGGTGACCCCGGAAAACCTTGTGGAAATGAAGACCGAGATAATCCTTGGCAACACCTATCATCTTTTTATTCGGCCGGGACACGAACTCATCGAGCGTTTTGGCGGCTTGCATACCTTTATGAACTGGAAGGGGTCGATCCTCACCGATAGCGGCGGCTTTCAGATTTTCAGCCTCAAGAAGCTGGCCACCATTACCGAAGAGGGTGCGGCCTTCCGGTCGCATCTCGACGGCAGCAAACTCTTTCTCAGTCCCGAGGAGGCCATAACGGTTCAACAGGCCCTGGGGTCGGATATCATGATGTGCCTTGATACCTGCATTGCCTACCCGGCAACCCGGGATGCGACCATCAAGGCGACCGATCTGACGACTCGCTGGGCTGCGCGCTGCCGCAAGGTCCACAGCAAAAGAGAACGTTTGCTGTTCGGCATCGTCCAGGGCGGGATGCATCCGGAGCTGCGCCGGGAGCATGCCGCAGCCCTCATCGACATCGGTTTTGACGGCTACGCCATCGGCGGGCTGAGCGTCGGTGAAGAAAAGCAACTCATGTACGACATGACCGAGGCTACCGTGCCGGCGCTGCCCGCCGAATATCCGGTATATCTGATGGGGGTGGGAACTCCTTCCGACCTGGTGGAGGGGGTATGGCGCGGGGTGGACATGTTCGACTGCGTCATGCCGACGCGAAACGCCCGGAACGGCTCGCTCTTTACCTCGCGCGGCAAACTCACCATCAAAAACTCCCGCTTTCGTGACGACCCCCGGCCTCTTGATGAAGAGTGCCGCTGCTACACCTGTCGCAACTATTCCCGCGCCTACCTCAGCCACCTTTTTCATGCCCGGGAGATACTCAGCTACCATCTCAATACCATCCACAACCTGCATTACTACCAGAACCTCATGGCCGAAATACGCCGGGCCATTGAGATCGACGCTTTTGCCCAGTGGCGGAAAGATTTTTATAGCAAGCTCGCAGAGGAATGATTACTTTGCACGAAGTTTTTAGACACTTAGAAAAAATAAGTGCAGAGGTTATGGCGAAATTTTTTTGTTAAGTGATTTTCGCCTTTTTTCGGGGTTAGAGTTTTTTCTATTTAAGACACATATTCGGAGGATTTATTATGTCAGGAATTGCGTTCGCAGCTGATGGTGCTGCCGGTGGTTTTGCCGGAAGCTTGGGAGGTATGGCTCAGTTTCTGCCGCTGGTCCTTATCTTTGTTGTTTTCTATTTTTTACTCATCAGGCCGCAGCAGAAACAGGCGAAGCAGCATCAAGCCTTTCTCAACGATTTGAAAAAAGGCAGCAAGGTGGTTACCAAAGGCGGATTGCACGGGGTAATAACCGCTATTGCCGATAATATCATCTCCCTGGAGATCGCCAAGGATGTGATTGTCAAAGTATCGCGCGATGGTGTCGCCGGCTCGCTGACGAAAGAGGGTGCCGTAGGGGCCAAAAACGAGACCAAGGGCGTCGGAGGCTGAGGTATCAAAGGGTGTTGATTTCTGCAGGTAGCGGAGAAACGACAGAGGCCGGATTACCCAAAATGAGGGTGATCCGGCCTCTTTTTTTAAAGCAGTGGACAATGGCGACAGGTTGAAAGCAAAAAGTGAAAAAAAGTTTTATGCGGTGGCGGTTGGTCGTAGGCCCGGGATCTTTACCGACTGGCCTTCTGCCGAAGCGCAGGTCAAAGGCTATGCCGGCGCGCGTTACCAGAGTTTCCCCAGCCAGGGCGAGGCTCGGGCCTGGCTTGAGAATCCGGTTTATAAAAAAAAGGACCAATGCCCCAATACTCACGCACCGCTGCCGGTTCGCCCGGCGCAACGGCCCGGCGCAATTATCGTCTTCACCGACGGTGGCTGCAGCAATAACCCCGGACCCGGCGGCTACGGGATTGTCATCGAGGAGGACTTGGAGCGGCGGGAGATAAGCGGTGGGTACCGGCTGACCACCAACAACCGCATGGAGATGATGGCTGCTCTTGTCGCCCTTGAGAGCTTGCGGCAATGCGGATCTCCGATTGATCTGTATTCCGACTCCAGTTATCTGGTGAACGGCATTTCCAAGGGCTGGGCTAGGAAATGGCGGACGAACGACTGGTGCAAGGCCGATGGCGGGGAGGTCATGAATGTTGATCTTTGGCAGCGGCTGCTGCTCTTGGTCGAGGCCCTCGATGTCCGCTTCCATTGGGTGAAGGGGCATGCCGGCCATGCAGGCAATGAGCGGTGCGACCAGCTGGCTGTGGCAGCGACCAAGCTGCCTGAACTGCCGGTCGATGGCGGATATCAGGACGCCGCAGCAGGGAGGATGCGTTTTGACGAAAGAACTCTTTAAGGGATCGATCCTTTTCGGACCGGTGCCGGCGGTGCTGGTGACGACAATAAACCGGGACGGCCTGCCGAATGTCTTCACGGTCGGTTGGACCGGTGTGGCCTGTTCACATCCGCCGATGGTGACCATCGCCGTACGTAAGGAAAGATTGTCCTATGAGAATATCCAGGCTACCGGCGAATTTGTCATAAACCTGACAACCAGACAGATGTTGAAAATGACCGATTTTTGCGGCTGCCGTTCCGGCCGCAAGATCGACAAGATTAAACATTTCGGTTTGGAGCTGGAACCCGGCGTCGACGTTGCCGTCCCTTCCCTGAAAATCAGTCCGGTGGCCCTGGAGTGCCGCGTTCAGAGCGTTACCGAGTTGGGATCCCACGACCTGTTTGTGGCGGAAATAGTTCGCAACAAGGTCGATAGCTCGCTTATCGACAAAGACGGAAAAATCCGCTTGGGCGAGGCAGAGCTTCTTGCCTACTGCCACGGGGAATACTTTTCCCTTGGCCGCAGGCCGCTGGCAGGGTTCGGCCATTCCGTCGCCAAGCGGGCGATTCGACAGGCAAAGCAGCAAAAAAGGCCGCAAGGCGGAAAAGGCAAAAAAAGCTGATTTGCAAACGGCGGCCGCTTACCTCCACTGCCTGTCGGTTACCAGATGTAGGCGCTGATAACCACAATGGCGGAAGGGGAAATGAGGGTTGTGGGGATCCGGCAGAGAAAATCGACCAGCGCTTGGTGCTGCGGATCACCAAGCAAGGGTAAAGGACCGCCGCCATGGGTTAAATAAATCATCGAACCGGCCCGGATATGATCATTACTTTACTGCAGTGCGGAAGGATTCATAGATGTTCCTGTTTTTAAATTGATCAACCGACAAAAACAAGATAGGATTAAAGAAAGCATGATATTACGAGGTGGTGGGCGAAACGGTACTGTATCTTCACAGCGGAGGAGGATTGTATGGCAGAATCACTCAAGGTCAGGCAGGCAATCAAAAGGAAATTTCCAGTAATAGATATCGATGACAGTCTTGATATGGCAATCCAGCTCATGGCTGAAACCAACGTCTCGGTACTGGCCGTCAAGGTTGGCGCGGAGTTGATAGGTATTGTCTCCGTCTGGGATGTAATGAACGGCTTGGCCCATGATTTTGATCGCCAGCAAACCAAGATCTCGACATTTATGACCAAATGCGATTTTAACACCGATAAATCCTCGAAAAATGCCTGTATTCAGCTCGATGAGGATGAGGACGTGATTTCCGCGATCAAGGTGATGTACGAAGCGGGCGTCAATCATCTGCTGGTGACCGGTGAAAAGAGCAAACCGGTAGGAATTGTCTCAAGCCTTGAACTGATCAAGCTCGCAGCCATCCTGTAAAATGGAGAGGATTGCCGTTAAATTTGGCGGTTCCAGCGTCGCCGATGGCTCCCAGATTAAAAAGGTGAAGGCCATCGTCGAGGCTGATCCCCGGCGGCGCATTGTCGTCGTCTCGGCACCGGGCAAACGGTATGCCGGGGATCCAAAGCTCACCGACCTGTTGTATCTCTGTCACAAAATGGCGGCTCTCTCTACCGCCATTGACGAGCCTTTTGCCTTGATTCGCGGACGCTTTGCCGAGATTGTCGCCGATCTCCGGTTAAGCGACAGGGTGCTGGGTGAACTTGACCGTTTTAAGAAGGCGTTGCTCGCCGGGGTAACCCGCGATTATGCGGCATCCCGGGGTGAATATTTTTCCGCGAACCTTATCGCTGAATATCTGGGGGGAGAGTTTGTTGATCCCGCCGAAGATATACTCATCCGGGCCAACGGGAGCATCGACCCGGGCAGTTACCAGGCTTTGGGGCAGAGGTTTTGCAAGCCGGAAGGGCTGTATGTCATGGCCGGTTTCTACGGCCGGGACCGGTCCGGCCAGGTCAAGACCTTTTCCCGTGGTGGGTCGGACATCTCCGGGGCCATTGCGGCGCGGGCGGCCGGTGCCATCCTATATGAAAACTGGACCGACACCTCGGGCATCCTCATGGCCGATCCGCGCATCGTCAAAAATCCCCAGACCATTGCGGAAATCTCCTTCCGTGAGATCCGTGAAATGGCCTATATGGGGGCATCGGTCTTTCATGATGAGGCCATCCTGCCGGTTCGCGAGGCGGCAATCCCGATCCGCATAAAAAACACCAATCGCCCGGAGGATCCGGGGACCCTTATCACCGGCAAGCTCAGTTCCAGCGTCATCGCCGCCACCGAGATTGCCGGCATTGCCGGTCGAAAAGATTTTTCCATGATCTGTCTGGAGAAATCCTTGATGAACAAGGAGGTGGGGTTTGCCCACCGTCTGCTGGGGATTCTCCGCGAGCATGGAGTGAGCTTTGAGCAATGTCCGTCAAGCATCGACGCAATCAGTGTCATTGTTGAAGATGCCCAGTTGCAGGGGCTGGATGAGGTGATTGTCGATGAAATCCGTCGGCAGCTCCAGCCGGACAGCCTTTGTGTCGAAAAGAATCTGGCCCTGGTCGCCGTGGTTGGTGAGGGTATGGTACGGACGGTGGGCATTGCCGCCAAGATATTTACCGCATTGAAAGGGGCGAAGATCAATGTCCGGGTCATCAACCAAGGCGCGTCGGAGATGAATATCATCATCGGCGTAGCCGCAAGCGATTATGAAAGGGCGGTATGCGCCCTCTATTCCGCCTTTGTCGACCAACCTTGATCGATCTTCGGTCTCTCCAGGAAATACCATGAAACGCATTTTTATATTTATTCTCCCCCTGTTTCTGGTCGGCGGCTTTTTCGCTTACCACTATGGGTATCGGGAAAAACCGCTAAGGGTTTCCGTAAAAGACGCCGAGGTCGGAGTTGTTGAGGCGACGGTGACCAATACCCGGGCCGGCTCGGTCAAGGCGCGATGGCGGGCAAAGCTCGCCCCGGCGGTCGGCGGGAGGATCGCCACCCTGAATACGCATAAAGGCGATAAGGTGGAGGCCGGGCAGCTCCTCCTTGCCCTGTGGAATAAGGATCTTGAAGCGGAACTCGACCTTGCCGAAAAACAGGCGAAGGTCGCCGAGGCCACAGCCAATGAGGCCTGCCTCATGGCTGAATACACCGGGCGTCAGGGCCAAAGGTTAACCGAACTGCGAAAAAACCGGTCGACGTCGGAATCGAGCTATGACGAGGCCGTTGCCACCGCTGCATCAAAAAAGGCCGGATGCCGGGCGGCCCGGGCACAACGCGAGGTCAGTCTTGCGCGGATCAAGGCGGCGGCGGCAATGGTCGAACGGACGGTCATCATCGCCCCGTTTGCCGGGATTGTCGCTGAGGTCAACGGTGAGATCGGTGAATTCATCACCCCGTCACCGCCGGGTATCGCGACGCTCCCGGTGATTGATTTGATCAATATGGAATCGCTGTATGTCGTTGCCCCGATCGACGAAATCGATGCGGCGCAGATCCGCCCGGGCATGGAGGTCCGTATCACCCTCGACGCCTTCCCGAAAAAAGTCTTTAAGGGCCGGACGCGTTCCGTCTCTCCCTACGTGCTTGAGCAGGCAAAACAGGCGCGTACTGTTGAGATAGAGGTCGATTTCCAGGAAGTTGTGAAGGATGTACATCTTTTGGTCGGCTACAGTGCCGACGTTGAAATCATCATCGAGAGGCGGGCTAAAGTCGTGCGGATCGCCACCGAATCCCTGCAGAAGGATGGGCATGTTTATGTCGTCAATCCTAGCAGCAATCGCCTCGAATACCGGAAGACCACAAGCGGTCTCAGTAATTGGCAGTTCACCGAGATTCGCGACGGTATTGCTGCCGGTGAGCGGGTGGTGACCACCATCGATCGCCAGGGGCTGGCGGATGGGGTGATGGTCGTCATCGATGCACAAGAATCGGGGAAGGTTGGAAAATGATAGGTAAAAAATTATTAATTTGCCACTTGCGGCCTTGTAATCATAAATCCTGATCATTATTTGTGTGATAGTAAATCCTTATTGTTAGTTTCGGCGAATGGCTATGACGGCTCGCCGAAGCGCCTTAAAACGTTCAACCAAGGAGACCTGCCATGAAGCAATGCCCATTTTTTCTCGCACTTGCCGCCGCTTTGATCGCAACGACGGTTATTGCCGCTGAGCCCCCGCTCACCCAAGACAATTTCATTAAGGGGAATCTTGCGGTAAACTGGGAAACCCGCCTGCCCCAAAACAGGGATGGCGATTACCCGAAGATCGACGTTACTGACAATTTCGCATACGATGTTACCGTCGGCACCACCTTCTACAAGGGTGCTGTGAAGTGCAGACCATATATCTTCTCCAAGCACTTGGGCCGGGTGCTCCAGGTTGGTGACTGCAAATACGATGTCAACGTCGGGGTGATCAACCCTGCCAATCCGGCTCAGACCAAAACGGTCGGCAAAATCGTCGGTAACTATGCCATTGACCAAAATGGACAAGTGAATTTAGCAGACACACCGGTTCGCATGGAGGTGCAAACCATAGGACAGGCTAAAGGATTCATCTCGAAATACACCGGCATGTTCAACGGCAAGCCGGCCAAGGCGGAGACAACCATCAGTAAAATCCGTGCCGAGGCGGTTAAGAAAAGTGCCACGGTTACCCGCATGATAGGTGAGAAGAGCATCTCTGTGAGTTTAGGTAACGTTGATCCTGTGACTTTTCAGAACACTGGTTTGCCCGGCGGTCCATCTTTGAACTATCCGGAGACCACTGTCAATGGTCAGCTGATTTACTCGTATGAGACTGACAACTGGTTCCCCCAGTTCACTTTCAACCAGGGCGATAGCAAGGACGTTTTTGGCGGCGGGATCAAGTATGTTGAAGATAGCAAAGCGGTGGCGCGTTACGAGTTGAATGTGATCCTCAATGAAGGTAAGGGCGGGTCAGCCAGCGAGGCCTCGGCCTTTGCCGATGCCAAGGGCGAGGATGCCTTCTTCGCCTCCGACCCCAGTCTGTCGTTGATCAACGGTACCATCGGATTTCGCACATCCGTCGGCGGGGTGAACAATCTTCCCGCAAAGACCGACATCAGCTTCAACATAGGTCTGCAAAAGGTCACTGCCCAGCAGGCCCAGAGCTTCTGGAAACTGTTGATGCTGATACCAAATCAAATGTACGGTGAATAATGTTCGCCGGTGCGCGGGATCGCGAGCCATTTCTTCGATTCCGCGCTGTTGTCGGGAAATGTAATCTCATACTTGTTGGAAGCAAATGATGGAATCTACGAGGAGGTAACAATGGGCAATGGCGGGACAAATATAAACACAGGCAAAATGTCGTTGTTCAATAAAATACCTTGGACTTTTCTGATACTCCTGTATCTCGTGGTGACGCAGATAGCGGGCATATCGCTCAACGGGGTGCCGGGCTTCATTCTGATAGGTATCGGCGTGTTCGTCCTGTTCGCGGAGTTTTTCAAATCCGGTGACATCGGCGTGTCGCTGTTCTTCGTTGATGTGCTCACCTCTGTGGTAGGGTTGGTGACGGCAACGATCCTCCTCTGCTACCTCGTCTGGGAAACGGACCAGTCGCTGACCTTCTACCACTGGTTTGGCTATGCAATCCTTCTCGGTGACACCATCCTCAGTCCCTTCAACGCTTTTCGCACTGCACTACGGAATTTCGGGGTTGGGTCGATATAGCTAAATCTAGGCAATGCCTTGCGGCCATCTAAGCGGTGAGAAGGGCTTTTATCGCCGCTAAAAAACCCGCCCATTCCCGGTAAAGCTTGTGCGCTTCCTCAAGGCTGAGCTGCACAAAGTGCACCCTGTCACCGGGTTTTGCCTGCCCTATCCGCCAGATATCTATGGAAATTACCGTGGCGATATTGGTGTAACCGCCGATGGTCTGTTCCTTGAGGAGGATTATCGGCCGGCCACCCGCCGGAATCTGTACATTTCCCGGTATTATTGGTTCGGAGAGGATGCTCTCCGGGGCAGCTGCATCGCGGTCGATCGGCGGCCCGGCAAGTCGTACGCCCATGCGATTGCACTGGGCGGTGACCGTGAAAGGGGTGGAGAAAAACCGCTCCAATTGGTTGTGGAAATAATTGTCATGCGGCCCGGCGATTGCACGAAGAAAGATATCCTCGGGGTAAAGCGGAAACCATGGCAGGTTTTTCGCGGTACGGAGAAGCGGTCCCGCACCGCGCTTAAGAATGTCTCCGGCGGCAAGCATCCGGCCTTTAAAGCCACCGAGGAGGCCACCCAGATAGGTTGAGCTGCTGCCCAAAACCTGCGGTACTGCAACTCCACCGGTAATAGCCAGAGAGGTCCGACAGCCGTTATCGGCGGCGCCGAGATTAATGACATCGCCCGGCTGTACGCGGAGACTGGTCCATTGCCGACAGGGCCGGCCGTTGATCTGTGGGTTCATGGCGGCGCCGGTGATGGCAATGTCGGCAGGGGAGAGGATTTCCATGCGGGCGCCGGTCATCGACATCTCCAGGGTCGCAGACGTTGCGGGATTGCCCACCAGCCAATTAGCAATTCTCCCGGCATAGTCATCAAGCACCCCGGAAACCGGAACACCCATATGATAGGCGTGAAAGCGCCCAAGATCCTGAACAGTCGTGCAGAGACCCGGAGAAAGGATGTGAAGGGCGTCGGTCATGGCTTCTCCAGATGGTGGATGTGCAGGAATTCATCCTCCGATATCGGCCGGAAGCGGATGGTGTCGCCGGCTTGATACAGCAGGGGCTGCTGCCGTTCAGGAGCAAAAAGACGAAGCGGCGTGCGGCCGATGAGGCGCCATCCACCGGGGCTGGCCAGGGGATAGACGCCGGTCTGGCTGCCGGCAATACCCACCGAACCAGCGCTGACATTCTGGCGCGGGGTAGTCAGGCGTGGCACCTGCAGCCGCGGATCAAGGCCTCCCAGATAACAGAAGCCGGGTGCAAAACCAATGGCATAAATGTAATAATCTGCCGCACTGTGCAGGGCTATCACCTCGTCTGTGCGTATTCCGTTGTGTTGCGCGACAAAGTCAATGTCCGGACCGAATGCACCGCCGTAGCGGACCGGGATATCGACGGTTCGCGTCTCGGCAATGGCGGCCTGGCTGAGGGTCTTTTCAAGGCTCAGGAGCAGGGTGGTCAACTCCTGGTAACCGACCTGCAGCGGATTATAATAGAGTAAGAGGGTGCAATACGAGCCAACAACCGCGTCAATGCCGGGGTGCGGATGGCCGGTGAGAAGAGCCGCCATCCGCCGCACCTTTT
>JBBQVT010000088.1:0-16724 GCA_038211245.1 Desulfobulbales bacterium | reverse complement strand
TCTTGTTTTCGGCGTTGGCATTCTCTTTCTCAGCATCACCAGTATTGAGAATCAGGGCCAACAGGGTCTGGAGCTTATTAACTCGACGATGCAGAACGATAAAAAGGAAAAGCTCACTGATCTTGTCCGCAACACCTTCGAAATCCTCTCCACCCAGTATCAAATCGCCCATGATACTACGAAGATTGCCAAGGCCTACGAAAGCGAGTTGCAATCGGTAGTCAATCTAGCTTTCTCTTCCATCCAGGCAATTTATGATGAAGCAGGGCAAACCGATGGATGGAAAAAAGAACAGGCCCTAAAAATCATCAAGAGTATGCGCTATGCCGGAGATAATTATCTGTGGATCAACGACATGAAGCCGACCATGGTCATGCATCCGATGAAGCCCGCCATGGATGGCACAGACCTCTCTACCTATAAGGATCCCAATGGCAAATTCCTCTTTAACGAAATGGTCAAGGCTTGTGAAAAGGACGGGCAGGGCTTCGTCGATGATATGTGGCCCAAACCCGGCAAGGACAAGCCGGTGCCCAAGCTTTCCTATGTCAGGCTTTTCAAGCCCTGGAATTGGGTGATCGGCACCGGGGTATATCTAGAAACAGTAGAAAAATATTTTATGGATCAGGCCAAACAGCAGATCGGCAATCTGCGCTTCGGCCCTGACGGCAAGGATTATTTTTTCATCCTTGATACCGCTGGAACCATGGTCATGCATCCGGTAAAACCGTCGATGAATGGCACTGACCAAAGCGATTTTCGCGATCCCAAGGGCAAGACATTGTTCAAGGAGATGATCAAAGTCGCCAAAGAAAACGGCCAGGGTTTTGTCGACTATCTGTGGCCAAAACCCGGTGAGAGCGAGCCGGTCGGCAAGCTGAGCTATGTCCAGCTTTTCAAGGAATGGGGGTGGATAGTCGGCACCGGTATCTATGTCGACGACATCGAAAAGGCCATGGCCACGCAACGAGCGGGTGTTACTGCAACTCTCACGCAACAGAAAAGGCTTATTACCGCCATTGTCACGGCGATGATTCTGGTGGTCGGCGGATTGCTTATCTTTATGGCCACCCGCATCGCCAAGCCGATCCGAGCGACCGATGCATTTTTCCAGGATATCGCCGAGGGACAAGGTGATCTCACCGCCCGTCTCAAGGTGAACAGCAATGATGAAATTGGCGATATGGCCAAATCCTTCAATATCTTCGCCGACAAACTTCAGGGAATGGTCGGCTATATTGCCGAAGAATCGGTGCAAATCAACACCTCCGCCGGCTCCCTCACGAAAATCTCCGGCGATCTCACCGCCGTTGCCGGGGACACCTTGGGCAAGTCCAATACCGCCGCGGCCGCGGTCGAAGAAATGTCAGCCAATATGGCCGTAGTGGCAACATCCATGGACGAGGCTGCGGCGGGTGTCAATGCAGTGGCCTCGGCCATAGAGGAGATGACATTAACCATCAACGAGATCGCCGAAACCTCGGAAAAGGCCAGGATAATCACCGACAATGCGGTGAAACAGTCGTCCGATGCCTCGGTAAGCGTAGATGCACTTGGAACGGCGGCCAGAGAAATTACCAAGGTCTTAGAAACGATAACGGAGATCTCCAAACAGGTTAACCTTCTGGCTCTGAATGCCACCATTGAGGCAGCCCGGGCCGGTGATGCAGGCAAAGGCTTTGCCGTTGTCGCCAACGAAATAAAGGATCTCGCCAACCAGACCGCGCAGGCAAGTGACCAAATAAAGGAGCGTATCGACTCTATTCAGAGCACTACCAAGGCCACGGTTACGGTTATTGAAAATATCAGCAGAGTGGTGGGCGAGAACTCGGAGATTGTCAATACTATCGCGACGGCGGTGGAAGAACAATCGGTGACCGCCAAGGAGATTTCTCAGAATGTCGAGCAGATTTCCATGAATATCCAAGAGGTCAACAACAATATCGCGGAAAACTCGCAGGTTTCGCAGATGATCGCCAAGGAGATAGCTGAGATGAACACATCAAGCAGCACAATGAACGAGAGTGCGCAGCAGGTCCAGGAGAACGCCGGCTCGCTGGATTTCCTCGCCAAGTCCCTCGCAAAACTGGTGTCGACCTACAAATACAAATAATATGAAAATCCCGGCCGCGCCTTGCTCCGGCCGGGATTTTGAACTATGTCGATACACCCGGCGGTGCAAAAGGAAGCAGGTCCGGCCTGACTGGCTACCATTTTAGTCGATTTATCAACCATTTCCAGGGGAAGAGCATAGAAACCTGCTGCTGGTAGCGACGATAACTGTGTCCATATTCGTTGACAATTTTTCTCTCTTCCAACAGTGTACCGACCACCAAATAAACACTGAGGATGAAGGACGCCACAAAGAGCGGGCGGGGATATTCACTGAATATTGTCCAAATTGACAAAAGCGACCCCAGATACCAGGGATGACGGGTGATGTTGAAAACCCCAGTTGGCAGGAAGTCTTGAGTGGTGCTCAACAGTACTTGTGTTTCTCCGGCCCTCAGTTGATTTATCCCCAAGAAGGATTTAAAATTATAGCGCTTCGCTCCGTTCCAAAACAACAGTATAGCGCTTGCCAGGCACAGAATTCGTATAGATACGCCGACCCATCCCTCCCAGCCGAAGATCACCGTCCCGCCGACCCTGTGGGTAAATCCCATCAGGGGCAGGAAAGTTACCAGGGACAAAACGTTATAGAGCAGACGGTAATAGCGAACCAGTCCGGGCAACCGGGCCTTGACCACACTAGTGAACGCGGTGTCGATAAGGATACTGTGCATGGCACACCAACCAATCCACAGAGCAGCGAGAACGACCGGATTCATGCCCCTTTTCTCCAAAGAGCAGTTGGTTTAAGGAAACGGCCCGGCACAACCCTATCTCTAGGGTCGTGCGCCCCCACCCTGACCACCCCGGTAACCACCGGCACCGCCCTGGCCGCCGCGCCCGCCACCCTGACCTCCTCGACCGGCACCTTGGCCTCCACGACCAACGCCACCGCCCCTGCCACCGGCACCGCCACCGCCTCTGCCACCGCCTCTGCCACCGCCTCTGCTGTCACTTCCTTCAGGTCGCGGCCGAGCCTCATTGACAACAATCGCCCTGCCTTTTAATTCCTTGCCGTTGAGTCCTTCTATCGCCGCCTTGCCGTCAGCCTCCGCAGCCATTTCCACAAAGCCGAAGCCTTTCGATTGTCCGGTAGTCTTGTCAATAATAATGGAGGCGGAGTTAACCGGTCCGAATGCCTCGAGAGCCTGCCGTAACTCTTCTTCAGTGACGTTGTACGACAAATTCCCCACGTATATCTTCATTCTCTTCTCCTTTTTTCATAAATTAACTCCTAGCCCATTACCTTACCACAATCATACTACCTTTCTAAAATCTACTCAAATTTATAAGAGTTATCAACGAATCTTCTCGTATCCTCACCGCTTTCAATCTTCGGAAAGATTAAAACTGTTCCACCAATTTTACTCCTCAACCATGAAAGGATAGGCACAGTCGACAGGCGGGACAAAGGTTTCCTTGATGGTCCTGGTTGAAACCCAGCGCATAAGGTTGGCCATGGAGCCCGCCTTATCGTTGGTTCCGGAGGCTCTCCCGCCGCCGAACGGTTGTTGTCCGACCACGGCCCCGGTGGGTTTATCATTGATATAAAAATTTCCGGCGGCATGCTCCAAACGGTTCAGAGCCAAACTCACCGCACTCCGATCCCGGGCAAAGACGGCACCGGTGAGGGCATAGGCAGATGAGGTATTGCAGAGATCCAAGGTCGCCGCATACTCTTGGTCGTCATACACATACACCGTCAGGACCGGCCCGAAGATCTCTTCGACCATGGTTTTGAAATGGGGATCGGTGGCTAAAATGACCGTCGGTTCGATAAAGTAGCCGACACTTTTATCACAGTTGCCACCAATGAGAATTTCACCCCCCGCGTTGTTCCGGGCGTAGTCGATAAATCCGGCGATGGTATCGAAGGCTCCCTCGTCAATGACCGCCCCGACAAAGTTGCGGAAATCGGTCGGCGGCCCCATTTTGAGGCGCGCCATTGCATCACGTAATCCGGACTCAACCGCCGGCCAGATGGAGTTGGGGATGTAGGCCCGACTGGCGGCTGAGCATTTTTGTCCCTGATATTCGAAGGCTCCCCGCACCAGACCGGTAACCAGGGCATGGACATCGGCGCTGGTATGGGCAAAGACAAAATCCTTGCCACCGGTTTCCCCGACCAGACGCGGATAAGAGCGGTATTTCCCGATGTTTTCACCGATAGTCTGCCACATCTGATGGAAGACGCGCGTCGAGCCGGTAAAATGGACACCGGCCAGGTTGGGGTCGGTCAAGCAAATGTCCCCGACAACTGCCCCGGAACCTGGGACAAAATTGATGACACCAGGCGGTAAACCCGCCTCTTCGAGAATCTGCATAATCAGATACGGGGTGTACACCAGGGACGAGGCCGGCTTCCACACCACTGTGTTGCCCATGATCGCCGGAGCAGTGGGCAGATTGCCGGCAATGGCGGTAAAGTTGAAGGGTGTTACCGCCAAGACAAAGCCTTCAAGAGGCCGATGCTGCAGGTAATTCCACACCCCGGTCGAGGACTCCGGCTGTTTTGCATAAATTTCCTGGGCATAACGAACATTGAAGCGGAGAAAATCGATGAGTTCGCAGGCCGCGTCGATTTCTGCCTGAAAGGCGTTTTTTCCGCCGGCAAGCATTGCCCCGGCATTGATCAACGCCCGGTATTTACCGGCAAGAAGCTCGGCGGCCTTTAAAAAAATGGCGCAACGCTCCTCCCACCTGAACGACTGCCACAGCGGTTGAGCAGCCACCGCTGTATCAATCGCCAGTCTTACCTCGTCAGCCCCTGCCTTGTGATATATGGCCAGGACGTGTTGATGATCGTGGGGCATGACAACCTTACCCAAGCGCCCGGTTTTGATTTCTTTTCCGCCGATTATCAGGGGAATCTCAAGCTGTTTGGCCGCGGCCTCAACCAAAGCTTGTTTCAAGCGCACCCTTTCCGGACTGCCGGGAGCATAGCTCTGGATAGGTTCATTCACCGGGTTTGGGGTACTTATTATGGCATTATTGAGAAGATTCATTTTTTCTTTTCCTCCATTGTTAATGGTTCGTATCATGAATAAAAATGGCAATTGCAGCCATGAGAAATGCTTTTTCACCGATCCGGGAAGCGCGGTATACGCACAAACCCCCTTGCCGAAAAAATTGTATACATTTATTGGATACCATAATTTTTCTGAAAAATAAAGCAAGGAGAGAGCAATCTTTTTCGACACGTTATGGGGAACAGCTGAGTGAGTTTTCTGCTTGTCCTTTGGGTGGGGCAATGGCAACCGAGAATTGCACAACGGGAATTGGAATGTATTTCTACGGTATTGTTTAGATTTTATCTTTTTGAACCGACGCTGCCGGCAGTGTCGAAGGGAGGAAACTGCCTCCCGCAATGTTGCTCAGCTGGGCACTCAATGGTGGGCATGTTGGAAAGATCGATTATAGGCAACGATTGCGGTTTTTCCTGCTCTGCACCAGCCGTTCCTTGCTGTGCACAAATTCACCCACGGTCCAGCCTTTAAGGCAACAGCTTGCCCTGGTTCATACCTGCCGTTTTCAGGGGATCGGTGCCAATGAGTATCCCGTCCAGTGCTTCCAGTAACATTTGACAGCTACCACAGTGCGGACAGGTGGTCTGAACGAATCGGTGATCCATTGAAGATTTCCTCCGTCATATTCGTTATCTTGAAAAGAGTCGCTTGGCAGAAAGATTTGTTGCAGGATACCATATATCTAAATATGCAATATTTGCATATTTAATTATTGGCCAACACGTAGAAGGTTATGGCGGTGGGGGAAAATCAACTTTTGCCGACTGAACGATTATTGGGCAGGAGGTTGCTCGGGAAAAAACAACTCAAGAAAACGTCTATTGGCGAATGACTCAATATCTTTTTGCAACTGCGAATAGTTCTTTATAAGCTCCAGAGCTTTCGGGGTCAGGGTTGTGCCGCCTTTTCCTCCGCCACCCTTTTGCGGAACAACCAACTCATCGGCGATATTTTTTTGCAGAATCTTGATGTGTGTCCAGGCCTTTTTATAGCTCATCTCCAACTTTTCGGCTGCCCTGGCAATTGAGCCTTCTTGTTCAATAAGCTCTAAGATTTCCGTTTTTCCTTTACCGAAAAGCAGTTGATGCTCGGCGTTTTCGATCCAGGTTTTAGTTTTTACGTAGAGAGTGACTTCAGGAGTATTGTTCATTTCGGGTAGGTGGAAGATCGATAATCTTGAGGAGCCGTTACAAAATAACCAGGCCATTTCAACCAGTTTGTTACGGCTCCTTATGCCGTTCCGGGCATTCCTTTGGCCTATGTTTTTTTTTACAACGGCTTAACGCCGGAAGGGGAGTGCCAAAAAATACGCTGATCAGGGAGAGCGAAGCAGAGCCCTTGGTCTTGGCTCTTTCACCCTGGCTGATCAGCTTAATATCAGGTGTTTTTGTGAAAATTTCCGGCAGTCACCTGTGTAGCCGATCGTCCCTCCAGTAATCTCGTAACTATTTTTCTTTTTTTTCATTTTCGCAAAAAGGCTGGTATCCACGCCTTGCTTTGCCGGCAAGACAACGGCTTAACCCATTTCAAGATGGAAACGACAAGGCAAGCGACCAGTAATACGGCGAGGAGCTGCACAGCGCAGCCGCCGAAGTGAGAATATCTCAATAAAATGTCTGCTTACAACGACTTGCACCTGTTCCTGCAACCCAAGCTGCCAAATTTATTGATCAACAAGAACCAACTCGACGCGACGCTCAGTGCCCTTCAGAGGCGTAAGGACGTGGTACCATAGAAGACCATGGGCCATGACTATAAGCCAAAACACAATCTGATAACCAATCTTTTGGCTTTTATGACGATAAAAAACCTGGGCAAGCAATGCGCCAGGCCAACCGCCCAAAGTCTCCAGCGTGTGTAATTTAAATTCAGCGGTCCGCCATTTATTGAATTGAGCTGCGATCTTATCCTACTTACGTTCAAGCAGATTGCGCGCCGTGCTGATCTCCACATAGGAAGCGCCGTAGGCGGAGCCGAAATTTCCGGCAAGCACGGTGATAAGACTCTCTTCGTCGAAATGTTTGTCAGCCAGCAGCCGGTTGAGAGCCGTGCGCAGGAACTCATGGGAAGAGACTTCGGGTGGCATAAAGGAGGCGTAAACGCCGTAGGACATGGCCATCTCCCGCATTACCCGCTTGCTGTAACACTGGGCAAAGATCGGGTTTTCACCCCGGTAGGCGACAAGGCTGAGAATGGTTTTGCCGCTGATCGAATCGGCTATCAGGGCACTGGTCGAAAGGCGCAGAGACGCCTTGACTGCAGCCTTGGCAAGGTAACTGGTGACGCTGTTTTCAGCTTCATATGGCGAATCGGTGAAGGTGCTGAGGCTGGACTCGATCTCTTCGGCGATTCGCGTCATCATCTGCACCGACTCGAGCGGGTACTTGCCGTAGGCGGTTTCGCCCGAGAGCATGATCGCGTCGGTGCGATCAAGGCAGGCATTGGCGACATCTGATACCTCGGCCCGGGTCGGCCGAGGCGACTTGATCATCGACTGGAGCATCTGGGTGGCAATGATCACCGGTTTGCGGCGCTCAATGCATTTTCGCACCAGCTTTTTCTGGATAATCGGGATCCTCTCGGCAGGAATCTCGATGGCCAGATCGCCGCGGGCAACCATGACGCCATACACATGGTCGAGGATTTCGTCGATATTATCGACGCCTTGCTGATTTTCTATCTTGGCAATAATCTTGATGGCACTTCTCTTGGCATCAAGGATCGCCTGGATGGCCAGGACATCTTCCTTGTTACGCACGAAGGAATGGGCGATGAAATCGATATCCTGCTCGGCGGCAAATTCAACGAAGGCCCGATCTTTTTCGGTGAGGGAAGGAAGATTTTTGATCTTCACCGAGGGCAGATTGATACTTTTTTTGCCCTTGATGAAGCCATCGTTTTTCACTTCGCACATCAGCCGGAAGGGATCTTTTTCCCGCACCTCCAGCTCAATTTCTCCGTCATCAATGAGGATCTTGTCGCCAACCGACAGCTCCTCGACAAAATGATCGTAGGTCAGACAGATATGCCCCGGCGTGCATTCGCCGTTTTTATCGCCGATGACGCAGACCATATCTCCAGCCAACACCGGGATTTCGGCCTTGGCAAGGGTGGTTCTTATTTCCGGCCCTTTGGTATCGATGATAATGGCGATTCGGTTGCTTACCTTGCGCACATTCTTGATAACCGCCAGGGCGTCTTCCGGCAGCTGATGGGCGGTGTTCAGTCTGACCACGTCCATCCCGGCATGATGCATGCGAGTGAGAAAAGGCACATCGCACATCTGGTTGGAAATCGTCGCAATGATTTTTGTCTTTTTCATAGGTTGGCTTGGGATGAAGGGATCAAAGCAGCGGTTTGTCGCCCTTGGTTTCCAGGAGGATAATATCGACCCGACGGTTTCTTTTACGGCCCGCTTCGCTGTCATTATCGGCAATTGGCCGGTATTGGCCATATCCGGCGATGGAAATATTCAGCGGCGAAAAGTCATAGTTTCCGAGGAAAATCCGCATTACATTGGCCGCCCGGTCAAGCGACAGCTCCCAATTTGATTTATAGCGGGTTGTGAACATTGCCGTATTGTCGGTATGCCCTTCAATGCGTATTTGTTGATTGCCGATGGAAGCGATAGCACCGGCAATTATGCCTATCACCGGTAGAGATTCCGTTTTAAGAGTTGCACTCCCCGATTCGAAAAAGATTTCCTCTTCCAAGCGAATCGCCAGGCCCCGCGACGATTCTTCGACAACGACATCGCCTACTATCTGCAGGGGTTTCAAGGCAACCTTTATCAATTTCTTGATTTCCTGAAAATCCCCGGTATGACTTTGTGTTTTCTTCCCGGAATCGGTGGCTTCTTTGATTTTTTCGGCATCATCCTGTGTTCGCTTCTTTTTCGGTGGTGCCGGCACTATTTCCAGGTTTGGAATAGGCATGATCTCACTGCTGTTAAGAATGTTGGAACTGCTGGTGCCCGATCCTGCCGAGATACCAAAGGCACTGCGATACGAGGCGGCTACCTGATCCACCTTCTTTTTATCGGTTTGCGACATTGCGTAAAGGGTTACAAAGACAGCAAAAAGCAGGGTGATAAAATCAGCATAGGAAACCAACCATCTTTCGTGATTGGCATGTTTTTCAGGTTTTTTCTTTCTCGCCATTTCTTTCCCTCTTATTGAGCATCATCAGGGTTCGAGGCATGTCCGCCTCCGGGAAGGAAGGATTTGAGCCGTTCTTCTATGAATCGCGGATTACTCCCTTGCTGGATACCGATAATTCCGGCGGTGAGCATTTCTCTTCGTTGCATTTCATTTTTTATACGCATCTTGATTTTTGTGGCAAACGGCAGGCAGAGAATATTGGCAGTCACCAGACCATATATGGTTGCTACGAATGCCACAGCTATACCGGATCCCAGCTTTGAGACGTCGGCAAGATTGCTCATAACGTGAATGAGGCCGAGAACGGCGCCGATAATACCTATGGTCGGCGCATAGCCGCCGGCAGCCTCAAAAAATTCGACGCTCAATTTTGCGTGCTCTTCGTAGGTTGCCAAATCAATCTCGAGGATGTCCTGGACATCTTTGGGCTCGACCCCATCAACACAGAGCGTCAGAGCTTTCCTTAAAAAAAGCTCCTTGGAATTTTTCGAATCCTCTTCCAGAGACAGAATACCATTTTTCCGGGCTCTGTTGGCAAGTTCCAAGATGACCGGGATTATTGCTTCCGGTGACTCCGGCGCGACAATAAGAAGTTTCAAATCTTTGAAAGCTTGAACAGCCGCACTCATAGGAAAACTGATAAATGCGGCGCCAAAGGTTCCTCCGAGAACGATCAGTGCCGCCGTCGGCTGGATAAGTGAACCAAAATGAAGACCTTCCAACACGGCTCCGCCGAGAATTGCTCCAAGGCCGAGAGCCAAGCCAATAATTGTTGCGATATCCATATTTTAATAAACTACAGAGGTTAAAAGGTTAAAGGTCTCCACAGTACATCCACGACGGTCGGTATGCTTGGACTCGGACGGTCTGCTGTTGATCCCTGAGAAGTTTTCCTGCCGGCTCCTATTCATCTTCGGAAGGCGGTGTTCTTTTGAGGAGTCCGCTCGGGTTTTTTGAATGATTTAGTATCGTAACCCGAAAATCAATTATTTTGCCAATTATTTCAGATGCCTTTTCACGCACCAGGTAATGGTCGCCATTGACCAGGACAATAATGGTATCAGGGGTTTCCTCAATGCTTTTCATCAGATCGGGATTAAGATAGATCTCTTTTTTGTTCAGGCGGGTAAGTTTAATCATGATAAATTATAGGTGAAGGGAGGTATATTCCACAAGGAATATTATAAAAAATCCGGTTTCCAGGGATATAAAAATTGGCAACCTGAAAAAATTCCCCCGAATAGACACGGGACGCAACCTTTACCCGGAAAAGAAGGTGCACCGACACTTGCAATATTTTTCCGATCAGGCAAAGCTTAACCAAGCGATCCGTGCCGAGGGTTGCATGATCGGCGGAATCGGTTGTCAAAAATTTACAGCCGCTGGTGTGGCCATGCGACTCGTCGAAAAAGCAAAAAAAATGAGTGAAGTTGCAAAAACATTTTTAAAAATGTACAGTCTCTTTGATACCTGACAGAGAGGGCATAGTTGGAGACACTATTTTGAGCAAAGGTACTACCAAAATTCTTATCGCCGATGACGATGCGATGGTAAGGACAACCGTTGCAAAGATTCTCGAGATGTTCGGCCACAAGGTCGATACAACATCCGACGGTGTTGGGGTCTTGGCTGCCATTGATGATAGTTATGATGTCGTAATCCTTGATATAAATATGCCGGACATGGACGGTTTTGAAACCATGGCGCGTCTCAATGATCTTAATTATGAAGTGCCGGTGCTTTTTCTCACCGGTGCCGGTTCGATGGATTACGCGGTAAAGGCTATAAACCTTGGCGCCTATGATTTTCTCACGAAACCTATTGAGGATCTTGATATTTTTAATGTGAAGATCCGTCGAGCCATTGAAAAGAGAAATTACGTTCTCAATGAAAGGCACTATAAAGCGGCGTTGGAAGACGATATACAGGTCAAAGCCAAGCAACTCGAAGAACAGAACAAATTGCTTCTCACCTACAGCAACAGTTTGGAAAACGCAACTGTGCAGTTGATGAGCAGTCTGCAGAACGCCATGGAGGAGAAGGATTATTATACTGCTGGCCACACCATGCGCGTTACCGAATATGCCCTGATGCTGGGGATGGCCATGGGTCTCACAGAAAATGAAATTCTCATTCTCAGGAGAGCCGCCCAATTCCATGATATTGGTAAATTGGTTATTGATCTCTCGTGTATTCAGAAGCCGGGAAAGCTCACCGATGAAGAATGGGTTCTTATCCGTAAGCATCCGAGTGTCGGTGCAAATATAATACAACCCCTCGGTTTTATGAAAAGGGAACAGTTCATTATTCGCCACCATCATGAACGAATGGACGGAAAAGGGTATCCCAATGGTCTTACTGGCGATCAACTGGATGATTTGACAAAAATACTCATAGTGGTCGACAGTTATGATGCCATGACATCCAGGCGCAATTACAGGAATAATATGTCGATGGAACAGGCCGTGGATGAGCTTTTCAGGTGTAGCGGAACGCAGTTCGAAGTGAAAACCGTCGAATATTTTGCGAGAAGCATTGTTGATTTCACTCCGACAAAGAGCGTTTTTTCAGAGGAGTACCTGGAAAATGCCTTCCAGAAGAATCAAAACCCATAATTTCAGATACGTATTTACCCATGAAAATATCAAAAAAACAGGTTGAGCATGTCGCGCACCTGGCAAGACTCACTTTGACTGAAGAAGAGCTGGAGAAAATGACCGGCCAACTCGACAATATACTTTCTTACATAGATAAGCTCAACGAATTGGATACGGAGCAGGTGATTCCAACATCGCATGTGTTTTCTGTATGCAATGCCTTTCGCGACGATAGAGTTAAAGAATCTTTACCGAGAAACGAAGCCCTGATGAACGCCCCACAAGAGAATGGGGAAATGTTTCAAGTTCCCAAAATTATTTAGTATTTTACAGGTTAGTTTCTTGTTTTTTACAATACAAGGAATGAAGAATTCCCCGTATTTTTTGAGGTTTGAATGAAACCGTTCGAGTTGACCATCACCGAGGCATGTGCACAATTGGCAGAGGGGAACCTCACCGCCCTAGCCCTTACCGAGAGTTGCCTTGCCAGGATAGAAGAAGTGGAAAAGGATGTGCACGCCTTCATAACCATAGACCGGGACGGAGCACTGCAACAGGCTGAATTGGCAGATAAGAAACGAAAAGGAGGGACGGCCGGAAGATTGTGCGGCATTCCCCTTTCTATCAAAGATCTTCTTGCAACCAAAGGATTGAAAACAACCTGTGGTTCGAAGATGCTTGCGAAGTATGTGCCCCCTTATGACGCAACGGTTGTTTCGAAGGTGAAAAATGAAGGTGCGGTAATTCTTGGCAAGACCACCATGGATGAGTTTGCCATGGGCTCGACCTCAGAAACCTGTGCCTTTGGGGTTCCTCAAAATCCCTGGAAAAATGGCTATGTCGCCGGAGGATCGTCCGGCGGATCGGCTGCGGCTGTGGCATCCTATGAGTGTTTCGCCTCGCTGGGTTCAGACACCGGGGGATCTATTCGACAACCGGCATCGCTTTGCGGTATTGTCGGTATGAAACCAACCTACGGCCGGGTATCACGCTATGGCTTGACCGCCTATGCTTCGTCCCTTGATCAAGTTGGCCCACTTTGCAGGAGTGTTGCCGATTGTGCTCTTATGATGAGTGTAATCAGCGGTTATGATACCCTGGACTCGACATCGGTAAAACAGGTGGTACCTGATTACTCCTCGTTCCTTGTTGATGGTCTAGCGGGCTTGAAGGTTGGCGTGCCACGAGAGTATTTCACTCAGGGTCTTGATACCGAGGTGGAAAAAATTGTTCGTAATAGTATCGCGGTTCTGCAGGAAAGAGGTGCTGAAGTAGTCGAGATCACCCTCCCACACACCGAATACTGTGTTGCGGTATACTATTTGATAGCTCCATCGGAAGCCAGTTCAAACTTGGCGAGGTACGATGGCGTCCACTACGGGTATAGGGATATGGGGGCCGACACCTTGCTCGAAATGTACAAGGGGACGAGGTCGAAAGGTTTTGGTCCCGAAGTGAAAAGGCGTATTCTCATTGGCACCTATGCGCTGTCATCAGGTTATTATGATGCCTATTACAAAAAGGCTTCGCAGGTACGAACGCTTATCCTCAATGATTTCCAAAAAGCCTATGAGTCCTGCGATGTTATCATATCTCCGGTAACCCCAACGGCCGCGTGGCCTATGGGTGAGAATTCCGATGATCCTTTATCTATGTACCTCTCTGATATACTGACGCTTTCAGCAAATCTGGCCGGCGTTCCCGGGATGTCGGTTCCCGGTGGGTTTACTGCAGCAGGTCTGCCTGTTGGGGTTCAACTGCAAGGGCGGCACTTTCAGGAAGAGATGTTGCTTCAAGTGGGGTATAACCTTGAGCAAGGCCTGCAACTTGGTAAAAGAGCCCTGGATGTTTAGAGATTTTTTTCTATGGACAAGAGAATCAAGACCTTTTTTACGGTGTTATTTTGAAAATTAAAATTCCAGGAAATATTGCTGCAATTACACCGTATCCTCCCGGAAAACCTCAGAGTGAACTGGAAAGGGAGTTTGGGATCAGCGGGTCAATCAAGCTCGCTTCAAATGAAAACCCCTGGGGGCCATCACCAAAGGCGGTGCGGGCCATTCGTTCAGAATTGTTAAATTTACACCGTTATCCCGATGCGTCATGCTATAGTCTGGTTAAGGCCCTAGCCGAGAAAGTAGGTGTAGACGCAACCGAGGTTGTCCTGGGGAACGGTTCCAATGAAATAATTGATTTTCTGGTAAAGGCCTTTGTGCAGGAAGGCGATGAGGTTATTACCAGCCATCCGTCTTTCCTCATGTATCAAAAGTTTGTACAGGTTCGAGGCGGGATTAATTACGTGGTTCCACTCAAAGATATGCACCATGATCTGGTGCTTATCAAGGAGATGGTCTCTGATAAAACCCGGTTGATTTTCGTCGATAATCCTAATAATCCTACCGGCACAACCATCCCGCCCGTCGATCTTTACCAGTTTCTCAGCGATATTCCCGAGACAGTCATCGTGGTGCTTGACGAGGCATACATCGATTTCGCAGACAAGCAACAGCGAGTCGATATTTATTCTCTTATACGCAATATTGCCGGACGTTGTCCTGTGGTGTTTTTACGCACCTTTTCCAAAGTTTACGGTTTGGCAGGGTTGAGGATCGGTTACGCACTGATGGCCAAAGAGATTGCCGCTTGCCTCGGGAAAGTGCGCCAACCTTTTAATATCAACCAGATGGCTCAAGTGGGTGCCTTGGCTGCTTTAGGCGATGAAGAACATTATGAACGTACTCTGTCCCGCACCAAAGAAGGGCTTGTGTTTTTGAGCCGTGCGGTGGAAGGTTTGGGATGCACAAGCTACCCATCGCAGACCAATTTTTTTCTGATCGATGTGCATGGCGATGCCGACCAGCTTTACAAGAGCATGCTGACCCAAGGGGTTATTGTTCGTTCAATGAGCGCCTATGGTTTTGACACGTTCATTCGGGTCACCATCGGCACCGAAGAAGAAAATAAGAGGTTTGTCAGAACCCTGGCCGAATGCCTTGCTGAGCTCATGTATGTTTGAAAAAAGGAACATCATCACCATTGACGGTCCCGCTGGTGTAGGAAAATCAACAGTGACTAAAAAGGTGGCTTCTGCAACCGGCTTTGCCTACCTCGATACCGGCGCGATGTATAGGGCTGTTGGCTGGTATCTGCAGCGTCATGCTATCGATCTTGATAACCAAGGAGATATCGCCAACGCCTTGAAGGCGATGCGTATTGAGTTGGTTCTTGCGGTAAATGAGCAGTGTGATGTCGGGGTTTTTGTTAATGGCGAAGATGTGAGTGATTGTATTCGAACCCCGGAGATGGCCATGCTTGCCTCCCGGGTATCCGCTGTTCCGGTGGTTCGCGATGTTCTCACGGAAATACAGCGGGAGTGCGGGGTAAAAGGGCGAATTGTTGCCGAAGGGAGGGATACCGGAACGGTGGTATTTCCGGATGCGGCGTATAAATTCTTCCTTGATGCAAAACCGGAGGAAAGGGCGAGAAGACGCGTTGAACAGCTACAAAAAAAGGGTGTTGCCGCCAGTTTGCAGGAGATTCTAGAGTTGACTCTTGAGCGCGACAAGAACGATCGCAATAGGTCGATTGCCCCACTCAAACAGGCTGAAGATGCACTTCTCATTGACACCACGGAAATCCCGCTTGAGATCGTTGTCCTCAGGATACTTGGGGAAATCGCCAAAAAGGATGGGATTTAACTCCGGCCCCGACAGGAGATGAGGCCGGAGAGTTCGGCTTTTACTACTTGATTATGAAATCAACACGTCTGTTACCGCTATAAGCCTCCTCGTCCTGTCCGGTGAAGAGTGGTTTTTCTTCACCATACGACAAGGTTTGCATACGACCGGCATCAATTCCCATATTGGTAAGATACTGTTGCACGTTGATAGCTCTTCTCTCGCCAAGAGCCATATTATACTCATTGGTGCCTCTTTCGTCCGAGTTCCCCTCTATAACGACCCTTTTGCCGGGAACGGTTTTGAGGTACTCGGCGTTGCGAGTTACTACCTGGACCATGTCGGGGCGAATGCCAGCCTGATCAAAATCAAAATACACCGGAAAAAGGTTATCTGAGCATCGTCCATGTTTTCTCTTGTATTCGTCAGACTGTTGATCGGCAAAGCTACTGTTGTTTCCCATCTTGTCGTCAAGGGTACCGACTTTAGGCATGCGTTCTTGGGAAAATCCTCCTTCAGCGAGAGGGTATTTGCCGTTTTTGCCACCAGCCGCATCAGCTTCAGACCCGGAATTTTCCGGTGGAATGACGTTTTTCTTGCTGCAACCGGCACCAAAGAGAAGAAGGGATGCCAGTAGTGCTGAGAGGGTGATGGTGGTCATAATTCTTTTGTACATAGGATCTCCTGTTGCTGAGGATGTTGTAAGATAGATAATTTGGGTGGTTGCTTTTTGAATAAGCTGTTGAGCAGTTTCTACTTTAGTCGTATTCATGCAGAGGTCAAGTAGAAATTGTCAGGAAAAGATTGTTGGACTCGCAACCGTCCCGGGAGAAGGGTTTTTTCAAGGCTGTTGGCGGTGAAGGGCTAGTGAGGTGCAGGCGAAACATGAAATCATATGAGGCGAAATGATGTTTGGAGGGAAGGAAAAGGCTTTTGAGAACCAAAAAATCTATGACGTGGTTGCCGGTTGTGCTTCCGGGCTTGAGACTCTTGTTCAAGGGGAAGTCCACCTCTTTGGCGGGCAAGATGTTGTTGCCGGCGTTGGGGTGGTGCGATGGCGTGGGACTCTTGAGTGTGCCTATCGCTGTTGCCTTTGGTCACGTTTTGCCTCTCGGGTCTTTCTCGAATTGTGGCAGTTTGCCGTAACCGACG
>JBBQVT010000087.1:0-16770 GCA_038211245.1 Desulfobulbales bacterium | reverse complement strand
GCCGATCTCAAGTTGCAGCTCCTCCATATCATCATCTTTGTTGCCCGGTAGCCGCCCGAAGTCATATTTATAGCCGAAGCGGATCATCCGTGTATTGCTCTTGGTAATCTCCATCAGGAGTGTTTTCAGTCCTATCTCTTTTGCTACCCCGATACTAAAATCCATGAGCATGCTGCCGACTCCCTGTCCTTGCCAAGCATCGGCTACTATAAAGGACAATTCGGCGCTCTCAAGATCGGCAAAGCTATTCAGCCGCACATCGCCAATAATGGTTTCCTCTTTGCCGCCCACAAATGCCAGGAAGGCAAGATCCCTATCATAGTCTACCTGACAAAACCTGGCAAGATGGTCATGGGGCATATTGATGCGCTGCTGGCCGAACCGAAAGAAAACGGATTCCTTGGACAGTGTTTCGAAAAAATGTCGTAAGGCCGGCTCGTCTTCGCCGCGAATCGGACGGATATGAACAATTGTGCCGTTTTTCAATGCAACGTCTTTCTCGTATTTAAACGGATACGGTGGAATTGAAAGGTGCAGGGGGCAGAGATCCCCTTGAGCCCATCGGTATTCTTTTGGCAGGCTTTTATCGATGTGCATGGCCACATCCCGGACAATGCAGTCATCATTCATTATTATCAAGGGATTGATGTCTATTGAACCAATTTGCGGAAGATCGATAATCAGTTGTGAAAACCGCACAAGTATCTCCTCTAAGGAGCACAGCCCACCCTGAAAGGAGACAAGGTTTTGCAGGTAAAGATATATCTTGGTTTCCTCCATCATCCTCCGGGCAAGAGTCTGGTTCAGAGGCGGGAGGCCGATGGAGAAGTCCCTTTCGGCTAGAAAATTCTTGCCGCCGAGGCCGAATGAAATAACGGTGCCGAAGCTCGGGCTTTTTTGGGCGCCGATCATCAGGTCGTATCCGCGCTTGGTTACCATCGACTGCACAAATATCAATGCCTCAGGATCTTTGAGGGAAAACACCCGATCCTGCAGTATGCTGAAAGCCTGTCGCACCTCATCATCGTCTTTCCGGTGAATAAAAACCTGTTCTTCCAGCTTCCTGTAGCCGCTTTTTGGAGCATCTATTTTCATTGCCACCGGATATCCGATAAACCGGGAGGCACTGACCGCCTCTTCGGCACTGTTGACTCTGATCGTCTTGACGATCGGGATACCGAAGGATTTGATGATTGCATTCGCCTCATCGGCATGGAGAGTAAACCGTCTCTGCTCTAAACAACCGCTGATGATATTTTTTGCAACGTCCAGCTTGGGGGAAAAATCCTTGACAAGGATTCCAGGGGTTTCCTGGAGAAGCTTCAGGTTATAGTCATAACGATACATGTACATGAAGCTCTTTACCGCCTGCTCCGGTGTCGAATAGGCTGGTATTCCTGCATTATTGAGAATTGCCAAGTGGTCAAGGACGGTTTCTTCGCCAAACCAGGTGGAAAACAAGGGAATTCGCGGATGATTTTTAGTGGCGGCCACAATAGTTTCCGCTATCCTTTTTACCTCTACACCGGGAAAGGGAATGCAGATCACCATGACGCCGTCGACCTCAGCATCCTGCAGACAGTTTTCAATGGCCACCTGATAATCCTCAGCCGTCGCATCTGCCAGGAGGGAGAGCGGGTTATGCAACTGCCGCCGAATTGCGAAACCGGCACTGATCGTCTCCAGGGTCTTTGCGCTCGGTGTCGCCGGCATGCCGCCCATTGCCTTCAACGCATCAAGTGCCATTTCCGCCGGGGCGAGGCAATTTGCAATGATCATCAAACGCTTGCCCTTTGGCCGGTTTTGTTTGGCAATTGTCTCAACCATGGAAAGAAGATCGACGATACTGTTTACCCGGAGGCAGCCGGCCCTTTTAAACACGGCTTCATGAACCAGATCCTCTCCTACCAAAGTATCGGAATCAGCAAGGGGCAGCAGGGAGAAGTTGCCTGATTTTCCGGGTTTGACAACAACAATGGGCTTATTCCGCGCGAAGTTACGAACCGCAGCCATGAATCTTCGACCATTTTTGATGGTCTGGAGAAAGAGAAATATCGCTCTGGTTTCGCCATCGCCACCGAGAAAATCAATGGTGTCGGCGATATTGATATCAAGCTTTGAGCCCAAGGAGATGAAATAGCTGAAACCGACTTTTTTACTGATGGCGTGTTCAAGAAAGGCCGTGGAAAAAATGCCGCTTTCAGAAATAAAGGCAATATTGCCCTTCTGCGGAATTTCCGGATAGAGGCTGGCATTAAGGTTGATGGCCGGCCTGAGAAATCCGAGAGAATTGGGGCCCAACACCCGGCATCCGTAAAAGGCCGACAATTTCTTGATCTGTTGGTCGATAAGAGATGGCTGTTGGACTCGGTAGGTATAGTCTGGGGCAAGGATGGTGACCCCTTTTACCCCTTTTTGGCCGCAGTCCGCAAGAACCGTCAGCAGATTGTCCGGATCGTTTGCCACTAAAGCAAGATCAATCGGATGGGGGATATCGGTGATTTTTCGGTACGCTTCAACACCTTGCACACCTCGCATGCTGGGATTAACCGGATGCACAATGCCTTTGAAGCCTTTCCCTATGAGGTTCCTGAAGATGTGATAGCCGATCGACGTGTCGTCCTCGTTTGCCCCGATAACGGCAATCCTTTGAGGATTGAAGAGGATATTCAGGTTCTTGAGCGACATATGGCATTCCCACCCGGGATGGAGAAAAGCATAGCGAGATGATCACGCCCTGGAGTTATACACTGGCCATTTCTTTTGGATTTTTTCCCCTTGAATCCTAAAGTAACAGGATTTTTCCAAGTCGGGGCAGCACCGGTTCAATGACGCATATGCCGGAGGGGCCACCGATTGGCAACCCTCCGGTAATCATTGAACTCTCCTTCGCCCCTGAACGGATCCCTTGATTTCTCTTATTCAGCACCGGAAAGCATGTCGAAGTTTTGCTTGAGTTGAGCAATTTGCATACCGAGAGGGATGCACGACTTTCCATCCAGGCAGCTTTTAGCCTCATCTGTTTCAATGAATGTTCGCAAATGATGATTTTCATGGTGCAGATCCACTGTCCATGCGTCTACATTTTTATCATATTCGACATCAAAATCAATCCCGCAAACTCCTGCTCTGGGGAAGACTTGTTCTATCTTTTTGCATAGTTCTTCTTTAGTTGCCATAATCGTCGCCTCCATTAGTCAGATATGACCGCACAGTAGAGAGAAAACTCTACTAATATTGTCACTATAAGAATGAGCAGAAGATAAACAAGATGAGCAGATAACGACGCAAATCCGTAGCGGATTCCATACGAGGATTGAACGACGGCTTATGTGGGTCCAAAAAAAACGCCTCGCCTGCCGCAACGCAGAATACTTTGCAATTTCCTCCCATAACCCACCAGCGTCGTGGCACTACAATTGTTCCCCGTTGTCTTAATAAAAGTGCGGTTTGGCACAGCGCTTTTAACGCCTATTTTATAATCCAAAACGGTATACTCGTTTAAAAGATAGATGGCTTCAGCGTTGGTGTTCCACACAACATCACCAGGTTGCAACAAAACCGGAACAGGGGGATATCGATGGTTTCCATCAAAATAGGGAAGAGTCAAAACAATAGGCCGATAATGCTCATGAAAAACCGACGTAACAGCCGCCTCTGCTTCAATTGTACGTCGCGCTTGCGACAACTCACCGAGAAAATCTAAGTTAAAATCGGTTTCTTCGCCAAACCGGTTAAAAGCTTCTACCATCTTCATAAAAGTTCCAAGGAGCATAACGTCGCCGACAAAATGCGTTCGCTCACTTGAGACAATAACGTCATCACCATAACGCTGATACACCCGGAAAGCAGCGGGCGACAGGCCGCCTTTTTGATAAAATCGCTCAGAATATTCACTGCAGTTAAGAAGTTCACGCCCAGCCAGCAACTCTTTAGTAACAGCCATAAACTCAATCAAAGAGGGAGCAGGAAAAGGACGCGTTGCAAAACGAGCTATCCGCTCCCCTAACGAATGCATATTCATCTCATGTGGCGTTAATGTCTGAAACAAAAAGCCATCACCAAAAATGATTTTGCATACCTCAGTGAAAGAGACCACTTTCTCTTTGGACTTCTTGGTAAGAATACTGCCATTCTCATGAAGATCCTCCTCCTTGGCCACAAGTACAGTAAGGGGATCATTCTCACGCGGTTTAAAGACTTGAAGATAATGCTTCATGATTTCTCCTGCTCCTTGTGTTAGAGGTGGGCGACATTTTAAAAGCCGTCGCCGACAAAACACCTCCCCGTTGATATCCATCGAGACGTTTGCCACCAGACTACTCTTTCGGGCCGTTTTTTGCAATTTTCCTGTCAGTAACCGTGACCGATTCTGTGCTGCCCATACAAGGACGAAGACCTGTGTGCTCCTTCCGTATAAATGAAGAAACCGATAATCTCTGAGTCAAATAAAACTTTCACGGATCAGCCTTTTTTGAAACAGCTTGACAGGTAATCATTTGCACGGTATAGGCATGGACTGAACATTCACTCCGCCAATCTCATCTTACAGTTTTTATCTATGCAGAGCCAAAACATCGACAAACGCACAGCCATTCTCAAAGCTGCCATGGATTTGATCGCCGAGAATGGCTTCCACGGTTCGCCAACGGCGATGATAGCCGCCAGGGCCGGTGTCGGCACCGGTACCATCTACCGATATTTTATCGATAAAGACCAGCTCATCCAGGAGGTTTTTAAAGATGTCGAGACCCGCTTGAATGGGGTGCTGATGAAGGATTATCCGCTGAATCAGTCGATCCGCCTTCGCCTTTATCACTATTTTACCGGTCTGATCGGTTTTTTTATCGCCAACCCGATGGAATTTAAATTTATCGGCCAATTCTACGACTCTCCCTATGGCGTTGCCCTGCGCCGGGATAAGATCTTCTCGCAATCCACAGATAACGGTTATGGCTGCGAAACCATTAAAAGTCTTTTTGAAAAGGGCATTGCCGAGGGAGTCATCAAAAACCTACCGATTGCCATCCTTTTCGCCCTCTTTATCGGCAGTCTCATCTCGGCCACCCGCGACCATATCCTCGGGTTCATCGAATTTGACCAGCAATTGCTCCAGCAGATGGCGGATGCCTGCTGGGATGCAATAAAATGCTAACCATTCATCCGCCCCGGCCCTCTTTATCTCGCGGTTTACTAAGGATAAGTAATTAAGGATACTTAAATATGGACAATTTTGGAAAAAAAATATCGTTCCCCTTACTGGCCCTGACTGCCGGCCTGTTCCTCTTTGCCTGCAAGGATGCCAAGCAAGGTCCGCCACCCACTGCCGCCACCCCCATGGCAGTTGAAGTCACCACCGTACCGGTCACCTCACAACAAACACCCCTCAGCATCGAACTGCCGGGACGGACCGCAGCCTACCGTGTGGCCGAGGTCCGCCCCCAGGTCAGCGGCATCGTCCAGAAACGCTTGTTCACTGAGGGCAGCGTGATCAAGGCCGGGGAACTCTTGTATCAGATCGATCCTGCGAGCTATCAAGCTGCTCTGGCCATCGCTGAGGCGACCCAGGCGAAAAGCGAGGCCTTGGAATACTCGGCCCGGCTCAGGTCGACCCGCTATCTCACCCTTGTTCGCAACAAAGCGGTCAGCGAACAGGAACAAATCGATGCGGAGGCCACCTGGAAACAGACTTTGGCCGAAGTTGCGGCCGCTAAGGCGGCAGTACAGAATGCCCGGATCAACCTCGAATACACCCGGGTGACGGCCCCGATTGCCGGCCGTATCGGTAAATCACAGGTGTCAGAGGGAGCCCTGGTCACCGCCCAACAGGGAACGGCCCTTGCCACTATCCAGCAACTGGATCGCCTGTATGTCGATGTCAGCCAGTCCTCGAGCGAACTCCTCCAGTTAAAAAGAAAACTGCTGGCCCAGAAGGTGGACAACCAGGAACAACTGAAAACCGAGGTCAAAGTGGTCCTTGACGATAACTCGGTATACAGTGAGACCGGGGTTCTTGAATTCTCCGATGTCTCAGTCGATCAATCGACCGGTACGGTGACCATCCGCGCCATTATCGGCAATCCGCGCCACGAACTGCTGCCGGGGATGTTTGTCCGCGCCCGCCTGACCTCGGACCGCCCGCAGACAACGATCCTCGTACCACAGGCCGGTATTATCCGCAATAATCGAGGCCAGGCTATGGTCATGCTGGTCAATAATCAGTCCCTGGTCGAGGCTCGTCCCGTCGAAACCGGCCAAAATATTGGCGATCAGATTATGATAACCAAGGGACTGAGCGAGGGTGAGCAACTCATCGTCGCCGGCCTGCAAAAGATTCGTCCGGGTGTGCCGGTAAAAATTGCCCCCCCACAACCCGGAGCAGAGAAGCAGGCGGCTCCGACAACACAGACCCCTGCAAAGAAGGCGGAATAAGTTATGGCTAGATTTTTTATCGATCGCCCTATTTTTGCCTGGGTTATCGCCATCGTCATTATGCTGGCGGGCGCCATCTCGGTTGTGAAGCTGCCTATTTCCCAGTATCCGGAAATCGCCCCGCCATCGGTGCGGATCACCACCAAATACCCCGGTGCCTCGGCCCAAACCATCGAGAACAGCGTCACCCAGATCATCGAACAAAGCATGACCGGTCTGGATAATTTTCTCTACATGAAGTCCGAGAGTTCCTCCTCCGGCAATATCACCATCACCATGACCTTCGATGCCGGTACCAATGGCGACATCGCCCAGGTGCAGGTGCAGAATAAGCTGCAGCAGGCAGTCGCCCTGTTGCCGCAGGAGGTGCAGCAGGAGGGCATCCAGGTAAATAAATCGAATTCCACCTTTCTGATGATCATCGGTCTCATTTCCACCGACGGCAGCATGATCAATTTCGATCTGGGTGACTACATGGTCACCACCCTCCGCGATCCCCTCAGCCGGACACCGGGCGTCGGCAGCATCCAGGTCTTCGGCAGTCAATACGCCATGCGCATCTGGCTTGATCCCAACAAACTCAACAGCTTCCAACTGACGCCAAGTGATGTGGCTACGGCCATCAAGGCCCAGAACAATCAGGTCGCCGTCGGCAATCTTGGCGGTACCCCCTCGGTTGCCGGACAACAGGTCAGCGCCACGATGATGGCGAGAACCAAAATGAGTTCGCCGGAGGAATTCGCCGAAATTCTCCTGAAAGTCAAACCGGATGGCGCCCAGATCCGCTTAAAAGATGTCGCCCAGGTGGAGATCGGCGCCGAGAATTACGCCACCCTCAGCACCTTCAACAACCAACCCGCCGCCGGCATGGCTATAATGCTTGCCACCGGGGCCAACGCCCTGGCCACCGCCGAGGCGGTCAAGGCCAAGATCGCCGAACTCGAGCCCTACTTCCCGACCGGCGTCAAGATAGTCTACCCCTACGACACAACCACCTTTATTAAGATTTCGATCCAAGAGGTGGTCAAGACCCTGATCGAGGCGATTATCCTGGTTTTTCTGGTCATGTATCTCTTCCTCCAGAATTTCCGGGCAACCCTCATTCCGACCATCGCCGTGCCGGTTGTTCTTCTCGGCACCTTCGGGGTCATGTCGGTGTTTGGCTACTCGATCAATACCATGACCATGTTCGGTCTGGTACTGGCTATTGGACTTCTCGTTGATGATGCCATTGTTGTTGTCGAAAACGTCGAGCGGATCATGGCTGAGGAGGGGTTATCACCACTGGAGGCCACCCGCAAGTCCATGGACCAGATCACCGGCGCCCTGGTCGGCATTGCCCTGGTCCTGTCCGCGGTCTTCGTGCCGATGGCCTTTTTCGGCGGCTCCACCGGTGCCATTTACCGGCAGTTCTCGCTGACCATCGTTTCAGCCATGGTACTGTCGGTACTGGTGGCCCTGATCCTGACCCCCGCCCTCTGCGCCACCCTGCTGAAACCGGTACAAAAAGGCGCACATATTCAGAAACGCGGATTCTTCGGATGGTTTAATCGCTTTTTTGAGCGTAATGCCGACAGGTATCGCAGCGGTATCGGCTACATCCTCAAACGCACCGGTCGATTTGCCCTCGTCTACCTGGTGTTGATAGGCGGCACCGCCTATATGTTCACCAAACTCCCCACCTCTTTTATCCCCGAGGAAGATCAAGGCGTCTTTCTCACCATGGTGCAGCTTCCCACCGGAGCAACTCTGGAACGTACCCAGGCTGTCCTGAATACCGTGCGTAACCATTACCTCAGCAAAGAAGCGGTGAACGTCAAATCGGCCTTTGCCGTCGCCGGTTTCAGCTACGCCGGCCAGAGCCAGAACACCGGCATGGTCTTTGCGCAGCTGCGCGATTGGAAGGAGCGAAAAGGTCCTGACCAATCGGTCAAAGCCATCATCGGCCGAGCGATGGGGTCCTTTTCGCAGATTAAAGAGGCAATGGTCTTTGCCTTTAACATCCCGGCTATTCCGGCTCTTGGCTCAGCGACCGGTTTCAACTTTTTCCTGGAGGATCGGGGTGGCCTCGGCCACGAGAAACTGCTTGAGGCGCGTAACCAACTGCTCGGCATGGCCGCCAAAAATCAAGATCTGACCCGGGTCCGGCCAAACGGCATGGAGGATACGCCGCAGTACAACGTCGATATCGACTATGAAAAGGCCATGGCTCAGGGCGTCAGCATCGGCGACCTCAACGCTACCCTTTCCATAGCCTGGGGTTCGAGTTATGTGAACGACTTTCTGCACCATGGCCGGGTAAAAAAGGTGTATCTGCAGGCCGAAGCGCCCTTCCGGATGCAGCCGGAGGATCTCGGACTTTGGTATGTCCGCAATAATAAAGGTGCGATGGTACCCTTTTCGACCTTTACCAACGGTAATTGGAGTTTTGGTTCACCCCGTCTGGAGCGCTATAACGGCAATCCGGCCTTCGAGATCGTCGGTGAAGCGGCCCCCGGCAAGTCCAGCGGCTCTGCCATGGACCTGATCGGCCAGCTGGTCGCCAAGCTGCCGGTCGGTATCGGCTACGAGTGGACCGGTGCATCCTTCCAGGAGATGCAGGCCGGCACGCAGGCACCTGGCCTGTATGCCATTTCTCTGTTGGTGGTCTTTTTGTCGCTCGCCGCCCTTTATGAAAGCTGGTCGGTGCCCTTTTCGGTCATGTTGGCGGTACCTATCGGCGTCTTAGGTGCCCTGCTCGCCACCTATTTCCGCGGTCTGGAAAACGACGTGTATTTCCAGGTCGGCCTCCTGACCACCATCGGTTTGTCAGCGAAAAATGCCATCCTCATCGTCGAGTTCGCCAAACGCCGCTATGACAAGGGCAAGGATCTGGTCGAGGCCACCGGCAAGGCCTGTCGCCAGCGGCTCCGCCCCATCCTGATGACCTCCCTGGCCTTTATGCTCGGCGTCCTGCCGCTGGCCATCAGCACCGGCGCCGGGGTCAACAGCCGGCATGCCATCGGCACCGGCGTACTTGGCGGCATGCTTTCGGCGACGGCGCTGGCCATCTTTTTTATCCCGCTGTTTTTTGTCGTGGTGATCCGCCTGTTCACAAAACGTGGCGGCAAAGCACAAACATCGCCCACGATCGGCGTTTGATCTTTACCAACATGGTGGCTGCAGCTCCCCCGAGGAGCTGCAGCCACCGCTCCCTCGCCTTGCATAACAGTCCTTTTTGCCGCACAGAACCGGTTGTTATTCGCCGGTCCATTCCTTTATCGCCTTTCCGAGTGTTTCAACCATCTGCGAGAAAGTTTTGATCCATGCTTTCTTCTCAAATGGCTGGAACGGCTTCTACTCTCCGGCGGCGGGGGGCGGCAGAAAGTCTTTCTTGGCAAAGGGTAAATGGTGGTTCAAAGCATCGATATCTCCTACCGCCATGGTGTTTACCCGATCGATGAGCTGCTCGAAAATAAACTTCAGCCGCAGGTCATAGAAGCGGTGCAGGCTGGTATTGGATACCGCCTCGAAGCCACGATAAATTTTGTGCGGCGAACCGGCGCCGGGATCGAAGGTTTCGATGTCGTTGTCAATGGCCCACTCTATGGGCGCATAAAAGCACATGTTGAAGTGCAGGTCTTTGACCGGCCCCGTGCAACCCCAATAGCGGCCGATCAGGTGGCGATCCTTCACCAGCAGCATCGACATGGCGATGGGGACCGGGTTTGGGCCGTTGAAGGCGGCAATGATCAATAAACGGTGCCGGTAGTCCTCAAAGATTCGGGTAAAAAAATCGCCATTGAGAAAGCGGGCCGCCCAGGGACCGTAGCGATCATTGGTGTTGAGATAGAAGCGATACATGGCGGCAGCCATATCGGCTGGAATTGCATCGCCCGTGAAGGTGCGTATCTCGATGCCCTGCTTCGCCATGCTCCGCCGTTCACGCCGAATATTGCGCCGCTGCACCGATTTAAAGGTCTGTAAATACTCCTCAAAAGAGGCGAAATGCCAATTTCTCCACAGGTAGGATTGATGCTGCCAGCCGATAAACCCGTGCGACGGTAAACCGGCAAACCAAGGTACGTCAACGTAATTGAAATGGCAGCAGGACAGCTGCTCCTGTTGGCAAAACCGATCGATGGCCGCAACCATGCTGCGCATCAAGGCGGGCTGATCAAGGCCATCCGCCATCAGGAAGCGATATCCCACGGACGGCGTTGCCGGACTCATGCCGATCAGCTTGGGATAATATCTTACCCCATATTCCGCCGCCAATTGCGCCCACCAATGGTCGAATATAAATTCCCCGTCGCTATGGGTTTTCAGATACAGCGGTGCCGCCGCAACCAGTTCCTGGCCTTGCCAGAAGGTGAGGTGCTGCGGTTGCCAGCCGAAACGGGGCGAGATACTGCCGGATGCTTCCAGGTGATGCAGCCATTGCCATTCCAGCAAGGGTGTCGACAACGGCAGGGCCAGCTTGTCCCACTGCCGGCGCTGCACCTCATCGATAGAAGCATGCCAACGAACTGTCCATAACGCTGCAGTATCCATAAGTTATCAAATATCGCTCAGGTCGATCCGGAAGAGGTGCAATGCCCTCCGACTACCATCAATATTGTCATAACAGCCGGTAAACTCAATTGTGACTTCGACTGCGGCCCGAGGAGGCTGTCCGAAGGTATTCACTCTTTTTTCATGCCAAGAGGATTCCGCTCCTCACAGGGAACCTTGGTCTGGCACAAACCGCAGCTGCTGACCTTGATTCCCAGTTGTTCGCGCTCTACGTACAGAGACGTCACCTCACGGATATAGGCACTGCATTGGACCTTAAAGTGTCTTTATGGGAGAGTATCAGGGGGAGCATTCAAAAGGTTTATCGTCCCTTCCATGGAGGTCATCCTCCAGGTGATTGCCACCGACATGAAGGTACTTCTCTGCTGACAGGTGGCAAAACATCCAATATCAAAGAACAGGTCCCTTCTAGAAACTTGTCCGAAAGGGCGAAAGGCTGTACTCTGCCTTTACGTGACTGGTTTTTAAATAGTCAGAGTGATTCTTGGCAAATTTAGTCATAATTCTTCCGGCCAAGTTGCCGGTACTACCCCTCAAACCACATTCCAAGGGGTAGCCGGGTCGAGATGAAGACTAAATCGTAGGTTTCTCGTATGTTGCTCCATCAAATTGGGAATTGCTGTATTCACCTTGACCTTTGCTTATGAAAAAGAAACTCCTTGTGATTGAAGATGAAAATTCGGTGGCCAAACAGCTCCGCTGGGGTTTGGATAAAGAATACGAGATTACTATTGCCTCTGACGCAGAACAAGCTAAACCTCTGCTGGCTTCAGGTGTTTTTCCTGTAGCAACTCTCGACCTTGGCCTGCCACCTTACCCCGACACCCCGCTGCAGGGGTTTGTACTTCTGGAACAGATATCTTCCCTGGCTCCCCACACTCGGGTAATTGTCATCACCGGCAATGCCGAAAATGAGAATGCGATGAAGGCTATTCAGCTCGGCGCCGCCGACTTTTATGCCAAACCCATTGATCTCAATATACTGAAAATCATTCTTTGCCGTACGTTTCATATCTATGCACTGGAGGAGGCCAACCGCAGACTCCAAAAGGAAAGCTGCCAAAGCGGTTCACTCTGCGGCATGATCGGCATTTCGCCTGTTATGGTCAAACTCTTTCAACGCCTGAAACACGCCAGCAAAACCGACTATCCGGTGCTGCTCTCCGGTAGCACAGGCACCGGCAAGGAGATTGCGGCCCAGGCGGTACACAGTCTGAGTAAAAGAGCAGACAAACCGCTGATAATCATTAACTGCGGCGCAATTCCTGAAAATTTGATGGAAAGTGAACTCTTTGGCCACGAGAAAGGCGCCTTTACCGGAGCCGCAGGACGGCAAATCGGCAAGTTCGAGCTGGCGGATAACGGAACGATCTTTTTAGATGAAATTGGCGAATTGCCGCTGCTCCTGCAGGTAAAACTCCTTCGTGTCCTCCAGGAATCAACCATTGAACGACTTGGCGGAAACAAAACGGTTTCACTGAACGTGCGGATAATGGCCGCGACAAATATTGATTTAGAAAAAGCCGTCAAACAAAAAACTTTCCGAGAAGACCTGTTCTACCGTTTAAATGTTGTACCCCTCAAAATTCCCGACCTCAAGGAACGGCCGGAGGACATCCTGCTCCTGGCCCATAACTTTTTGCAAGAGGAGGCACGCAAACTACGTAGAGGCCAAATATCTTTTTCCCCTTCAGCGCTTGGCGCACTCAGTGTTCACGACTGGCCGGGCAATGTACGGGAATTACAAAATCGCATCCGTCGAGCATTGGGAACAACCATGGACAGCATAATCACCTCTGTTCATCTGGGACTTGAAGATATGCCCATGGAGGGAAAAGGTCAAAAACTCTCCACTTTAAAAGAGGCCCGAGAGACAGCGGAAAAAAGTGCTGTCCACCGGGCGCTGGCTCTCACCGGTAATAATATTAGCCAGGCAGCCAAAATTCTTGAGATCAGCCGTCCCACTTTACATGACTTACTCAATAAACATGACATAAGTGCAAATTAATGAGAATACAAAATGATCGTCTAAAGCAACTCTGGGAAAAACCCTGGCTTCCATACATACTCCCATTTGCACTCTTTTTATTACTAACTGAGCCAGCCCGGTTTTTTCTAACACTCAGTCCTTACCTGTATATCACTAAAACCATCATCGTCGGAGTCTTACTTTGGTACTAGCGGAAAAGATATACTGCTGATTTTTCTTCCGGTCTTTCTTTAAGCGAGTTCTTAATGGCTTTTTTTTGTGGAGTTCTGGTACTCATTATCTGGATTGTCCCAGAACACTATTTTTTTCAAGTGGGAGAAGGCGCCACTTTTAATCCCTATGCTCTAGGTGAATCACACATAGCAGCAATTGGGTTAATTGGAGTACGCTTGCTCGGATCGTCCCTGGTAGTACCGGTTATGGAAGAATTGTTCTGGCGCTCCTTTATAATGCGCTATCTGATCAATCCTGATTTTCGTTCCGTACCCATGGGAGCTTTCACCTGGTTTTCGTTTTTGGGCGTGGCAGTTTTGTTTGGTCTTGAGCATAACCGGGTGATTGTCGGAATCATTGCCGGGCTGCTCTATGGCCTCTTGCTGATCCGGCAGAAAAACCTCAAAGGAGTGATCATTGCCCATGCAGTGACTAATCTTGGGTTGGGAATTTATATCGTGGTTACCGGAAATTGGATGTTTTGGTAAATTTTATCTGCCGGATGCAACATATTTAGCGATAAAGGCTTTAAGCTGCTCCCGCTGATCCTGAGTCAGCCTATCAAAACGAACGCTGCAACGCCTTTTGAGCCTGAAACTGTCATCCAGATAGTTATCTGAGACTACTATAATCCGCTGGTGGACACGACGCTCTCCTGCTTCTGCTATTATCCTTTCCATGCTTTGCATTCCAGTTCCCTTCGTCACCTTGATTATATTTCCGTGCATTTCTGCAATCTTCCGCTTAGGGGTCGGCAATTTTTACACCATAGATGCAACATATTGTTATCAAAACAATAATTACCACATAAGCCTAATTTTCTTACCTTTATGTAAAATTTTCCGACACCTCTATATGTTGCTATCTACGTCTTGAAAAAACGTAGTTTGTTCCCTCTTTCCCTCTGGTTGCACATTTTATGTAAGTGATTCGAGCATGCTTAAAAATTCAGTTGGTGTGAATACTGGAATTTTTGATGTTTTAAAATCCTTAATATTTCTGGCAATAATGTATTATTCATAGCTTGCCTTCATAGATTGAGTGACGGACGCTTTGTACAGAATTGTACGGCGAGGTGGGTCGTTTGTCAACTTAAGGATTACTGTGGCTTTTGCTGGTTGCGTCATCCTTCTGATCTATCGCGTTTTTAAAATTCTATTTTGGAAGAACCGGGCAGGGGAAACCGGAACAGAGCGACATTAGTAGTAACCACTAAATTGGTTGCTTATATGATAGCCGTTGATGTTTTCCTGTAAACAGACCTCGCCGGTCTTGACAAATACACTCATTTCGCGCATCGTTATGTGTATAAGGAGGTGTATGATGAGAACAAACGTGATACTTGATGACGCCCTTATACAGGAAGCTATAGTGTTAAGTGGTGTAAGGACAAAAAAGGATGTTATTGCGCTTGCATTGCAGGAATTCATAACGTCCAGAAAACGTCGCAACCTGTTGGAAGTAGCAGGGAAGATAGAATTTCGGGATAATTATGATTACAAAGCTTGCAGGGAAGAAAAATGATCCTTGTTGATACATCTATCCTGATAGATTTTTTCAAAGGCAACAAAAACCAATCTGTTTCATGCTTTAAGGAAGTAATTGAGCAGGAAATTCCTTTTGGAATAACGTCCATAATTTATCAAGAAATTCTCCAGGGAGCAAAAAACAAAAAAGAATACAACCTTTTAAAAGAATATCTCAATTGTCAGCGGTTTTTCAATCCCAAGGACCCGATAATAACATACGAGAAAGCTGCCATGATATATTTTTCCTGCCGAAAACAAGGAATTACTGTTAGAAGTACAATCGATTGTTTAATTGCACAGATAGCTATTGAACATGATTTATTTCTTCTTCAAAACGACAAAGACTTTGAGCATATGGCACCCCATATTAGGCTTAAACTTTACCCAGTTACATCTAGTTAATTCTTCGCGTCCATCTTTTTCGGCGGGCTCCACGATTTGCCGGGTGACACTCGACGCCCCAGCGCTTAGGCCATCTCTTTTCTGAAACGTTCACTTTTAAATTGTAAATGTCTTAAAGTTTCTTTTGGGACACCCAAAAGGTGGCTTTAAGGTCTGAAAGAGGGGTTTTTGAGGGGTTTTATTGTTTGATATTAGTCTGTTGACTTGGTCCGACCCCAAAATGAAAGAATCCTGGGTGAATCACAAGTAGCTGCAATGGGACTGATTGGGGTACGCTTGCTCGGGTCATCCCTGGTTGTGCCGGTTATGAAAGAGATGTTCTGGCGCTCCTTTTTAATGCGCTATCTGATCAATCCAGATTTTCGTTCCGAACCCATCGGAGCTTTCACCCGGTTTTCGTTTTTGGAGGTGGCAGTTTTATTTGGTCTTGAGCCTCACCGGGTGATTGTCGGGATCATTGCCGGGCTACTCTACTGCCTCTTACTGATCCGGCTGAAAAACCTTAAAGGAGTGATCATTGCCCATGGAGTGACGAATCTTGGGTTGGGAATTTATATTGTGATTACTAGGAATTGGATGTTCTGGTAAATTTTATGTGGGGAGACCTATCTGGATCGATTAAAAATCGTCAGAAACCTCACTTTGCTTTTGCAGCAGGACGGTTGATAAAAGCTCGCAATTGCCACCGTTGGTCCTCGGTCAGCTCCCCGAAACAGACGCTGCAACGCCTTTTGATCTTGAAACTGTCATCAAGATGTTGATCGGAAACCACTGTCACCGGCAGTCGGCTGATCTGCAAATCCTCATTCAAGTATATATCCATCTGACATTCGGTCAGGGGGAATGAGCTGTTGTTGATGTGGCGAAAAGCCATACCACCCTCGCTGATGTCAGCCAGGTTGTAGGGCAAACTGAAATAATCTTCGGATATTGCGACAAGAGCCCGTTCAGGGGCCATAACACGCTGATGGAGACGACGATCTCCTGTTTCTCCGGCTATCCTTTGTGTGCTTTGCATTCCAGCTATCCTCGTCAACTAGTTCATAATGTCGTGATTTCTTGCTAATGTTTTCGGTGCAGTTTATTAAAACCCGATGAAACATGCTCCCGTAAATCGCACAATGCGGAACTAACGGACAACATCTGGTTCAGTGTCGGGATAATGTTTTTTCTATATCTAAAATTTTTCCGTTTAGTGGCTAGCAATTTGTAGGCCACGTATGTAACTTATTGTTATCGAAGCAATAAATATTACAAACCGCTAACTTTCGTTCTTTTATGTCAAATTTTCCGACACCTCCGATCGTTGTCGTTAGTGCCATCTTGAAAAAGCAGTTTCTCCTTTGCCGGATTTGATTAGTATATCGTTCCAACGCTCCAGCGTGGAAACGATACACTTACCTATAAACGGCTATCAGTACGCAAGCTGTAGACAATAGACGGAGAGCGGATAAACGAGATATGTCCCTTTTTCCTTCGTAGAACTCACGTTGAGGTTCTGTATATTTCCCTTCGATGGCCAATTTTTACAACCCAAACCGTTAACTCCAGATCTTGTATTGAGTAAACAATACGATATGTCCCTTGTCGCAGACGATACCTTTCTTGACCAGTAAGCTTCTCACTACCAATTGGTCGAGGATCATCTTG
>JBBQVT010000086.1:0-17091 GCA_038211245.1 Desulfobulbales bacterium | reverse complement strand
ATTCATCCTTCATCCCTCATCCTTCATCCTTGTCCTTAATCGTCCCCAAAGAAAAGATCGCGGCGAATGGCGACTACAACCTGAGCGGCGAGCGGTATCGGGAGGGCGCGGTTAGCTCCTCATCGTTCCCATCTGTTCCTCTTGGCGAAATCTGCGAACTGGTGCGTGGCGTTGTGTTCTCGAAAGATGACGAAGTTTCCGAGGGAGGCGTCCAAGTTCTCCGGGCCAACAACATCAACAAGGACCGCTACGAACTGAACTTAGACGACATCAAACGCGTGTCGCCCAAAGCTGACTTTTCCGACGAGAAGAAGCTGAGAAAGGGCGACATTTTCATTTGCCTCGCGAGTGGCAGCAAAGATCACGTCGGCAAAGTTGCGTTGATCGCTGAGGACACAGATTTCTACTTCGGCGGATTCATGGGTGCCATCCGCGTCAAGGCGGGCCGCCTACATCCGGGCTACTTGCTGAAGCAGCTAACAACTGGCCATTTCAACGACTTCCTCCGCGAACAGATTGCCGGAGCGAACATCAACAATCTCAGCGGAGGACTGCTTTATCGGTTCCAAATCCCCCTGCCGCCGCTGGAGGTTCAGAAGGAAATCGTGGCGGAGATCGAGGGCTACCAGAAAGTCATCGACGGTGCCCGCGCCGTCCTCGACCACTACCGCCCCCACATCCCCATCCACCCCGACTGGCCGAGGAGTAATCTCGGCAACCTCGCCGGAAACTTGGATTCACGACGCGTTCCCATCACGAAAGGCGACCGGAAGGCAGGTCTGTTTCCGTTTTACGGTGCTTCGGGCATTGTCGATGCCGTCGCCGATTTCATCTTCGACGAAGACATCCTTCTCATTTCCGAAGACGGCGCAAACCTGCTCGCTCGCTCAACGCCCATTGCGTTCTCGGTGTCCGGTAAATGCTGGGTCAACAATCACGCCCACTTTAAACCTGCAAATTTAGATTATTCCTGAAAATCCTCGGGCTTTATTTGTGCCATTTAAAAAAAGGTTGACCAGGGGTTGACCAAATGAGCCAAAAACAAAAAAGCACTTACCAGTTAAAACCGATAAGTGCTTGAATTTACTTGGCTGGGGGACGAGGGCTCGAACCTCGATAAGCGGAGTCAGAGTCCGCCGCCTTACCATTAGACCATCCCCCAGCTCGGTGCAAGTGTGGCGAGTTTATAAAAGATTTGTGGGGTGCTGTCAAGCAAATTTCAGCCACGGACAGCCTCCTAGGACCACGCCGGCATATCCGACCACCTGTCCAATGTCTCCGTACACATAGACTGAGTCTGTGTAGCCGATCAGGCGGTATTTATTGCCACGAATGCAAGCCGGCGCCGATCCTTCTTCTCGGTGTTCTTGCGAGGTTCATAACGATACAGCGTTTGAAGTGCTTTTTACCGACCATGTCGTGCCATCGGGGCCATCCATAAGCTCGATGTTTTTTCCAAGCAGTTGGTCCCGGATGGCATCGCTTCTCGCCCAGTTTTTTGCCTGACGGCATTGGTACCTTTCGGCTATAAGGGTCTCGATGGCAGCGACGTCGATATTACCTTCAGAGATCAGTCTGGCTTTTTTAGCGGCCAAAAACTGCCCTGCGTCTTCCCGCAGCAAACCCATGATGTTCGCAAGTTTCTTAAGGGTTGCTATGCTGTTTTTAAGAACACCAAGATCATGGGTTGTGGATGTTGCCGGTAATTTACGACGAATTCGGTTGAGGGTCTTAACTGAATCAAAGAAAATTCCTTGCGCCTGAGCGGTATTGAAGTCGTTGTCCATGGCCTGCTGAAAGCGGGATTCGATGCTGTCAAGTTGCTGTATATCTTTGTCGGATAAACAACTTGGCGTATCATCATCTTTTGTCTCGGGGTTCAGGGCATCAATGGCTGCAACACATTCATAGAGCCGTTCCAGTCCGGTAGTGGCATCCTGCATTGCTGCCTCGGAAAAATCCAAGGGATTGCGATAGTGTGTTGAAAATATAAAGAAACGGAGAATCTCCGGATGATAGTGATTGAGAATGTCTCTGATGGTAAGAAAATTACCGAGAGATTTAGACATTTTTTCATCACGAATAGTAACAAAACCATGATGAATCCAATAATTCACAAAGGGTTTATGGTTTGCACCCTCGCTCTGGGCTATTTCGTTTTCATGGTGGGGAAAGATGAGATCCTGGCCTCCGCCATGGATGTCAAAAGTCTCGCCGAGATATTTTCGGCTCATCGCCGAACATTCGATGTGCCAGCCCGGGCGGCCTGGCCCCCAAGGACTGTCCCAGGTTGGTTCACCCGGTTTTGAACCCTTCCACAGAACAAAATCCATGGGATGGCGTTTTTGCTCGTTTACAGAGATGCGGGCACCGGCCCGCATGTCATCAATGTTTCTTTTCGATAATTTACCGTACTCAGGGAAACTTTCAACGATGAAATAAACATCACCGTCCGAGGGATAGGCCTTGCCTTGGTCGATGAGCTCTCCGATAAGTGTGATCATCTCTCCTATATGCTCGGTAGCCTTGGGTGCTATATCCGGGCGATCAATTCCAAGTCTATCCATATCGGTATAAAATTCATCGATAAACCTGTTGGCAAGCTTCTCCGAGGTGGTTTGCTGCTCACCGGCCCTGGTAATGATTTTGTCATCAATGTCGGTGAAATTTCGTACATAGGTGACCTTCAGCCCGCGGTATTTCAGATAGTGTACGATCATGTCAAAGGCGAGCGCCGAGCGGGCGTGACCAATATGGCAATAATCATAGGATGTGATGCCGCAGACGTAGAGCTTGACATGGCCGGCTTCGATGGGCTGCAAAGCTTCTTTCTTTCCGGATAAGGTGTTGTGGATTTGTATAGTCATTTTTTCAGTAGAACTGGATATGGACAGTTCGGATATCTTGTATTAAGTACTGCTCAGGCAATTGGGTTGTTCAAAGATTACGTTTTGTTTTAGGTAAAATATAATAATCTTCTTAAGAGGAAAAGACAACAATGAGCCGAGAGGGGTTGGAAATACCATCCTGGCGTGACAGCCTCAGGGCCTGGATGCACCCCAAAGCTATTGCCATTCTTTTTCTTGGATTTTCAGCGGGAATGCCGATCTTGTTGATTTTTTCAACTCTGTCCGTATGGTTGCGGGAAGCCGGAGTGGACAGGTCGGCAGTGACCTTTTTCAGTTGGGCGGCTCTTGGGTATTCCTTTAAGTTCCTTTGGGCACCAATAATTGATATGTTACCATTGCCTTTTCTCAGCCGCGTGCTCGGCCGTCGCCGGGCGTGGTTGATAATCGCCCAAGGTTGCATAATCCTTGCGATACTGTGGATGGCATCGATCGATCCGGCGGAAAATCCAAACAATCTCAGTCTCATGGCCATGGCGGCAGTTTTGCTTGGATTTTCCTCGGCCAGCCAGGATGTTGTTATAGATGCCTACCGAATTGAGAGTGCTGACAAGAGTTTGCAGGCCCTGCTATCCTCCATGTATATTGCCGGGTATCGCATGGGCATGCTGGTGGCAGGTGCCGGGTCACTTTTCCTGGCCGATTATTTTGGTGGTGGTAATGATGGCTACAGCTATCATGCTTGGCAGATAACCTATATGGCGATGGCCGCAATGATGGGCTGCGGCCTTGTCACCACCCTGTGTATTGCCGAACCCGACGATTCTCAATACACCAATCGGCACGGCTATACAGCTTTGGAATACCTAAGGTTTGTCGCGGTATTTCTTCTCATTATGCTGGTCTTTGCTTTGACCTTTTTTAAAACAGGTTCAGGGATTGCCGAATTGGCCAAATATTTCCCGCTCTTTCTTGCCACCGATGGTAAAATGGGCACATTTTTTATAGAATTTTTACGATTTAGTCTGGCCATTGCAGCCGGCTTTTTGGTTACTTGGTGTATCGTTAAGGTCGGTTTGTTGAACAAGGAAATGGTCCGTCAGGCCTATTATGCGCCAATTCGCGATTTTTTTATCCGTCATGGGGGGAAAACAGCAGTTCTTATACTGGTACTGATTGGTTTTTATCGGCTTTCCGACATTGTCCTTGGGGTTGTATCCAATGTCTTTTATTTGGATATGGGGTTCAGTAAAACCGTAATTGCCGGAGTCACCAAGTCCTTTGGCTTGGGTATGACTCTGGTCGGTGGTTTTCTCGGCGGATTGTTGACAATCCGTTTCGGGATTCAGAAGATTTTGTTTTTAGGGGCCTTTCTTTCAGCGGCGACTAATCTTTTGTTTATGTTGCTTGCGGCAGCCGGTAATAATCTCATGCTCTTAACCCTGGTTATTGGTGCCGACAACCTGAGTGCGGGGATTGCCACAACTGCCTTTATCGCTTTCCTGTCAAGCCTTACCAGTGTCTCTTTCACGGCTGTGCAATACGCAATCTTCAGTTCGATGATGACCCTGCTACCAAAGATGGTCGGTGGCTATTCCGGTACAATGGTCTCAGGTTTAGGTTATGAGAAGTTTTTTTTGCTGACTGCTTTGATGGGAATTCCCGTTCTTCTTCTGATAATTGTTGTGCAAAGGCTTTCAGTAAAAGGATGAACTTGTGCAGAAAATGCAGGCGAGGGGGTATCGAACAGCACTCTTGGCTGTATCGCCTTGCCATTTGTTACATGTGGCGATGATGCAAACCAAGGTAAAGGCCCATGGCCTCGATTGTTTGGTCATCATGGAACGATATTCCCGCCTGGTACCCGGGGGCATCAACCTCTTTGTTGCACCACGCCACCTGGCCTGCGCTATCCTGTAGGTTTTCCGGGAAGGTGTCGCCAAAAGAAAACTGTAACACGGAGTCATTGATAAGGGGTTTGTTTGTCGTCAAACGCATCCCGCTGTTGCTGAGGTCGAGGGTTTTTGCAAAGGTGGAAAAGTGGGAAACAACTGTTCCGGAGTGGACAAGCCTTACCAACGTGATGTTGTAACAAACTTCAATGCGTGCAAATTTTCTCCGGTTTTTGTTACTTTGCTTAGCCTTATCGATGATTTGCAGGTGGTTTCCCGGATGCAGGGCATACTGCAAGCATTGGGGATAATCAGGAGTTTTGCAATATGCCTCAATGTGGTCATCTAAAGGTATGAAGAGACCACCATTGCAGATTCGACATTGCAACGACAGTGCGGACCAGAATGGACAGTTTTTTATGGGCGCGGGGTCTTTGGTGGCCATTTTACTCTCCTGGAATGAACAAGAAATGTATCGTATTCAACAATACTCTCGGCAGATTATATGCAAAAAAAGTACCAAAATTAAATATTATTCATTTGAGGGTTTTCAGTGAGATGCTGTGACGCTTCATTTTGTCATAGAAGGCGGTTTTTCCGATATCGAGCTGTTTCACTGTTTGGGGTACGTTTCCATTATTTTTTTCCAGTGAATACACAATGATATCCTTTTCAAAATCGGTAACCATGGCCTTCAAAGTGCGTCCGTCAATCCGTTGTAAATAGTTTTTTTGTGGAGTCTGATGTTTGTTGCCCGGCGGGCTGTCGAAAAACAGTTCGTTCTCCGTGATGATATTGTTTTTCGCCATGAGAACCGCTCGCTGGATGACGTTTTCCAGTTCTCGGACATTGCCCGGCCAATCATGGAGGAGGAGGTGATCAAGGATCGACTGAGGAAGAAAATTTATTTCCTTTTTGAAGGCCTGGCGATATTTTCTGACAAAATGTGTTGTGAGATCAACGATATCTTCTTTACGTTGCCGCAACGGAGGAATGGAAATATTGATGATATTCAATCTGTAGTAGAGATCAAGCCGGAAAGTGCCTTTTTCAACCATTGAAGCGAGATCGAGATTGGTTGCGGCGATAACCCTGACGTCTATTTTTGTCGGTGAATTTCCGCCAACCCGAATTATATCTCCGTCTTGCAGAACTCTGAGCAAAGCTGCCTGCATTCTGGGGCTGATGTCGCCGATTTCATCAAGAAAGATGGTACCGCCGTCGACCACTTCAAATTTGCCCTTTCTTTTGCTGTCGGCGCCGGTAAAGGCACCTTTTTCATGACCGAAAAGGTCACTTTCCAGCAGGGAGTCATTGATGGCATTGCAGTTGATCTTAAGGAAGGGTTTATTATTTCTGTTACTGCTTTCTCGGAGGAGATTGGCCACCAGTTCCTTGCCGGTTCCCGATTCGCCGGTTATAAGAATTGTAGCATCCGATTTTGCTACCTGAAAAACCATGTCACGCAATTCACTCAGGGCCCGGCTCGAACCGATCATCTTCCCTTCTGCCGGCTGTTCTTTGAGATGTTCTTTCAGAGAATTCAATTCACTGGCAAGTTTCTGCCGTGTCCGTTCGCTTTCCTTCAATTCACTGATTTTATGCGAAAGTATGGTCTCAATACTATTATGAAAGCGCAAGAGTTCCTCAAGCTGCTTTTTGTACTCGGTAAGATCCCTGATAAAAAACCAAAAGAGGGAATCACTTTTATAACCTTTAAAGGCGGCCAAAGTATATTCAAGATGCGATTGGCCAAATGTCGTCTCAAAGGTGCCGCCGACATGATTATTCTGAAGTGTTTGGGCAACAATCTGCAGGAGGGCGGAGGCTGAACTTTGTTTTTCCGGTTCGCAGTTTAAGCCTTGGCGACAAAGGTCGCCGAAGAATTGTTTGGCACTTGGATTCATATATTCAATCCAATGACTGTCCTTGACCAAAAGAACCATTTCCGGAATGGTTTCCAGGAGATTTCTTTGGTTGGCGACTACTCTTTCAATATCTTGAACTGTTGCTTGCATAAAAAATAAGTGAAGCTACCTTTGCTTGATTTTGCAACGTATCCCGATAATTGGTCTAATTTTGTGTTATTGTATAATATGGAAAGGAAAAGGGATAGTGTTTTCCAGAAATGCGTAAAAATTCTCTTTTATTAACTTTCGTAGGATGAGGTTCTTTTGAAAAAAGATACATTCCTTTGCATTGAATTGCTTATGCTCACTACTCTGCTTTTCGTAATAGGGGAGACCAAGTCGGTCTACGGTTTGGCAAGAGAGGAAATTCTTGTTGTAGCAAACTCAAGAATGGCGGAAAGTGTAGAAATAGCACGCTACTATATGGATAAAAGAGAAATTCCCCCATCCCATCTGGTCATGGTGAGGCTCACCTTGAAAGAGACCATGTCTCGAGATGAATATGACAATGTATTGAAAGAAGCAATCCTTAAGGGCCTCAAAAGAGTTGCTTCCGAACGTATAGCCGCAATTGTTCTCATTTATGGAATCCCTCTGAAGGTTGATCCTCCGGAGTTATCGTGGGAGGAAAGCGAACTGCTTCGCCGGCATAAAGGACGGCACGATAGCATGACCGGCCTTTCGGTGGAAAAGGAGGGGGAAATTGAAGGGAAAAAAAATGATCTGCTGCAGAACATCAACAAATTGCTGAAAACCGACCAGAGGGCGGCCGTGGATTCGGAACTCGCCTTAGTTAAAAAGGGAGAGTACAATTTGCAGGGATGGCTTAAAAACCCATATTTTTTAGGTTTCCAGGGTATACCGTCGGAAATAACGAAAGACCAGGTACTCTTGGTCAGTCGTCTGGATGGTCCCGATGCTGCAACGGTATACAGGATCATCAACGATACACTGCAGGTCGAAAAAGAAGGTCTGCAAGGTAAGGCCTATTTTGACGCTCGCTGGCCGCGTCCTGTTGTCGAGACGGAGGCTTCGGGAGGATACCAGCGCTACGATCTCTCTCTGCACCGGGCGGCCGATGCGGCGGCAGCAAGGATGGAGACCGTAATAGATCAAAGGGAGGAGCTCTTTGCCGAAAAGTGTTGTTCCGAAGCGGCCTTGTACTGCGGCTGGTATTCCCTTGGGCAATATATTGACAGTTTTGTTTGGCAAAGAGGTGCCATAGGGTATCACATCGCCAGTGCCGAATGTACCACCCTCAGGGATAAGAGCAGTTCCGTGTGGTGTGTAAAGATGCTGGAAAAGGGTGTTGCAGCAACTATTGGGCCAGTGTTTGAACCGTATGTGCAGGGGTTTCCTCTTCCTGAGTTATTTTTTTCTCAATTGATTGATGGATATATGAGTCTTGGGGAGGCGTATCTTACTTCTTTGCCCTATCTGTCCTGGCAGATGGTTTTGGTCGGGGATCCATTGTATCAACCATTTCGGCCGAAAAAATAACAACTCCGGCACAAGCAGCCTTACGTAATAATTCTACCTTTCAGGCCAAATAAAAGGTTGCTTGCTGTTCTTTGCCCTCAGCCAGTCCAGACCTTGACGAATACCGGGTAACCTGATCAGATAGGCGATGAGACGGTGTTTGCCGGGAAATGAAAGGAGAAGGATGCCAAGCAGCATCGTGAGGATTCCCTGGCCGGGAAGAAAGAGCATAGCAAGGCCGGTAATAAAGAGAAAAACTCCAACAATATTTTGTAATATCAGTACAATAACGCTTCCTGCAGTGTGTTTCGACCGGTTGTGATTTATTGTGCAAAGGAGTACAAAACAATCAGAAGGGAGTTTCCTCACAATGAAAGGGATAAGGAGGAGACTGAGGAGAAAAGCCCCTAAGGAAAGCCCTGCAAGCCAGGTGAAAAGAGCTTGCAGGGTATGTTCGGTAAAAATCGTTTCCAACATTTTTCAATACGGGAATGAGTTGTCATTCGAGCCGCTTCTTTGAAACAGGGAGACCGACATCTGAGGGATAAACAATCATTTTATCGCAGTCAGTGTTATCTTCACTCCGCTTACTGCCTGACCTGGTTGAGCATTAACAATCTTTTTTAATTGAGAAATAGCAAGGCGCCCGGGTTGAACCGCCAGTTGCTCGGTAAGATATTGATGCAGAGATTGGCTGCGTTTTTTAGCAAGTTCGAGAAGCATAACGTCATCGACGATGACCTGTTTCGGTTGTATCGGGAGGTAATCTTTCAAAACTGCTGGGGGGATGGTGTTTTCGATTATTTTTCCTTTTGCAGCTTGTTTCTTTTGTTGTTCGGTCACCTTTTGGTCAAATAGCGCCTTTTCCTGCTGCCAGGCGGCAAAGCGTTTTTGGTTTTCCCCTTCGACCCGTTTACGTTCCAGCGCTTCTAATTGTTCTTTCATAGCGGGAGCATCAATATCCCTATCGATGTCACCGGCCAGCTCCAACCCGAGCTGGGGATGGGTAGTGAGCAATGCGGCATAGCGAGCAAGGACCTCTTTGCCCTTCTCTGAAAGGGTGAATTGTCCCGGTTCGAATTCAGCAAATTCATTGCCGATGAGATCAGAAAAATCTCCGGAGGCGAGCAGCAGTGGCGATACCGAGGCTTTCACCACCTTGGTTTGGAAAAAAGTGAGAATTTCCTCAAGAAAGATCGTTTTGCCGAGAGGGGGTGTACGGGGAAAATCAAAATCGATTCGGAACTTGTCGTCTAAATCTGTGATAAGTGCCAGTGTGAGGGCGGACTCCGATTTCTCGGAAACTGCTTTGACCCCTGAGAACAACAGGGAACCGCTGTTCTGGACCTGGCCGTCTTTTGCCAAGCAGTCTAACTGCAGATCGAAAAAGCCACTCTTACTGTTGACATCGGTCAATGGGCTAAGCTGTTCGTGGAAAGACGCCAGCGGGTAACTGTCGAGGGTAAGACGGAATTTGCCATTCTCTTCCTTGGCGAAGACAGCCATTTCACCGGTAATGGTAAAAGGAGCATCTTGAAGCGTTCCGGTAAAAGAGAATTCACTGTTTGTGTCTGAAGCCGTGAGGTGAATCCCCTTGATATTTCCGGAAAATTCACTGACATCACCCTTCCATTTCGGTTTCAACCGGTTATCCTGAATGAGGATGCTGCCTCCATTAAATTGAATATCTTGAATATCCACTGGAGAAAAGGCGTTTTTTGTTTTCTCTCCTGACTGTTTTTCGTTTTCAATGGCGGGGAGATGCTGTTGAAAAAAGGAAGCCAATTGCTGCATCGGCCCAGAATCACTTTCGCGTATCTGCCAGGAAAACTGTGGTTGATCGATGAGAATTGCGGCTATTCCCAGTTTGAATGGTTCGGAGGTGTAATTTACCCCCTGCAACATCATGTCGTTCCAGGAAAAAATTGAATCAGACGATCTACGGATGCTGGCCTTGCTGAGGTGCAGCTCCCCGGCAAAGCTTTTCTTCGGGAGACTCAGGGAGCCTTTTCCGGCAAGAACCCCGGTAAGGCTGTTCAGCAGGGAAGAGTGGGTCATGATCGGAAAAACTTCGGTGGCGGCCAGACCATTGAATTCGGTGTTGATGGTCAAGGAAAAGGGTGAAATCCGCACATCGCCGTTACCTTCAATTGCCCCGCCGGTTGTGGTTTTGGCCGAGAGAATAAAATTGTCTTTGGCTTTTTCCGGGGAAGCAAGGTCTTTAGCTTTCAAAGAGATGCCGGAATAGGTGGTTTTTTGCTTCCCTTTTTCGCCGGAAATGAGAGTCATTTGACCTGTGAAATCGATCTCTTGAAGAAGATATTTGCCGACCGTGAATTGTTTGAAAATATCCGGAATATGGGTGATAGGTAGAAACACTGATCCGTTCTGCACAGAGACATTGCCAAACTGAATAGTTTTATAAGCCGTCGCAAGAGAAGTTAATTTCAAGGTTGGAGCGGAGATGACCACCATTTTGTCATCCAGGAGCTGGAAATCCTGCACCATGAGGTCGGCATCGGCAAGCTTATAGCCAATGGCTGAACCGGAATCTTGAGGAAAAGATACCGTAAGTTGTCCTTTAAGTGCAGCGAGTCCTTTGACTCCGAGTCCCTGGTCGGCACCGATAGAGAACAAAAGTTCCTTGAAATCCATATTGTTGAGGCTCACTGTTCCGCTAAGATTCTCAATCGAGATCGAGTCTCCCTGCCAGGCAAAAGAAGAGGCGGTCCCCGCCTTCGTACCACTTAAGGAAAACGATCCGGAATCTTTTTTACTCTCAGAAGACTCAGATGAAGAATAGCCTTTAACGCTCAGTTGCAAGCCGTTCCAGGTGGCTTCCGGCTGTTTTGCCCCTTTCTCTTTCCAGAGATGAAAGGTACCGTCTTTCACCAGCAGGTCGTCAATGGCGAGAGAAAAAGGTGTTACTGCAGCCGCTGGTGTTCCTGCAGTGCCGGTGGGAGGGGCCTTCTTTGCATTTTTGAACAAGGTGTCGACACTGAGGAGCAGAGAGCTGCCGACCGATTGCACGACCGGTTCTTTGGTCGATAGAGCAGAAAAAACAACGGTTTTGGCAATGGGTTTCAGGTTGCCTTTAACCTCGGTTGCCGGAGCGGTGATAAAAACTGTTTCATCGGCGGTTTGCAGCTCGGAATTGCTCAGTTGCAGGTCAAAATCAATGGAGAGCTTGTCCTCTTCTTGGGATGTAGGATCGAAGAGCAGATTGATTTTTCCATCTGCTTTGCCGGCGGTAAAGAGAAGTGGCAGGTTAAGAGGGAGATACTCGGCATAGATGGGAAGGTCGAGCGAGTGGAGATTACAGGTGAGAGTGGTTGCCTGACTTGCCGGGTCCCCCATATGCGCCTGGCCGGTAAGTTCGACAGGGCTGCCGTTGATCATAGCTGAAAAGCTCGGACGAAGATATTGATTTGCCTGGAAGGGGAGGTTGGAAAAGGAAGGCAATTCAAGTTGAATTTTCTCTATGTTATGAGTTTTGCCGGTAGGGCGATCGAGGAAAAGTATCTTACCGTTCTTAATGGCAATATTATTCAGGGAGAACAAGAAGGGGAGATCTGAAAAATTCAAAATTTCCGAAGGTCCACTATCTTGTTTTTGGCTGAGCAGTTTGGCAAAATTATAGGATCCGTCCTGTTCCCTGGTAATAGAGAGCGTAAGCTCGGAGAAAGTTACTGTGTTACACACCAGATCCAGGCGTAAAAGAGAAAATGGCGCAAGATCGGCGGATAGGGACTGGAGGGTTACCAGCGGTATGCCGGTTTCTGTTACTATCCTTGCGTCGTCGGTGGCAAAATGAAAGGTAAACGGATTAAAGGAAATGCGACCGGGATCAAAAACCATTCCGGTTTTTTTGTTGAAATTATGCGACAAGGTGCTGTTCAAATAATAGGGAACACCGAAGAAACCGAGGGCATTGTACAATCCAAAGATCGCCAGAACAGCGACCAGCCAGAGAAAGGCGCCTTTTCTCTTTCGAGAAGGGGGACGGTTTTTCACCTTTGGTGTTTGAGAAGATGGCATCGGATTGGGCTTTGTCACCTCTTCAACGACAGGAGTGGTGGGAACGGTGTGGTGGATGGAGATTTTTCCGAAACGATCAGGCATATCAATTGAAACCAAATAGCGGAAGATGTTCTTCTCTTAGAAAATTAGAAAAAATATTTGCACGGATGTATTAAAAAAATGGTGAAGGGGTTTATACCCCACAATCTGGGATATTATAAAGAGTCCCTTGGTCCGAGGTTATTGGTAATTGGGCAAGGCATTCTTTCAGTATGCGCCTCAGGAAAATTTGGGCTAATATACTTATCGCATTGGTACGGATCTGTAAATTAAAGATATGCACTGACCGTTGATATTTTTCAAGAGTCAAAGACTTCAAGGCTAAAAAATATCTCTCAAGACCGGCTGAAAAACACTGTTCATAATGAAAATAGCTGTGCTATAGTCTTTTAGGAGCGTTAGAAAATAACTCGACCCATTTATAACCATTTGTTTACGGCGAGATTGAGCAATAATAGATTCAAAATCTCGTTTTTTAAAAAAAATCTTTTAATATCTTATTATTATTCGTACATAGAGAGTTGTGGATACGATGTTTGCCGGATGCCAAGGCACAGCCTCCTAGGAAAAAACTGAAACGTTCATGGTAGATTTTCTCAGCTATCTGCGCTGGCAGGATTTAGTCGATATCCTGGTTGTGGCTTTCGTCATCCACCAACTCATCTCTATTATCAGAGGCACGCGATCGGTGCAAATGGTGCTGGGTCTCGGGATTTTGACCATTGTCTACTTTTTGGCCAGTGTCCTTGATTTGGCTGTCTTAAAATGGGTCATGCAGACGTTTCTCAGTTCTATTCTCTTGATTGTCATCATCGTCTTTCAACATGATATTCGCCGGGCACTGACCCAAGTGGGTAAATCACCGTTTCTCAAACATACCGATGTTGCTGAAAAGGATCTTGAAGAAATTATTCGCACCCTGTTTTACCTTGCCAAAAGGCGAATTGGTGCCCTTATCGTCATCGAACGGGAAACGAACCTGGGCGATTTCATCGAATCCGGGTTCAAACTCGATGCTCGTCTCTCCAAAGAATTGCTGATTTCCATCTTTATGCCGGTCTCACCGCTCCACGACGGGGCGGTGATTGTCAGCAAAGGGCGGATTCAACACGCCGGATGTATTTTACCGCTGACCCAAAATCCTTACATCAATAAACGCTACGGGACACGACACAGGGCCGCTATCGGCTTGACGGAGGAAACCGATGCGGTCGTCATGGTTGTTTCTGAGGAAACCCAGGAAATATCAATTGTCCGGCACGGGGCTTTAACAACCGTTGAAGATGAAATCAGCCTTACCAATAGCCTCAGGGCAATTTTTATTGTCGACAACGGAGCAACGCAATCCTGGAAAAATTTACTGAGCAAACGATGAAAGAGATTTTCGCCACCCTCTTCGAGAAAAAGAAAATAGCCCGACTCATGTCGAAGGACTGGCTCCTGAAGTTTGTCTCCCTGGTGCTGGCAATTATTTTGTGGTATTTCGTCGGCGGCGAGGACAAGATAGATAAAAACGTTATGGTTCCGATTGAAATTATCAATCTTCCACGCGATTTGGCTATTTCCAATCAGTTCAAAAAAGAGATAGAAGTGACGGTCAGTGGCCCCCGGTCGCTGATCCTCGAAATGGCCAATCGCGCGGTTACCCGCCAGGTAGATTTGTTGACGGCAACCCCGGGAACAATGGTTATTGAAAACGATGCCAAACACATCCCGGTGCTCCGCGGAATCACCGTTCAGCGGATACAGCCTTCCTCAATTATTTTATCACTGGATAAGCTCATTCAGAAACAATTTCCGGTTGAAGCTCGGACTACCGGTCGGGTCGCCCATGGCTATTATCTCAAAAGCTTGAAGACCGAACCCGAGGTCATTACCATTACCGGACCACATACCACCCTTTCGCAGGTTGATCATTTCTTTACTAAGGTGATCAACCTGGACGGCGTCAAACAATCGACACAACTGCAAGTACCACTGCAATTGGAACCGGCGATAGTCGAATTGATCGGCGAGACCTCAGTCACCGCCGACCTGATGATCGGCCTGGAGACGGTGGCCATGAATTTTGATGCCCTTCCTGTGAATGCCGTGGTCGATGGACAAAAAAAAGAGATACAACCTGACTGGGTCACGGTTGTCGCCAATATTCCAAAACTACTTCTCGATAAAAAAATCGATCTCAAAAACCTGATCTCGGCGGTTGCCGTTAAAAAGGATGGTGAAGCGAATCTCAAGGTAAAAATCATTCCCAGAGCCGACCTGGAGATGCCGATTGAGATTGTTTCACTGGTACCCGATACGGTGCGGATCGTCGGAGATGGCAATGGCTCAACCACGCAAGTGAGTGTTGAGGCTATAAAAGCGCCACTTGATGAAAAAAAAGCTAAGAGCGATTCTCTTCCGGAACCACCAAAAATGGTGAACGAAAGTGCAGAGAAACAGGTCGATTCCAGCAGGATATCGCCGGTTAAAATTATTAAAAAAAATAAAGAAAAGGTTATACACTAAAGCAATGAGAAAACTCTTTGGCACCGATGGAATACGTGGCGTAGCCAATATCTACCCAATGACCATAGAAATAGCTATGCAGGTTGGACGGGCCATCGCCTTTATCGTTAAGGATAAGGTCAAAGGCCACAGGATTGTTATCGGCAAGGACACCAGACAATCCTGCTACATGCTCGAGAACGCCCTTGCCGCCGGGATCTGCTCGATGGGAGTTGACGTTCTTCTGGTCGGCCCACTGCCTACGCCCGGCATCGCCTTTATCACCACGTCGATGCGCGCCGATGCCGGCGTAGTCATATCCGCCTCCCACAATCCTTTTCAGGATAACGGTATCAAGATTTTTTCCAGTGACGGTTTTAAATTGCCGGATGAAGTGGAGCTTGATATTGAAGACCTTATTTTTTCGCAGAAGATGGCGGCCCTCCGGCCGGTGGCCGAAGAAGTAGGGAAGGCCACAAGGATTGAAGATGCCAAGGGGCGATATATAGTATTTTTGAAAAACACCTTCCCGAAGCAATATACCCTCGACGGTTTTCATATCGTCCTCGACTGCGCCCACGGTGCTACCTACGGGGTGGCGCCCCACGTCTTTCAAGAGTTGGGGGCCAAGGTAACAAAACTCGGGATCGAACCGGACGGCAGAAATATCAATCGGGATTGCGGCGCCCTGCACCCGCATGTCATGGCCCAAAGAGTGAAGGAAGTTGGCGCGAATATCGGCCTTGCCCTGGATGGTGACGGTGACCGGCTGATTGTTTGCGACGAGCACGGCAAGATCGTCGACGGCGATCATATTATGGCGATCTGTGCCGAGGAACTGCTGCACCAAAGGCGGCTGAAAAAGAAAACCCTGGTCGCAACCGTCATGTCCAATATCGGACTTGAGCTGGCGATGGAACGAATGGGCGGCACCCTGGTTCGCACCGGCGTCGGTGACCGCTATGTGGTCGAATGTATGCGGCGCAAGGGTTATTCCTTCGGCGGCGAACAATCCGGCCATCTGGTATTCCTCGACCACATCACCACCGGTGACGGAATACTTGCCGGGCTGCAGCTCCTAGCAATCATGAAAAAGCGGAAAAAACCGCTATCCGAACTCGCCACCCTGATGGAGAGTTTCCCGCAGATTCTCAAAAATGTCCGGATGTCGAGCAAAATCCCGGTCGATACCATCCCCCATTTTCCCGAGACCGTAAAAAAACTGGAACTAAAACTCGGCAAGGGCGGCCGCATCCTCGTTCGTCCATCCGGCACCGAGCCGGTGATCCGGGTGATGGTCGAAGGTCAGGATCAGGATGAAATTACCGCCATGGCCGATGAACTCTGCGAGGTGATCCGCAAGGCGGATCGGGGCTAATGTATTGGGGTCAGGCTTCGAAGATGTCAAGTTTGCTTTCCAAGCAAAGCTTTCAAGGTCTTCGCACGATCGGCTAACTCGGGCCGATCTAGCAAACGTTCCGACAAACGGCGGATGGCTGAACTGATACTCCCCACATCGCGATTAACATATCGGCCGACATCGGAGAGGGTGACACAACCCGATGTCCTGGTTCCCATGCGCCGTCCTGGTTCCCATGCGCCGCATGGGAATTTCTTCTAAGATGCGCCGCATCGCGATGAAAAGCAAGCCGCTCCTGTCATCAAGCACCATAGCTGGACAGCGACCCAGTGACCAAAAGGTTTTATTCCACTCTGACCCATTTATTGTTGTATATGACCATGGTAATGACTATAATCAAAACAGCTAATCACACATAAAAAGGGGAAATATGCAAACTATTAAAGCGTCAGAATTCAAGGCCAAGTGCTTGCACTTCATGGATGAAGTAAACCAGACCGGTGAAGAAATCGTGATTACAAAACACGGAAGACCTGTCTCCATCTTAAAGCCATATAGGACAATTCCAGTAACTCTCTTTGGCCTGCATAAAGGAAACATAAAGAGCCATGACGACCTGATTGCCCCGTTGGACGTTGTTTGGGATGCGGAATAATGCTGCTTTTAGATACTCATGTTCTTGTATGGCTGGATGAAGGAAATCGGAGATTGGGAAAATCTGCTCTGCAAACAATTAACCAAGCCCTGGCAACCGGTCAACTTGGAGTGGCAACTATCAGTTTTTGGGAGATTGCCATGCTGATCGAAAAGCTGCGCCTGACCATAAAAATAGAACTTGATATTTGGCGATCTGATCTCTTACACGCCGGCTTACTTGAATTCCCTTTACAAGGTGCCACAGCTATTCGTGCCGCCCAGTTGCAATTGTTTCATAGCGATCCCGCCGACCGCATTATTGTTGCAACGGCTATCGAGAATACAGCCACACTTATGACAGCTGATGAAAAAATTCTTTCATGGAACCAATTTCAGCA
>JBBQVT010000085.1:0-17341 GCA_038211245.1 Desulfobulbales bacterium | reverse complement strand
GGATATTATCTGTTGCCGGCATTGTTCCTTGTCGTTGGCCTCGTCACCCTGAAGGAACTGAGGACAGAGCCAAGTCCATCGGTAGTGTCGGCGGTTCCGCCGCTCTCAGATGCGTGCGAAATTTCAGCGAGTCGCCGTCTTTCCTGGGTTTTTCTGGCATTTGTCCCTTCCAGTATGATGCTCGGATTGATCAGCCATGTCACTACCGACATTGCCCCGGTGGCAATGTTTTGGATTGTGCCCCTGGCCCTTTACTTATTGTCATTTGTGGTTGTATTTTCGCGCTGCCAAGGTCTTCTTGCCAACAGAGGATTGGCGGCGATCATACTTTGCTGTACTGCGGTATTGTTCTATATGCGGTTCGAGGGCTATGACAAAACCATTACAACTGCCACTCTTGCCGTTTTTTTTAATCTCATCCTGTTTTTCTCCGCCGCTTGGTTGTTTCATGGCTACCTGAGCAGCAGCAAACCCTCGGCGGCGCACTTAACGGAGTTCTACCTGTGGCTGTCCATCGGCGGTATGCTTGGCGGTTTTTTCAATGCCTTGCTTGCGCCCCTGATTTTCAATCAAATTTTTGAGTATTATGTCGTGGTTGTCGCGGTTTTTTTCATCGCTTTGGGGGTGGTGTCGGAAAAACCGAGCCGAAGAGCGTTCCTTGAAGCGCCACAGATTTTCGGCATGATGACCGTCTTTGCGTTGTTGCTGTTGTTATTTGTCCTCGCCGACATGATCATGAGCCGGCAGATCACGGTTAAGGTGCAGCAAGCATTTGTTTTTACTACGCTTACAGTAATCATAACAGCGACTGTGGCCGCATATTATAAACCGGGCAGATTGTTGCGGCGCATGGCTGTAATTGTTGTGGTTGTGGCAGTACTTGGGAGTGTTCTCGTGCTGACCCAAAGCCATTCGAACATACTCCTGGCGCGCTCTTTCTATGGCGCCCTGAAAGTGAAGCAAAAGCTCGATATCAATGATGTACCCTATCATCTGTTTATCCATGGAAGTACCCGACATAATCTTCAAAAGTTTGGTAATGACGCCGACGAAAACCAAGAACCTTTGATGTATTTCCATCGTCAGGCAAATATCGGTCATGCGGTGACTTGCCTGCACGCGCATCTGGATCGTTTGCTGCACCTGGGTTTTGTCGGCTTAGGGGCTGGGGCCATGAGTGCCTATGTGGAGGTTGGCGACACGGCCACCTACTATGAGATTGACCCGGAAGTTGCGGCGATGGCGCAAAACCGGGAGTACTTTACCTATGTAAATGACGCCAAGGGGAATGTGGAAATAGTCGTCGGCGACGCACGGCTGCAGCTGAAAAAAACCGGGGACGCATCGTTTGACATTTTACTTATAGACGCTTTTTCAAGCGATGCCATTCCCGTCCATCTACTTACTGCTGAAGCGGTAGCGCTCTATTTGCGTAAAATCAAGGATGATGGAGTGTTGCTGTTCCATCTCAGCAACAGATATCTCGATCTCTACAAGGTTCTGCAGGGCCTACCCTTGCCGAACGGGTACGCATTATACTTTGCGTCGAGAAATAACGTCGAAAGGCCGGCCTTGCCTGCGAACAGTATTTCCGGCATCTTCAGTCACAGTCAGGTCGCCCTAATTGCCAAAGAAACCACCCTGCCGGAAGAGATAACGGCATCTGAGAGATGGCAGAAGCTTGAGCATGATCCATGGTTTAGGACCTGGACAGATGATTATTCCAATATTTTTAGCATCTTCCGGATTGGTCGTTGGAGGTAGGGGCATCACGTAAAGTGTCGTCCTTCCGGGATGCCGGGTTTTGCAGCTAATAAAAGATGTTCGGTAAGAAAGAGTCAATTTTCATTTTCACATAACTGCTCTCTTGTCAATTTCATGCTCTACAGCCTCGTTTATAAATTGATTTAATGTTTTTCCTTCAATTAAGGCCAAGCGATTTGCTTTCTTATGTACTTCTGCCTTAAGTCTGATGTTGAGGCTTCCACGGAATGTTTTTTCTGGGTTTTTACCGTGTTCTAACGTTATCTCAATATAATCGTCTAGGGCTTCATAAAATGCCTTTTTCAGCTCTGGTACACTTGCTCCCTCGAAAGTGACCAAATTATCAATGCCTTCAATTTTTCCATAAAACACTTCATCATCTTCACTATAGTGAACGCTACCGATATAATCTTTGTAAAGCATTACATCTTTCATTTTATGACTCCTTGATTCTTTAATTCTTCATAAGTCAGTTCCAAGGCATATCTCTTAACAATGTAGCCTGAATGTGGCTTGTGTAAGCGAATGATATTACCTAATTTATGATTAATAAAAGCGACACGGGAGTCCGATGTTTTTCCTTTATTAATTTCTTTATATCCCAATCCACTTAATAACGTTCTTAGCTCATCGTAGGTGAAATCTTTAGGAAATTTCTTGAATCGATCAAGTAGTTTTTCGAATTGGCTCATGGAGATAGCTTAATGCAACTGAAATTTAGTGGCAAGTTAATTTTTTCTTGTGTGCAAGGAATAGTATAACGTCAATAACACAGTTTTATCGGTCATTTTTGCGGCAAAATAAGTATGGTGTCCCCCCGAATTGTGTGGTGTCCCCCCGAATTGTGGTGTCCCCCCGAATTGATATCAATCACACCCGTTGTGATATTCCTAAATGTTTCATTTTGTTTCGGATCAAGGTCGCCAGTCTCATCTGTTCTTTCTCATCATGTTTTTCTCCTGCTCCGATTTTTCTGCGATTCTGAACGGTTGCCTATTCTTATGGGAGTGCATTTATTTTCCATTCTTGACGCGTATGGGCGGATTTTCTACCACCAATTCCCCTCACTCCGAGGCCATGTGGAACATTATGGAACATAATGAATCTTTGTGGAACGATATGGTAAGGAGGTGGTATTTTTTTTGATTTCCATCTAGACTTCCTCTTGCGACAATTTCTCTATATAAGTAAGGAATAACTCACGTTAGTATACACTTACTTACTTGCGAGTGATCTTTTGCGCTTATGGCATGAAGTTTGCTCATAAAATACGACTTTCGGAATTACTGGTTGGTGACATTTACACAATGAAATGCTTCGGCAGACACACGGCCGATACATGCTTTGCTATTTTGCTGATTGGCTGGGGATCCCAGAAATATTTCTCGTCGACGGGAACGTCAAAGTGGTGCCGAGAAAAGATCCGTTTCCAGGCACCAGGCATAGGGCGTATTGCAGGGGATGAAAAATCTAAATTTGCAGGGATTTTTTTATAAAAAATTTAAGAGAAGGAGTAGTCATGTTAACCGCGCTGGTTGTTATTTTTGTTCTTGCCTATGCATCCATTGCCCTGGAGCATCCGCTCAAGGTCAATAAATCCGCCTCGGCGCTCATCGGTGCCGGCCTGTTGTGGACCATTTATGCCCTGTTGAGCGGCGACCATAAAGCGGTTTCGCATAATCTGCAGGAGTCGGTGGCAACGACGGCCCAGATCATTTTCTTTCTCATGGGCGCCATGACTATCGTTGAGGTGGTCGATGCCCATAACGGTTTCGTCGTTATCACCTCCCGCATCAAGACCACCAAAATTACCTCGCTGCTCTGGCTGGTGGGCTTTGTTACCTTTTTCCTCAGTGCCATTCTGGATAATCTGACGACAACTATTGTAATGATTTCGTTGATGAAAAAACTCCTCGACAAGCATGACGACCGACTGTTCTTCGCCGGTATCATCGTTGTTGCCGCCAATGCCGGCGGGGCCTGGTCGCCGATCGGCGACGTCACCACTACCATGCTGTGGATTGGCGGACAAATCACTTCTCTTTCCATAATTAAAGGTGTTTTTCTCTCATCCCTGGCCTGCCTTGTTGTACCTTTGATATTTCTCAGTTTTGTGCTGCGGGGTAAGGAGGTTGTTTCTCCTAAAAAATGCGGTGCCGGCACCGGACACGGAGTCGAGACCTCCACTTTTGAACAGAACCTGATGTTCTGCATGGGTGTAGGTGCGTTGGTTGCGGTTCCGGTCTTCAAGGGCATTACCCATCTTCCGCCGTTTATGGGGATTCTTTTTGGTCTTGGCATTCTCTGGCTGGTCGGCGAGCTCTTGCACCGCAACACCGAAGAATCACGCCGCAAGCATCTGACCCTGGTATCCGCCCTGACCCGCATCGATATGGCCAGCATCGTCTTCTTCATCGGCATTCTTCTGGCAGTCGCCACCCTTGAGCATACCCATATTCTCACCGCTCTGGCATCATGGCTTGACAGGACAGTTGGTAACCAGGCAGTCATCGTCACCCTGATCGGCTTACTCAGCGCCATTGTCGATAATGTGCCGCTGGTTGCCGCCTCCATGGGCATGTACGATATGGCCACCTACCCGACCGACAGCTTCCTCTGGGAGTTCATGGCCTATTGCGCCGGAACCGGCGGCTCGATTCTTATCATCGGTTCAGCCGCCGGGGTTGCCGCCATGGGCCTTGAGAAGATTCATTTCTTCTGGTACGCGAAGAAGATCGGCGGGTTGGCCGCTCTCGGCTATTTTTCCGGAATCTTGGTTTATATTGTGCAGTTTAAATTGATGCACTGATAACAAACGATAGCCGAATCCTGTTGCCTCGCTGTGGCTCGGCGACAGGATTCGGTTTTAAGAAACCAATAATCATGCGAGGATAATCATCATGGAAAACGCATTGAAGGCCAAGGTTCTGCTGGTGGACGACGAAGAGGATTTCCTGTCAACGCTGACCGAACGTTTGGAGAGCAGAGGCTTGAAGGTTACTACCGCTTTAAGCGGAGAACAGGCGCTGGCCAAGGTCGAAACGGAAGGGTTCGATCTTATCGTCCTCGATCTGGCCATGCCGGGCATGGGTGGCCTTGAAGCCCTGAAGCGGATCAAGGACAAACAGCCGGATGCAGAAATCATCATCCTCAGCGGCCAGGGTTCGATCAAGACCAGCATCGAGGCAATGAAGCTCGGTGCCGAGGATTTCATGGAAAAACCGGTTAAAATTACCGAACTCCTCGACAAAATCAGTGATGCCAAAGACAAGCGATTTTTGGTCCTCGAAAAAAAGAGCGCCAAGGAGATCGAAAAGATTCTGAACTCAAAAGGCTGGTAAAAATAGGATGGATAACATGTCATCAACATATGCTGAAGCAGCGGAGGTGAAGGCTCCCTTTGACTGGAAAAGGGTGTTTTTCCTTTTTCTGGGAGTAGCTCTATTTTGTATTATTTATTATGCCCCGGCCTGGCCGGATGCCATCGATCCGGCAGGCAAGCACTTTGCCCTTTCCGTTGAAGGCAAGGGGGCGCTGGCCGTCTTCGCCCTCGCCGCCACCTGGTGGATTTTTGAGGTTCTGCCGATCGGTGTCACTGGTATCGCCATCGGCGTAGTCCAGGCGATGTTTCTTATCAGGAAGCCGGAAGTCGCCTTCAAGGATTTCATGGATCCGTCGGTCCTCTTTATCTTTGGTTCCATCGTTATCGGCCTAGTCTTCACCAAGAGCGGGCTGACTAAGCGAATGGCCTATAAGATGCTGTCGATCGTTGGCGAGAGAACCAGTATGATCTACCTCGGCTGTTTTGTCATGACCGCCGCACTCACGCACCTCATGGCCCATACTGCGGTGGCGGCTACCATGTTCCCGCTGCTTCTGGCCATCAACGCCCTCTATTCGGATAATGATTTGCCGACAAAATTCGGCAAGGGATTGTTTATCGGTATGGCCTATGTTGCCGGTGCCGGCAGTATCATCACCCTTCTGGGTGCTGCCCGTGGTGCTGTGGCAATCGGTTTTTACAAGGAGATGACCGGCAAGGAGATCAGCTTCTTCGAGCTTTCCTACTATATGGCGCCCATCGGCTGGCTGATGGTCTTTCTTCTCTGGGGTTTGATACTGCTGGTCTGCAAGCCGGAACAAGCTGTTATCCCTGGACTGAAGGAAAAGGCCAAACGGATGTATATTGAATTGGGTGTTTGGAACCGCAAGGAGATAATGACTCTAGCGATAGTGCTCGCTGTCATTTTAATTATTGCCCTGAAAAACTGGGTGCCGGCACTTAAAAACATTGATAAAACCGCCATCCTCCTTAGTTCAACCATGCTGTTTTTTATCCTAAATATCCTCACGGTTGAGGATCTTGAAGATATCCCCTGGAATATCATCCTTCTTTTCGGTGGGGCGATGTCCATTGGTTTCTGCCTGTGGCAGACCCATGCCGCCGAATGGCTGGCGGTCAACTGGTTGCAGCTTTTTGCCAATGCCCCCGGCGTGGTATTTATTCTTGGAATGGCCTTCTTTGTCATGATCATGACAAACTTTATTATGAACGTAGCGGCCATCGCCATCTCCTTGCCGGTCGCTTTGGTTATCGCTCCGTACCTTGGGGTGGCAGGTGAGGTTATTTTCTTCTCCGCCCTGATGACCGCCGGTATGCCCTTCCTCCTGTTGATTGGCGCTGCCCCCAATGCCATAGCTTATAATTCCAAACAGTTTACCACCGGTGAGTTTTTCAAGTTCGGTATTGCCGCCAGCATCATGCTGATGGTTGTGGTCTGGCTGGCCGTTGCGGTCATCTGGCCGATGATGGGAATGGAGGTTTTTCTGAAATAGTGAGTTCTGCATTGATGCAATGGCGGCTGGAGCTATGTTCCGGCCGCCATTGCCGCTATGGTGCAGATTGTAAAGTCGTTCACTATTCTTTTTTTTCGGTGAAAGAGGTCTCTATTGAGTAAGACAAGAAAAATGAGAGTGCTGGTAGTGGACAACGAGGTGGAGTTTGCATCGACTCTGGCCGAGCGCCTGCGTTTAAGGAAGATCGACACGGAAAGCGTCTTTTGCGGTGAAGACGCCTTGCTTGCTGTTGATCGCTTTCAGCCTGATGTTATCATCCTCGATCTCGATATGCCCGACATGAGCGGACTAGAGGTTCTATCTCAGGTTAAGGCCACCGATCCGAGCATAGAAGTGATCCTTCTCACCGGCCACGGCTCCTTTGATGCCGGGCTGACCGGCATGGAACTGGGCGCCTTTGACTATATCATAAAACCTGTCGATCTGGCCCAGCTGATGGAAAAGATTACTGAGGCGTATGAAAAACGAAAAAGAAGTAAGTGATTCTGGGTCAGAAGTGCCCCCCCGAAAAATTAAACTCATCCGCATAATGGAAAATCTGCTGTCAAAACTCATTGTGCGCCGTTCCCCGTGCAGGAGTGAGCGTCAACTTCAGCGGCTGCGCTGTGCGGCTCCTCGCCGTACTTCTTTGTACTGTCTCGTCGCTGCTCGCTTGCCTTTTCGTTTCCATCTTGATTTAGAAATGGAATAACGATGTTGTTGGCTAAGTTTCTCCAGTACCAGCGACACAAATCCCAAGGGATCAAGCTGCACCTGTTATTTCGCCGTGTTTTTAGTAGCTTCTGCCGCTGAATCTTTGGCCGATAGCCAGGCAATGCCAACAATGCCAAATAACACCGTCGGGATTGTAAAAGCTATAGTTAGACTAGAACTCAGATCTAAAAACTTTACAAATGAAAGTGCTGCTATAACGCCGCCGAGGCAAGCAAACATACTCAAATAATACATGGTGTTCTCCTGTTCTTGAATATTCAGGGCTTACTTGCCCAGGGCCACTATGTGTCTGAAGTACACAACAGTACGTAGCGCCATGGCGGCAGTACTAGGCAAATTAGGCGCTATCTCCTGCTCTTGCCGGCTTTTTTCTATTGAGCTGCCTCAAATATGTCCAATACTTTATAAGTTAGCACTCACTCGCAAAGTAGTAAACGCTCACTAACTTGTCAACCGGATTTTTTGGTGAAACAAGCACATACGTTCTAACCGGTGAATGATTTCAACCAAATATTGAATTTTTGGTGGGCAGATAGGGATGGTAGCGGTAACGCATACTGCGGGAAGGAAATTGTTCCCGTATATGAATCCGGTAAGGGATTTTAGCGGCGGGCTACGGCTTGGCGGTAGACCTGCCAGAGGGAGGCGTATTTTTCAATCAGCGGAAATTTGCCGTCACTTAGGGACCAGACGTTCACGAGCCCTTGGATGAGGGCGAAGAGCAATGTCGCGGAGGCATCAAGATCGATATCCGAGCGAACAGCGCCGTCCCGGACCCCATCAGTGAGGAGCTCCTTCAAACGGGAGATGTATTTGTCAATTGCCAACGAGGCCTGGTTGTTCAGTTTTTTATCGCCGAGACTGATAATCTCGGCGATGACCTGAAATGAAATTCCTTTACGCATGCTGATCATGGAAAAGTGAGTTCCGATGATTTTCTCTATGATTTCGAGAGTCACCGGTTTGTTGGCCACGGTTTCCGAGGAGATATCTCTGAGGAGGACTTCTTCGATATGGGTGAGCAGAAAAGAGATGATGCTTCTTTTGCTCTTGAAATGACGATATATAGCAGCTTCGGAAATGCCGACCTCTTCCGCGATCCTTTTTACCGTCAGGTGTTCGCTGCCGTATTTGAAAATCAAGACCGCGGCTGCATCGATGATCTGTTGTTGTCTCACCTCTGTATTTTCTCTTTTTTGTACCAAGGTGCTGTCTCCGGTGAAATATACTCCGGCTGGCTTCCCCGGAGGGCAATGGTGAGCAACAATTGCTAAATAATAGCCAAAACGCATTGAGCGAAGAGCCAACCATCGTTGCTTAGCCAAGGTAGTGGATGATGAAGAAGAAATCAAGCGAAACATGATGTTGGATGCCGGCTCGATATCATTTAGAAACGGGGACCAGCATCAAAATCTACCATGAGTCGACATTCGATAGTATATTCCTGCATGAGTCGGACGGGAACAGCTGAAAGGTCAAGAGAAACGCGTGATTTCCTTTGGTGGCATCAAGGGTTGTCAAAGCAAACCACAAAGGAAGAGCAGGGTAAAAGTGAAATTTTCTTGTATGCGCTCCGGAAAAAGTTTAGGCTAGGGGCCGTTTGCCGCCTACTGTCACAACCACAGTGTTATAAAACAACCACAGTGTTATAAACCCGGATTGCTTCTTCGATGGTTTTTTCTTCCCATATATTTCTTTTTTATTTCCTGCCGCTCAGCCTGCTCGGCTACTATTGTATGCCAAGACGGGGAAAGAATATCTTTATGACCGCCGTCAGCTATGTCTTCTATGGCTGGTCCAACCCCCTTTTCACTCTGCTGATGTTTATTTCCACCTTGATCGACTACTGTGGTGGTCTGATCATCGGCCTTGCCCCGGCAGACAACCATTGGCGGAGGAAGGCGGGGTTGCTGGTTTCGATTATCAGCAACCTGTCCCTGCTTGGATTTTTCAAGTATACCGGCTTTGCTATGGAGAGTTACAATCAGCTTTTCACCTTTCTCGGCATAAGCGGTTTCAATCCGGTGCCGGTGCTGCATTTTCTCCTGCCGCTCGGCATCAGTTTTTACACCTTTCAGTCGATGAGCTACGCCATTGACGTGTATCGAAGAGACGCTGTCTGTATTCGCAATTTTATTGATTTCGCCTGCTTTGTCGCGATGTTTCCCCAGCTGGTCGCCGGACCGATCATCCGCTTTCAAGAGGTCGCCGACCAACTGGCCAACCGTGTCCATTCCTTTGAAAAATTTGCCAGAGGGATGGCCTTTTTCAGCCTCGGCATGGCCAAGAAGGTGCTGATTGCCAATTCCTGCGGCAAGATCGCCGATACCGCCTTTGCCGCTGGTTCCCTGCACTGGCTCGATAGCTGGTTCGGCGCTGTCGCCTATAGCTTCCAGATTTATTTTGATTTCAGCGGCTACTCGGATATGGCCATCGGTCTTGGCTTGATGTTCGGTTTCGTTTTTGCCAAAAACTTCGACTCACCCTATCGTTCAGCTTCAATCACCGAATTCTGGCAACGCTGGCATATCTCTCTTTCCACCTGGTTGCGGGAGAATTTGTATATTCCCCTTGGAGGCAATCGACTAGGACCGGCTCGTGCAGCAGTAAATCTGGCCATTGTCATGCTGCTTGGCGGTTTGTGGCACGGAGCTTCGTGGAATTTTGTGGTATGGGGGGCGATGCACGGCATTCTTCTGGGAAGTGAGCGGCTGCTGGGCAAAAAGCCGTTTTATGCTATGTTGCCGCGGAGTCTTCGAATCGCCGCCACCTTCACTCTGGTCCTTATCGCCTGGGTGTTTTTCCGGGCAACCACCTTTGGCGGGGCGCTTGACTATCTTGGCTCGATGTTTGGATTGGCAGCAGTTCCCGATACCTCCCTGCTCCTCGACGGACTCCTGTATACCCCCTATTCCCTCCTGGCCATGGTCGTTGCTGCGGCTATCGTCTGGCGGGCGCCGCAGACCTGGGACTGGACGCGGCAGATGGGGCCGGGAAAATTTACTGTGGTCATCGGGATTTTTGTTGGTGCTGTCGCGGTTCTCAGTATGCAGTCCTATAACCCATTCATATATTTCAATTTTTAAGCCATGGGCGGGAAAAAACCAAACAGAGAGGCGATTGCCCGGACGGAAATCGGCAGCACGGCCATCAGTCGCAACTTGGCTGTCGGCTTGTCCGTTTTTTTTCTGATCACCGTCTTTTTTGTGCCTCTTGGTCAATATGCTTTTGACCTTCAACACGGCACGGGCGTGTCTTTTGTCCTGCCAAGCGGCGGGGGAAGTCGCCCCGGGGAATCCGTTTTTGCAATGATTCATCGGCGTAATAACGCCATTCTGGAGAGTATCCACCGGCTGGAAAACGGCCTTGAGGAGGGCAGTCTCCTGCGCAAGGTTGTTCTGCCGCCCTTGCAGTATGTTTTTTTGCGTTTCTTCGACAAGGGCAATGAGAAGGCAATTCCCGGGCGCGACGGCTGGCTGCACTTTGCCCCGGCCCTTGACTCTCTCGTCGGTCCACCGTTCCTCCATTCCGACCAGCTGCGGATACGCGAGGAAGCGCATAAACTCTGGGAAAAGCCCATTCAGCCGGATCCGCTGGCGGCGATCATCGATTTTCACAAACAGTTGGCGGCCCGGGGTATTACCCTGATCGTCGTACCGATACCGGTAAAGGTGGCCATCCAGCCGGATAAAATTTCTACCCGGACGATCTCCCGTCCCCTTGCCAACAGATCGTCGCAAACCTTTGTCCGGGCATTGCAGGAAAACGGCGTGCAGTTCTTTGATGCCAAGCCGGTGCTGACCGGCTATGTTGAACAGCATGGTGATGCTTATCTGCGCACCGACACCCATTGGCAACCCGGGGCCATGCAGGCGGTTGCCGAAGAACTCGCTACCTGTATTGCAAAACAGTTTCCGGGCTTGTCTCGGGCAGAGGGCCTGCATGCTCAGCCGCAAAAGGTCTTTGGAGACGGTGATATCGCCCGGATGCTGACCCTGCCTGAGGGTGTTGGTCTCTATCCCGGGCAGGAGGTGCAAGTCCGCCAGATCCTCAGCGGTCAGCAGGAGTTTTGGCAGCCGGACAGGAGCGCCGAGATCTTGTTGCTCGGTGATTCTTTTACCAATATCTATTCAACCGATGGCCTTGGTTGGGGGAGGGGAGCGGGATTTGCTGAGCAGCTCAGCTATATTCTCCAGAGTCCTCTCGACCTTCTTGCCAGAAACGACAGCGGTGCCTATGTTACCAGGGAAATGCTCGCCGGGGAGTTGGCCCGCGGCCGAGACCGACTGGCCGGTAAAAAGCTGGTGATTTGGCAGTTTGCCGAACGGGAACTGGCCTTTGGTGACTGGCGTCATCTTGCCATGCAACTGGGGAAACCCCAAGACGCCGGTTTTTTTGTCGCACTTTCCGGCGAAAGCATCCGGGTCACCGGCGTGGTTGGGGCGATCTCACGATCGGCAAGGCCTGGTTCCGTACCTTACCGGGATAATATTCTGACCTTGCATCTGGTCGACCTGCAAGGTCTTGACCTCCAACTCCCAGCCGATCAGGCCCTGGTTTACAGCTGGGGGATGCGCGATAACCAGCTCACCAAGCTTGCGGCGCTTCGACCGGGCGACAGCGTTTCCCTGAGTCTTACTCCCTGGGAAGCGGTTGAGGGGGAATTCGGTAGTTACCGCCGCACTTCCCTTGATGATCAAATGCTGGAGTTGGAATCAGCAAATTGGGGATTATTTATAGATGAAAAAGCGCGTTAGCTTATTGGTGTTACTGGCGGTGGCTTTGACCACCTTATCTTTTGCGGCAAAACCCGGTTTCCGGGATATCTGCCGGCAATATGTCGAAAAAATCGGCGCAGGCAGCGTAATCAACGGGGTTGACGGCTGGCTGTTTTTTAAAGATGATCTGCAGCATCTCGGAGCCGGAAAATTCTGGGGTGATGCCGCCGCTTCGGTCGCCGGCGCAAAAGACCAAAGCAATGCCGATCCGCTGCCGGCTATAGAGGAATACAATAGGCTGTTGGCCGAACGAGGGATAACTCTCTATCTTTTGCCGGTACCGCCCAAGGCCTTGATCTATCCGGATAAACTGGCGGTAACAATAGATCGAACGGCCGCTACTGAAGAGCTGGCACTTTATCATGAATTTTATAAGCAGTTGGCGGCACGCGGCGTGAAGGTTATCGACCTTCTGCCGAGGCTGCTTGAAAATCGCGATAAAGCAGCACTGTATTGTCGCACCGACACCCATTACTCCGGCGCCGGCCTGGCTCTTTTTGCCAAGGCCGCAGCGGAGGCGTTAAAAATGGAAGAATGGTATGCGGCAACGGAGAAAAAAACCTATTCCAAATCGAAGCGGGTGGTGACGATCCATGGCGATCTCAATCAGATGGCCGGGGGAACAGGGCCTGAGGAGGAGGTGGAACTGGCAGTGGTAACCGGCAAAGATGACGGCAAGCAGATAGAGAGCGATATGAAAAGCCCGGTTATTCTCCTTGGCGACAGCCACACCCTGGTTTTTCAGGCCGGGGGCGATCTCTATGCCAAGGGTGCCGGACTTTTTGATCACCTCTCGGCTGAACTCGGCTTTGCCGTCGATCTTCTTGGGGTGCGTGGTTCCGGGGTGACTCCGGCGCGCATCAAGTTGTTTCAGCGGGCCAAGCAGGATGCCGGGTATCTGGCAGGGAAAAAGGCTCTCGTTTGGTGTTTTGCCGCGAGAGAATTCACCGGCGCCGACGGCTGGAAAAAAATCCCTGTTGCACCTTAACCGCTGAGTGACTGACGTTCCAACGCAAGAAGCTGCTTCTTTACCGGCAGACCGCCACCGAAACCGGTAAGGGAACCATCCTTGCCGATGATGCGGTGGCAGGGGATGATGATCGGCATCGGATTCTTGCTGTTGGCCATGCCCACCGCCCGACAGGCCTTCGGTTTGCCTATTCGCTGGGCGATCATCCCGTAGCTGGCGGTTTCGCCGTAGGGGATCTTTCGCAGTTCTTGCCATACCCTCTCCTGGAAAGGGGTGCCTTGCGGCGATATCGGCAGATCAAACTGCTGCCGCTTACCGGCAAAGTATTGGCGGAGTTGCTGGAGAGTTTCTTTGAAAGAGTCCTCAGCTTCTTGCCATTCCGCCGGTATCTCCAGTCGCTTTGTCGAGTTGGCAAAATGCAGTTCCTCCAGCACCCCGTGCACTCCGACCAGCAGCATTCTACCGATGGGGCTATCACAATAACAATAATGTTTCAAAACACCTCCTTGTTTTTTTGCTAAGCCTTAGCACCTTCCCCCTCTTCTCCGGCATGTATCCCTATATGCTGTCTAGGGCTGCCTGATAATTGGGTTCCTGGCCGATTTCCGGAATTTGCTCGGTGTATTTTACCTTGCCGTCCGGGCCAATAACAACAACAGCTCTAGCCAGGAGGCCGGCAAGTACCCCGGTGGTGATGGTCTGGCCGTAGTTTTTGCCGAAATCGGGGGACCGGAACACCGATGCGGGAACGACATTTTTCAGACCTTCAACCTCACAGAAACGTTTGTGGGCAAAAGGCAGGTCGGCGGAAACGCACAACACTACCGCTTCGGTACGGCTACCGGCCTCGCTGTTGAAGCGGCGGGTGGAGGCCGCACAGACCCCGGTGTCGATGGAGGGGAAGATGTTCAGAACTACTGTCTTCCCCTGGTAATCCTTGAGCGTCGCCGTGCCAAGATCAGTCTTTACCAAGCTGAAGTCGGGGGCCTGGGATCCGACCGGAGGAAGATTGCCGACGGTTGCTATTTCGTTGCCTTTGAGGGTGATTTTCGCCATCTGTTTCTCCTTTTTGAGTGAAAAGCATATGTAATAGTTCGTAGATTTCAGCCGGCTCTTCCTGACCGATGTGGAGGTGTTGAGCCGCATGATAATAGTTCTTACTTTTTGTATACTTGTCAAGTTTTCCGGGGTGATTTTGTGGCAGAATGATTTCTGCCGAGGTGGTTGCGCTTGTGCGTCCACCATTACGGCAGTACCGATTCCCTGGAGTTGTGGCATTCGATGTAGAAAATATTGGGCAAGCTATTGAAATCAGGAGCAGGGCATGGTTTATAGGGGAGTGACTTCTGCTGGTAATGAGGATTGGGGCATGGGCCGACCGGTTGGTGATGCGGCAGGTAGGTTCCATGGAAGGATTTCCTGCATGTATTCACCCCTCCGGGGGTATGCAACTAGCCTCGTTTGGCGGTATGAGGCAAGAGGGTGTTATTATGTCTTTTGTACCGGTTATCGGCCAATCGATCAAGAAGCAACTCGAGGAGCGGGAGGAAAAAATCCTCTCACCTTTTGCAGCCCTCAATAAAAATTCCTCCGGTCGTCATGTCGAAGAAGAGGAAGATTTGTCCGATATCCGTCTACCGTTTCAACGGGATCGTGACCGGATAACCCACTCGAAAACCTTCCGCAGGCTGAAGCACAAGACCCAGGTCTTCCTAGCGCCGGCCGGTGATCATTACCGTACCCGCTTGACCCATGTCCTCGAGGTTTCACAGATCGCCAGGACTATCGCCTCGGCGCTGTGTCTGAACGAGCCTCTTGTCGAGGCCATTGCTCTCGGCCACGACCTTGGCCACACCCCATTTGGCCATGCCGGGGAAGCTACTCTCAATGAGCTACACCCGAGCGGTTTCAGGCATTATGTGCACAGTCTGCGGGTTGTTGATTTCCTTGAAAATGACGGCAAGGGTCTCAATCTGACCTTTGAGGTGCGCAACGGCATCGTCCGTCATTCCAAAGGGCGTGCCGACATCCTGCCGAAGGATAAATCGGAAATCGCCGTAACCCTGGAGGGCCAGGTGGTCCGGTTGGCGGATATTATTGCCTATGTCAATCATGATCTCGACGATGCCCTGCGGGCCGGAATTTTACAAGAGACGGATCTTCCCGCAAAAATCAAAAAGGCCGTGGGGGAGAGGCATTCCAAGCGGATCGGTGCCATGGTTCGGGATCTGATTGTCGAAACGCTGACTGCCAACGACGGCAATCTGCATATCAGTACCCGGATGCTGGAGGCCATTACTGAGCTGCGTGGATTTCTTTACGATAACGTATATACCTACTACAAGGTACATAACGAGTTCGTCAAAGCCCAGAGAATAATCTCTGATCTTTATAGCCATTTCCTCGCAAACGGCATTGTCCGTTTACGCGGTGATCATTGGCAGTGCGGGGTCGATAAGGAAAAATGGAGCGATGACAAAGAGGCACACCGTAAGGTCTGCGACTACATCGCCGGGATGACCGATCGTTATGCCCTGTCCATCTACAAACACATCTTTTTGCCGGAACCCTGGAGTGTCAAGTAATCTGCTTTGCCATCCAGGGTTGTCGGTTGCCTGTGTTTATGCGTTGCGGCGGTGCCGGACGACGGTGGCGGAGAGTGCCAGGCACGAAGCGATGATCAGGAGTGCCATGCCAAATTGCATGGGCAGCGACAGCTTGAGCAGCAGGTAGCTTATGGTGATGAGTGGATAGAGAAAAACTCTGACGATCAATTTCAGATTTTCATGCCGGCTGATGAAGTCCGCTGCAGGTGGAGAATAATGGTAATAGGCGTCGACAAACCGGCGCCCAAGGGAGTTGCTTAGAAGGAGGGTGTCGCGAAATTCTTTGAGGAGCATGACATGCTTTTCAGCAGGGGAACCAAAAGCGGCGGTGGCAATAAAACATCCCCCCCCCCCGCCACTGCTGCCGGTGCTGACTGTGCCGCTTGAGGTTATCATCCCGGCAAGGGTGGCGTACCAGGTGCCGGCAATGATCTGATAGCCGCTGTCGTTCGGGTGTATGCCGTCGTTGTTCAGGGCTCCCCATGTGGGAGCTGTTGCGGCATAGTTGTCGACCAGATGGATGCCGTTGCTGCTGGCCAGGGTCTTGATCATCGGGTTCCAGACTTCGGGGATGAGGGTCGCGGAGCCGCTTCGGTCACTAGGTGTCAGTGTTGAGAGCAGCGGTGTCACCTTGGCAGCTTTGGTCTTAGTGATCATTTCCTGGAGATTGAATTTAGTCGCCTCCGCGGAAAGGCCGACAATTATATCGTTGGTGCCTTCCATGATCAGGACAATGTTGGCTGGAAAGGCGGTGAGGACCCCATCGATTCGCGACACCCCATTAAAGGTGTTTTCACCGCCGACGCCAAAGTTGGCAACCACCGAGGGTTTGCTGTTAGCATTCAACAGGTCGGAAAGTTTCTGTGGGTAGCCCCCGGTATCACTGCCAACGCCTTCGGTGATGCTGTCGCCGAAGGCAGTTATGTTGGCGCCCTGGGCAGCGGTGTAAAAGCCAATTGAGATGGTATATAGCGCGAGGGTGGCTAGTCCGGTCCTTGTCAATGAGATGCGAGGTTTGGTTGTCATTTTGTTCCAATAAATTGTATTTTGCGAAGGTGGTGGCACAGCAGTATGAACATTTCAGCGCTCGTGCTCTTGGATTTTATTCTGGTTGCCACGTCTTTTCTCATAGATTGGTGGAGATTGTTTGGCAATAAGAAAGCCGGCGGTGATTATTTGCGATTAACAACACTGCGCACCGGCAATGAGTGGACGGTGTATCCGGGGATATGGATGGACGCCGATTCCGGGACGGTGACAAATCCCGGAATCTCAATCTCCAGTTGGTTCGCCGCCGCGGCTGTTTTTGAAGCTTGATTATCACTGTTTGCATCCTTGGTGACGGTGCTCGCTTTTTTCATGACGACAGCCTGTGCTGTTCCGGTTGCTGCTGCTCCGGCGGTAGCGGAGGCATCGGCAACAGGGACCAGGGTTGGTTTGCTCCATGCCGAGCCGTTCCAGGTTGATTCATATTTCACATAGCCTTTCTGTGAGAATTGCAGCCATTGTACCCAGGGGCTTCCGGTTCCTTCATCGATGCCGAGAACAGGTTGGATATCGGGTATATCATTGGCGGTGATTGCGGTGGCGGTGGCGAAGGAGGTTCCGTTCCAGGTGGAATAGTAGATCTCGTCGCTGATGCCGTTGAAGCC
>JBBQVT010000084.1:0-17569 GCA_038211245.1 Desulfobulbales bacterium | reverse complement strand
CCCTTCGTTGGTCTCTATAACTATGACCATTCCCGGTAGCCGATAGAATTTTCCCTCGAAATTCTTACGAAATTCTTTAAGATATCCAGCATAGAGCAGCGGTTCTGTCCGAGCCAGGTTCATCTCCTCCATAACCTCTTTATCGCTGATTCCAGGGGATGCGTATGCCAAGTCGGCCAGCATGGACCACAGCGAGACGGCAAGGAGAACAACTCGGACTATTCTGTTTTCAGGAAACAAAGCATTCCTCCTCACCTATGAAGTGGATTTTTTCTAACCGTGTGGCGTACCCTGTACCCGCGTTGCGATGATCGGTTTCGATTCCGTCGCGCAAATGGAAGTTTTCCTGCATCGTCAGCAAACGGGGAATTCAAGCCACACTCCGACTCAATATCACATTCTCTCAGTAACTGACCATCGTTGGAGTAACTCCAATCCCAATCACTACCGAACTTATCACCGAATTCACGGGCCTGCTCTGTCGAGAAACATTGAATGGATAGCATGATGTCTTCCTCCTCCGATATGAATTTCACTGGAAACAGATCCGTTGCAAAACGGCTAGTTATTGATGCTGCAATACGATGAAACTCGTTTTTTCCGCTCCTCGTTTCCTATGTTTCAATTCTTGTGCCAGACTGCAAATATTTCAAGACATTCAGTGTATCATAATGATATTATTGTATAAATACATTTAAAATAATTACCAAATACAGTCGGTATCAGCTGGCTAAAAAGGTTACACCTGACCTGTGGTCACATTTGACCCTCTTTTTTTAGTTTCCCTCAAAATTTAGCGTACACCCGCTGTACCCTATGATCGGCGGTTAGAACCAGTTTTTTATGGCCAAGAATCACTCTCTGTATGTTGAAAACAGGACGACATCACAGGACATTAAACGGAGGTTATGGAGGTTATATGCAACCCACTGGTTATATGCAGCCTTTTCTCAACGCTCTTTGGGAATTTCAATACCCTGCTGATCGATATATTTTCCATTCAATATCGAGAAGTTGAGAACGATACCACGAATATTTCCATATGTGGCACGGGGATTGATACATAATAAAGGAAAGTGAATGATGTTGAAAAACCTGCGCACCCCATCGGGGTTGTCGCGCACACCACGGTCTAGATTCCCGGCAAATATGATCTCTTAGGCGGAAAAAATGCAGGTGGAAAGGCAATGATGCGCAAAGGAACACGAGGAATGAGATGATAAACAATGCAGTTGCATCAATATTGATAGTTTTTGGGTTGGCTTTATTTTCCGGCTGTGCCTCCATGCACATATGGTCCGATCATGAAAGGAGTGCGGAAAGCAAAATGGCGGCAATCGAGAAGAACACAGGAGATGGGCTCATAACCGGTGCGCTTACTCCCGACCAGGTGCAGATTTTTCTAACGACACTCAAAGAGATCCGCCCAGACTATGAGGAATTGAGAAACAAGGTTATCTACCAGGAAAGATGGAACAGCCTCCATGTCAGACTTGATGTGCTGGGGAACGAAATAAACAGAACGGTTGAACCAACGACAAGAATTGAAACCCCAATTAATATGGACAGAATCCCTACCCTGCAAAGAGACATTGATGATGGAAGAATAAGCGGCGGTTTGCCGGTCCGAGAGGAACAAGAATTTCAGGCGAGGCTCGACTCCATTCGGAGAGATTATTTGATGATGTCTGAAGGGGGCAGGCCCATCAGCTGCGAGGAAAGGGTAGATGTATCCCTTCGGCTTGATTCCCTGGCACGGGAGATGAAAAAGTACCGGTAGGAATCACGGAAAGATTTAAAAACAATCGAAAGCGAAGCCTTAACCGCCGAGATATTTAGCCACATCTCACCGACAGTACAGCCATCTTTAAGCGTTGAAGTGCTTGAAGAATTCGAAAAAGATAGCATCAATTATTCACGCGTCTAACCTCTCGACACCCGTCACACAGATGAATCTGTTGCAAGGACAAAGTCGCTGAATATCATGTTCTGCAACACTCCCGTTCAAATATGTGCCATCTAAGACCAAGGACCCAACAAAGGTCATATATGACCTTCGGTTAAATACAACCTCTTGCCGTGACTTGAACGATGGCTCTTTAACCGCGCCGTTCTATATATATTTACAACTATATTATCATGTTAGTTCGTTTTACGTGGAAAGCAATAACCTGGCACAACGATTGCTTTTCTAAAGATGTCACAGGAGTTCCTGAGTTACCCAATATCAAGGTGCTTGTCGTGAAGGTAATGCAAAATGTAATCCCAGACCTCGGTTCTATATTCAATCGATTTTTGCTATATATTGGCGACCTTTTTTGAGTGATTATCCGATTTTCTTTTTGCCATTCCGAACTGTGCATAAGAACAAAAAGGCAGAAAAAGATCGGATAATGCGTGCCGAGAGAATAAAAAGACTGCTCAACAAGCAGTGATCGATTACTTGCAAATATCTGTTTTTTATGCAATTCGATCTGATCCTCGCAAATTTTTTGAAAACTTTTCACAGGGACCAGATCGATAGAAAAACGCACCCCGTGATGGGTTATTGTTTGATTGGCTCACCAAACGGATTGAGACGCCCCGCCGCTGCCACATCAACCGTCACATACAGATTGGCCTGGGTTTTCCCCAAAATGCCGGTGGCATCCTCGGACAGCACGACCATACAGGTTCTATTGGGTTTGGTAAAAGCAAGCATGGAGTTTTGATACGAGGCCTCACCAACCAGCTTCCACTTATGATTGCGCATGGAGGCAATTAAATAGTCGCGTAACGAGCCTATCTGTACCCTGCCCCGATATACATGTATGCCGCCTTGAAATGAATCCGTTCGCATTGCCATGCTTTTATCTGGGTCAAGAACCATTTCGATCGGCAATTCAATATCACCGTAACTCTCAACCATCGTTGATACCGGATTTAATTCATCTTCCCTAATGGGTTGGGCGGATGTCGGTCGACTGCTTGAGCAACCGGACAACATGTTGAACATGAAAAGCAATACACATCCACAACCAATTTTTTTTACCACTGAATTCATCTGCATAATGTACACTCCCTTTTGGAAATTATTATAAAAAGAACCTTTTTGCTTCGCTGCGAAAAACCGTCTGAATCGCAATAGTTGAGAAAACAATCTTAGTTTTCTGGAGGAAAAATGTAACAAATCAATAAGAAACGGTTTTAATTGTATACCATACTCTTTAAAGAATTCGAACTGTTTTACACGGAATAGATTCTTCCGCATTGCAACAGTTTTCAGCAATGGAGTTTATTCGACAAAGAGCGTATTTACCTGATACAGGTGCTGCTACGCTTTTGTCATAAAACGACATGATTAAAAAAATAATGAAATTGTGGTGTTATTAGCAATTACAGAGGAGTTACAAACGATGTCCGATCAATTCGAAAAGGTTGTGGTTACCAAACTTCCCATTCGCCTGGGTCAGTTTCTCAAACTTGCCAACGTGGTTCAAGATGGCTTTGAAGCAACGACAAAAATACAAAACGGTGAAGTAAAGGTAAATGGCAAGATAGAAACCCAACGGGGCAGAAAACTTCAGGCCTTAGATGAAATCACTTTCAGCAACAAAACATGGTTTATCGGAACAACATCCTAACGCAGCTGCGGACATGTGACTGATCTTAAGATACAGCCAATGCAAAAAACACCTTTTTCAGCCCGCGATGACGAATCTACCATTTTCCCATCGACGGAGAAATTCAATTAAAATTCTCACCCCAAATCCGGAAGGTCCTTTTGGTATATACGATTTTTCTGTGAAATCCCATGCTGTTCCGGCGATGTCGAGGTGTGCCCACGGGGTTTTTCCGACAAATTGGTGCAGATATTCTGCGGCGGTAATGCAGCCGGCCGGTTTTCCACCGGTGTTTTTAATATCCGCTACCTGCGACTTGATTTGTTTGACATACATTTCGCCCAAAGGCAAGCGCCAGAGAGGTTCACAACAGACCTTGCCGACTGCGATCAGTTCCTCCGCCAGTTGTTCATTGTTGCTCAACAGGCCGCAATAGTGATGGCCAAGGGCGAAAATCACCGATCCGGTTAATGTCGCCAGATCAATAACACAATTTGGTCGATATTTTTCAATCCCATATGCCAGTGCGTCCGCAAGGATCAAACGCCCTTCCGCATCGGTGCTTTCAATTTCAACAGTAATTCCTCCATACTGAGTTATAATATCGCCTGGCTTCAACGCCCCGCCACCAGCCATATTATCGGTAGCCGGAACTATGGCTACAATCCGAACCCCCGGTTTTTCGCGACCGATAGCCTCCATCGCCGAAAGTACCGCAGCCCCTCCACACATATCATACTTCATGTCCATCATTCCCAGCGCGGGTTTGAGGCTGATCCCTCCAGAGTCAAAAGTGAGTCCTTTGCCTACCAAAAGTACCGTTTCTTCATGCTGTTCAGGAGCATATTCAAGAATTACAACTTTCGGCGGTTCCTCTGAACCTTGATTGACAGCAACTATTCCCCCCATGCCAAGGTCAATCATATCTTGCTTTTCGAGAATCGTACACCGCAGTTGCAGGCTCTCAGCAAGTTGCATGGCATGCTTGGCAAAACTTGAGGCAGTCCAACCATTGCCCGGTTCATTTGCCATATCCCGTGCTGAATTCACAGAATACGCGCTGTTGCATGCCTTTACAGCACTACAACGAATGGCTTTCAAACGAGTCCTGGCCAGCAATTCAATCTTGGCGACACCCGAATAGGCGATTTCATCCTTATTCGGTGTCTTATATTTGAGAAACCGGTAGTCGCCAAGAAGAATTCCCTCAGTCAAAAATTCGCCGATGGCAATAGCAGGCAACCCGCTAGAGTCAGAAATACAAACGCCGATACTTCCCACCTTGCTGCTCTTACACTGGGAGGCTATCATTCCACCAGCGGTGCGAAACAATTCGTTTTTTACATTATTATCAGTGATGCTGCTCACACATCCCAACCCAACGAGGAGCAGTCGCCGACATTTAATTTTTTCGGCCAGTGGTCCAAAAGGAGGATAGAGCAAAAGCAGTTCATCTTTTTTTCCGGCAAACTCCTCATAATGAGCAAGCGATTCAAGAAGCGGGCGAAAAAGGTCGTCCCCGACGTAGATTCCCTGTTCGTCCAGAACCACAAGGGTGACCAGAAGGTCTCCTGAGTATTCATCAACTTTTTTAGCGGAAACAACAATTTTTGTGCTTTTCATGGAACACCTGAAGTGGATTACAACACGATTATGTTCTTCGCCCTTTATTATCAGGCAATTTACAGTATAATTCAAACATCGTTACAAAATACTTTCAATATTTGTTTATCAATCAGCAACTTCACCCACTGTGACCTTCTTTATTGAGGGGACAATCATTTCAAAATGGAGTTTAAGCGGTGATCCAAACCCTTGTTCTATCCGTTTCCCTTGCCGTGGTGGTATCCGCCATATGCTCACTTTGTGAGGCAGTCCTCTATTCGATTACCGCAAGTCAGGTTGAAATGCTCAAGAGAGGTGGGCATACCATCGCTGAACATCTGCAAAATCTCAAATCGGATATTGACGAGCCGATTACTGCACTCCTTACACTGAATACCGTTGCCAACACCATTGGTGCTTCGGTTGCCGGTGCAGCTGCGGCAAAAATCTTCGGTGATGAAAATCTGATTCTGTTTTCCTCTTTTTTTACTCTTACTATTTTGATCTTCTCGGAAATTTTACCGAAAACAATCGGGGTTAATTACGCCTTTAAACTGGCACCCTACATCACCTATTTAATACGCACGATGGTCATCGTCCTCAAACCCATCATCTGGCTTTGTCGAACCATAACCCGATTACTCCCCAAAAAAGCAGAAGAAACAATATCAGGAGAGGAACTTCAGACCATTGCCGCTCTTTCCCGTGAATCCGGTGACCTTGAGGAAAATGAGGAAAAAGTGATCAACAATATCATCGATCTGAAAAATAAAATCGTCAGACAGGTAATGACCCCAAGGACTGTCACCTTCTCCCTCAACGAACATATGACTGTCGGAAACGCCATTGCCAAGTTGACGGAACTGAGTGTTCACAGCCGGATTCCTATCTACAACAGAGGACCTAATAATGTCACCGGCATCGTTATGCGCAAAGACATCCTTCAGGCTGCGGCGGAAGGCAAAAACAAATTGACTGTGGCAAGATTCAAACATCCGGCCCATTTTGTCCCTGAGACGGCAAGGCTGAACCGCATTCTCGTCGATTTCTTTGATCGCCGACAGCATCTTTTTATCGTTGTCGACGAATACGGCACGATGACCGGTATCATTTCCATGGAAGATGTCCTTGAAGAAATCGTTGGCATGGAAATCATAGACGAATCGGACAAAGCCAAGGATATGCGTGAACTTGCCCGCGCCAGAAATATCGAATCCCGCAGAAACTTGAAAAGAACAAGCAAAAATCAGGGCCTCAGTTGATCGCTGAGGGAATCATCAAATGTTCTTTACAACCATTTTTTCCGTTTAAAAAACAACAGAGTCACAACTGACGAAAGGATCATGAGAACAATTGCAAAAGGATATCCCCAAACTTTTTCTAATTCCGGCATATACTTAAAATTCATGCCATAAGCGCTGGCTATTACTGTAGGAGGCATGAAAATAACAGTTACGACTGTGAAAATTTTAATAACCCTATTTTGCTCAATATCAACCAAACCTAGAAAGGTATTTTGTAAAAATTCCAGCCTTTCAAAATTAAAAGAGGTGTGGTCAAGTAACGACCCAACATCTTTGATCATAATCCGCATATTGGCATAATCTTCCTTCGGAAACATCTTGCTCTTCAACATGGAAGAAAGAATTCGTTGTTTCTCTATGATGTTTTCACGAATGGCTATGGTTGACTCTTGCAAGGCTGTAATTTTTAGCAATAGCTCCCTGTCGATATCCTGATCAGCAGTCATTTCCTTGCTGATTGCCGAAATGCGATCAGTAATGCTTTCAATGAGATCTGCATCAAAATCGATGCGGGTTTCCAGTATGGTAAGAAAGACATCATCGCCATCGATCGGTTTTATCACTTTTAATTTTCGATAGGTCTCGGCGAATGATCGGTATTCATGAGATCTTTGGGTAATGAGCACCTTATCTTTGATGATAAAAGATACAGGTTCGTTGGTGAAGTTGTCGCCATCTTGAATCAAAAAATTGAGATTTATACCAATTTCTTCAGCAGTTTCAACATATTTGGAGCTGCTTTCGATCTCCTCTCTTTCGTGTTTTGTGAACAATTCGACGATGAAATCTTTTTCAACCTGCTGCTTTTCCTCACCGGTAGGATTTATGAGATCTACCCAAATAATATTTGAGATAATAGAATTCTGATTACCACTTTCCATTTTGACAACATTGTTTTCCAGAAAAAAATAATTTATCATGAGCATCACCCCGAAATTCGTTGGGTCCCGGCAAAAAATATCACCCGTTCTATTGTCTTAGTCATTGAAACAAGGAAGTCTTTTGCACGATAAAACATATAGCCAAACCGAGCAACATGGCGAAAAGACCCATGCCCCGCAACTGGTTTGGCTGAATTTCGCTTAATTTTTTAAGCCAATTTTGCATAGCTTCCGGGGCGACCACGTATGGCAACCCTTCAACTATCAAGACTAAGCCGAGAAGGAGTGTGAGAAGTTTCATAGTCGCCTTTTCTACCAGAAGGTTCCATTTATTTCAACCTCGGCGTTGTGGCAGGTATTCCCCCAGCCTCCATCAATTCATAAATATTAATGTAATTGGATTGCTTTTTATAGTCTGCACTCATATTATAGTGTATCTCTTTCTAGACTATTGACACATAACTTTTTCCTATAATAACTGAGCACAAGACATTATACTCACATGAGCAACGCAAAACCGAGTAAATATAGCGAGGCAGGAGTAGATATTGACAAGGGTAACGCTTTCATTGAAGAAATCAGGGATATTGTTTCTTCCACCCATCAGCGCGGTGTTTTGGGCGGGATCGGCGGATTCTCCTCCCATTTTGCCATCGACCTCAACAAATACAAAAAACCTGTCATTGTCAATTCAACAGACGGCGTGGGCACAAAACTGGTAATTGCCCAGCTCTGCAACAAGCATGACACCATTGGCATTGATCTCGTTGCCATGTGCGTCAATGATTTGATCGTTGGTGGTGCTACCCCCCTCTGTTTTCTCGACTATTTTGCTGTTGGAAAACTCGATCTTGCCGTTGCTAAGGAGATCATCTCCGGCATAGCCGAAGGTTGCCGGCAGGCCCACTGTTCTCTTGTCGGAGGAGAAACTGCCGAAATGCCGGGTATATACAAAAATCATGATTATGATCTAGCCGGATTTGTCACCGGCATAGTCGATCGCGATGCCATTATTGACGGGTCGGATATTCGTGCCGGAGATAAAATTATCGGACTCACATCCAGCGGTCTGCATTCAAACGGCTATTCTCTGGTGCGGAAAATTTGTTTTGCCGATCACCAATTGACTGTCGATCAACACATCGACGAGCTCGGATGTACCTTGGGTGAGGAGCTTTTAAAGCCAACAAAAATCTATGTGCAATCGGTCCTCAATGTCCTGAAAAATTATCGATTAAACGGCATGGTCCACAATACGGGTGGCGGTTTTATCGATAACATTCCAAGAATCCTGCCAAAGGGATATAAAGCAGTTCTTGATACCGACAAATGGACAGTCCCACCAATTTTCACCTTCCTGCAGCGTATGGGTGAAATCCCAAAAGAAGAAATGTATCGGACTTTTAATATGGGGATAGGCTTGCTCGTGGTAGTTAACCAGGAAAATGTAAATGATATCCGCCACCATTTCGAAGCAGTAGGTGAAGAGGCCTATATCATTGGCGAGATAGCTCCGATGGACGAAGATGAAACTGTGCGGGTTGAGATCCTAGAATAACGAGAACAAAAAAGAATGTATGAGGATTAATCGTTAAAAGGGTCCTGGCCGGGAACACTGCCAGGACCTTTTTTTATTCTGTGGCTATTCCACAATCGCTGGTGGAACCATTGATTTTTTCCAGCGCATGCAACAGCACAGGCAAAACCACATCAAGGTTTTCCTTTACGGCTTTAAGACTTCCAGGAAAGTTGATGATGAGACTGCTCTTTCTGATGCCGACCTTGCCGCGGGATAACATTGCCCTCGAGGTTTTCATGAGACTTGCACTGCGCATTGCTTCCGCCATCCCCGGAATCTCCTGGTCAAGCACCTCGCTCATTGCCTCCGGAGTAACATCGGACGGGGACACCCCGGTACCTCCCGTGGTAACGATAAGAGACACCTGCAGATCATCGGCAAACGCCTTCAGCCGGTCGATAATCACCCGCTTCTGATCAGGGATTACCTCATAGGCGTGCAGCACATATCCTTCGGCTACAAGCCGCTCTTGCAGATATGCCCCACTGGTATCCTCCCGCTCCCCTCGCGATCCTTTGTCACTCATCGTCAGCACGGCAAAGGTGAAACTATTTTTTTTGTCAAACGTCATGGAGAATCCATCTCAACTAACTATTCTGGGCATTTGCCTCGGCAATGATTTTTTCAGCGATCTGCCCCGGCACCTCTTCATAATGCGAGAACGAAATACTGAAACTGCCAAGACCGCCGGTCATTGATGTTAAGTCCGTGGCATATGACTGAACCTCAGCTTGAGGAACCTGGGCGTTGATAATCTCCATCCCCTCGCTGGAATCCATACCCATAACCTTCCCTCTCCTCGAGTTGAGATCACCCATGACATCGCCGACATTGTCCTTGCCCACCTTAATCTCCATATTCACATAAGGCTCCAAAAGGATGAGTCCAGCTTCCTGTGCACCTTTTTTGAAGGCCAACGATCCGGCAATCTTGAAGGCCATCTCAGACGAATCAACGTTGTGGAAGGAACCATCCACCAAGGCAATCCTTATATCAATAACCGGATACCCGGCAAGTACCCCCTTCTCCATTGCCTCCTGGATCCCTTTGTCAACAGCCGGTCGATAATTCTGGGGGATAACACCACCGACAATCTGATCAACAAACTCATATTTCCCGCCGGGAAGAGGGGAAATTTCTATCCAGCAATCGCCGAATTGTCCGCGGCCACCACTTTGCTTCTTGTGTTTGCCCTGCACCCTAGCAGTGGACTTAATGGTTTCCATATAGGGGATTTTTGGGGTGCTGAGCTCCATTTCGACTCCAAATTTTCGCTTGATCCTCGCACCGACCACATCAAGATGCACTCTTCCCACACCGGACAAAAGCACCTGCTTTGTCTCCTGCTGCCGGGTAATTCGCAAAGTCAAATCTTCGTCCAGCAATTTACTGATCGATGAAAACACCTTTTCTTCATCGCCTTTCTTGGCGCTGACGGCAAAAGATATAACCGGTTTCAAGGGTTCGGGGGCGGCAAAAACAATCGGATTTGCGGGATCGCAGAGGGTGTCGCCGGTAACAGTTTCTTTCAGTTTAGCAACGCCGATGATCATCCCTGGGCCGGCATATTCAATAGGTCTTTGTTCTTTCCCCTCAAGGACATACAGTTGCCCAAACCTTTCCGTGGTCTTCTTTGTAGCATTGTAAAAAGTATCGCCCTTCAAAACACCGCTGAAAACTCGAAAAATGGTAAGACGACCGGTATAAGGATCGGCCATAGTTTTGAACACCAGGGCTGAAAAAGGTGCAGCCTCATTGGGTTGCACATCCACAACCTCACTGCTGCCCTCCCGGGTCGCCGGAATCGGTGCCCGCTCGGCCGGAGAAGGCATATAGCTGTTAATGACATCAAGAATGGGAGTAACACCTTTATTGAGGGTTGCCGAGCAAACACAAATAGGTGAAATCGCGGCCTTTGCCAATCCATTTTTCAAACCGGTGGTAATTTCTTCGTAGGTCAGTTCCCCTTCCTCGAGAAATTTCTCAATCAGTTCGTCATCCGTTTCAGCCACCGATTCCATCAGGCTTTCCCGAAATAACGCTACTTCATCTTCCATTTCCGCCGGCACATCGATAGGTTTCAGATTCCCCTTATCGCCATCGAAAAGAAAGGCCTTGCCGCTGGCAAGATCGACATATCCCTTGAAATTATCCTCAGCACCAATGGGCAAATGTAAAACAACCGAATTGAATGGGAGCGATGCTTTAATCTGATCAACCGTACCGAGAAAATCAGCTCGTTCCCTATCCATTTTGCCGATAGCTATAACCGTTGGCAGGTTTCGATTCTTGATTATCCTCGAAAATTTGATGGTTTGACCCTTGACTCCGAGTACCGCACCAATGGTGAAGAGGGCATTATCGCAAACATACGAGGCAAATACTGTTTCATTGAGAAAGTTGTCATCGCCGGGAGTGTCGATCAAGAAGACATTGTGCTTCCTCCAGGTATAATTATGGAAGCTGGAATTGATAGAAATTTTTCTGCTGATTTCCTCTTCTTCATAGTCCATCGCCGAACTGCCGTCATCCACCTTGCCGAGTCTATTGATTTTACCAGCACTGTAAAGCATTGCCTCGGCAAGGGATGTTTTCCCGCAGTTACCGTGACCTATGATTGCAACATTTCTTACTATATTTGTATCCTGCATTCGTATCTCCTCAAAAACGACGATTTTTCAATGCTCTCTCCAAATACCAAAAAACCCCATCTGCCACCCCAATGTCCTTCCAGACAACATACTCATATATTCAATTTCAAAACACAAAGTCAAGAAAGATTAGCCGGGGATCAGGGTTAAAAAAGAAATATTTCCAAGAGAAAAATTGACTTGCAGCAAAAGGATGATTTTGTGGCATAAAATAAGCAATCAGAGTATCCTTCCAGCGCCGGTAATTGACTTCAACTTTTTCAGGATGATACCCCTTGTCAGAGCGCACAAAAAACAACGGAACCATTGCAAAATCTGCCGCTTCGGTCGGATTAGCCGTTATGTGCAGCCGCGTCCTCGGTCTGGTACGAGAGCAGGTCTTCGCCGGGTTATTCGGAGCGGGATTTATATATGACGCCTTTGTGGTAGCGTTCAGAATCCCTAACCTATTGCGAGATCTTTTCGCCGAAGGGGTTCTTTCCGCAGCCTTTGTCACTGTGTTTTCTGCCTATGACAAACAACGCACTCAGGAGGAAACCTGGCGACTCGCGGCAAATGTCTTGAACTTTATCCTTATTCTTCTATGCATTGTCACTTTGCTGATGATTTTCTTTGCAGGAGAGATCGTTACCCTTCTGGCCCCTGATTTTTCCCTGATTGATGGTAAAACTGTACTCACGGTAAAACTCACCCGTATTATGTTGCCTTTCCTTGTCTTTATCTCCCTTTCCGCTGTAGTGATGGGGATTTTGAACACCAAAGGGCACTTTTTTGTTCCGGCACTTGCTTCCAGTTTTTTTAATCTCGGCTCACTGATCGGCGGCACAACTCTTGCTTTCGTTCTACCCCGTTACGGTCAACCGGCTATCGTCGGCATGGCTATCGGCACACTCATCGGTGGCTTTTTGCAACTGGCAGTCCAACTCCCGGCACTATACAGAACCGGCTTTCGTTACACACCGGTGGTACGGTTCACGGACCCTGGACTACGACGAATCCTCACCTTAATGCTTCCGGCAACCATTGGTCTGTCAGCCACCCAGATCAACCTCTTTATCAATACCAACTTTGCCGCCTCCTGTGCCGAAGGTTCGGTTTCGTGGCTGTATTACGCCTTCCGCCTGGTGCAACTGCCGATTGGTGTATTCGGGGTTGCTTTGTCTATCGCTATGCTGCCTATTCTCGCCAAACAAGCGGCCGATAAAGACATCATGGCGATGAAAGACACCATGGTGTCTTCTCTTACCATGGTCTTTGCCCTGACTGTTCCGGCAACGGCCGGCCTCATCATTTTATCCCAGCCAATCATCCGTCTGATTTACCAACACGGCGCCTTCACCGCCGGCGACACCCTGGCAACAGCAGATACCCTCTGCCTCTACGCCATAGGCCTCTTTGCCTATTCGGCAAACAAAGTGCTTGTTCCTGCTTTTTACGCCCTCGACAAAACCAAATACCCGGTTATTGCCAGCTTTTTGGCAATCATTACCAACATCGCTATTATTAGTTACACCATAGACACCTATCAGCACAGGGCTATTGCCCTCTCTACTTCCTGTACTATGCTGATCAATTTCGTGTTTCTTATGGTTGTACTCTATAAAAATCTGCAGGGATATTCCCTCACCTATTTGGGCAAGGGGTGCTTGAAAATCAGTGCCGCCACCCTTGCCCTCTCTGCTCTGCTGCTCCTGACCCGGTCTCTATTGGCAGATTGGTTGACTGGATCTATCACCCAACAGGCAGTAGCACTCTTTCTCATTATATTCTGTGCGGCAGCTCTTTATACAGCCATACTCGACCGGCTTGGTTTGGCCGAATTGAACATTCTGACGGAAAAAGTGAGATCTAAATTCAAAAGGAAATAGTCAAAACAAGGAACGTGTTGTTGCTGCAACGTTATTCTTTGTTGCGCAACGCTTCAATCTCCTTGCGGAGGCCTGCAATCTCCGACTGCAGCTTCTCCAGGTCCGAGGCCTTGGCAAGTTGCATCTTGTTTAAGGATACCTCAACCATCTTCTCCGTTTGCTTCATAAGTGCTTCTTTGGATTCTTCTGCCCGTTTCCACATCTCCTGAATAAATTTCTCCCCTTCCTGCTCGGTGAGTTTACCTTTATCTATCAACTCACGGGAAAATTCATCTATTTTTTCCTTGGTGAGCGATATGACGCCCATACCTGTCACAACAGCCTTTTTAATGAGATCTATCATCGGGGTAGCTCCATTGAAGTGGGTGGATTATACGCTTCGAGTGAAAAATTCGGCGGCTCTTTGTTTGGCCTGATCGATTGTAGTGCTTGATTGAATGGCAGCAGCCAAATGATGGCCAAAAGTAAACGGAGCCGCATAATAGGAGGTAAATTGCTTTAACCGTCCCAATCGTCGCTCCGGTGCGAATCGGTGTTCTAAAAGGCTCACAAACTTAAAATATATCTCCACATCGGACCGACGCTGACAGTTTGTCGGCACTCCATATATTTCTCTAGCAATATCAGCACATAGCCAGGGTTTCTCGACTGCTCCCCGACCAATCATGAGCCCATCGGCACCGGACTGTTCAAGGCTCATCCTCGCATCATCAACACTGAAAATGCCACCGTTAACAAGTATTGGAACCGAAACAGCATCACGAATCTTGCCCACAGCGGCCCATCTTGGCTTGCGACAAAACTTTTCCCTATTCAATCTGGCATGGATAGTGATCAGATCGACCCCTTGATCCTCCAGCAAGCAACAAAAATTTCGCAATTTGCCGGCATCCAAAGAGTCTCCCAGACGAATCTTAACGCTTACTGGAAGCTCAGTGCATTGACGCAATCTGCGAAGTACTTTGCACATCTGTGTCTGGTCCTCAGTAAGTGACACACCCGACCCCAGTCTCTTCTGCAATGGTGCCGGGCAGCCGAGATTGAGGTCAATGCCTTGCGCGTTAAAGTCATGCAGTTTTTCGGTGGCCGGACCTATGGTTCGTTCATCTGCGGTAACAAGTTGGTAAAAAAGCGGGCTTTCCCCTGAAGTTCTGATTAATAGGGGTGAACAGTGTTCATTGTCATGAGGCAAACGCCTGGCTGCCAGCATTTCAGTAAAAAGCAGTCCGACACCCCCCTCATCCCGCACCAGCGTTCGCAAAGCGGAATGCGACAATCCGACCATGGGTGCCAAAGCAATTGGAGGAAAAATCTCCAAGCCTCGGATCAATAATTTGCTTTTAAATGCCTTTTCAGTCACAGCATACTTCCTCTCGACGCATCATTTTCATCAAGATCGACGCAGCCCGATGATTCTTGAGAAGGAACCATCTTCGATTTTTTGTGAAAGCTTGACGTGTACAGTAAAATCATTTGCGGCTACATCAAGATATCTTACACCCACGACAATTCCACTGCATTCTGCCACCACTTCATCCCCAATGGCCCTGATCTCCGAAACAATCTGCCTGCCAAGCATCAATTTAGCATTGTTTCGGCTGGAGATTTTGATAATAAATGCCAAACCAATGCGAGAAATATCAATCAATTCACCTCTAAAGCTCCTTTTCCCTTTATTGCCATAGGGGTCAAAGAGTACATTTTGGGTAAAGAGTGTCACAGAAAAACGTGGATATTCCCGTCGATCATCCCCGGACATCTTCAGGAGTGCCGGCACCTCCGCATATTTACAGCAATATTGCCGCAGTTTTTCCTCCAGCCCTGGAAATTCTTCAGCATTCTTTAGAAACATCGTGTGATCAAGCACCTGAAGGTGTACATCGGAGAGAGCTCTGAGGGTAACTGTCCAAACCGAAGCCGAAAAAAATTGCCCCCCCCCTAAAATGCTGCCGGGGCCCATGCGCTTAAGAAAAGTTTCATTGCCTCCGGACAAACAATTGAGACTTACGTATCCCGAACTTAGAAAATAAAGAACATCATCGGTTTCCCCCATTCGTACAATGGTGTCATTTTTCCGATATTCTTCCAGGCGTAGGACAGAATAGAGTGCATTAAATTCTTCAGTGGTCATCTCATCATAGAGTTCACTCCAAACGCCAAGATGGTGGTAAGTATGGGACGAGTTCTGTTCTCCTTCGATCAAATCCCCAAGTGCAACTGCCTCGGCAAGAGCCATGGGATTGATTTCCAACAATCTGTCCCGTAGTTTTTCCGCTAAAAAGAATTCCTTGGCTCGTGCTGCGGAAAGAGCCTGTTCGTGAAGAAGTCGCCCGGCACCGCTCATGTCACCGACTCGCACAAGTTTACGCAGGTTGTCTTCAACCTCAGCCAATTTACTATGTTCTTTTTGTATCTGTTGGGGATCACTCTCATAGGAAACTGTCTCAGATGTTTCTTCACAACGTTGTTGATGGTGCCGCAGTTGTGGTGCTAAAAAACTCAGCGCCTCTTCGATCTGAAGCTTCAGCAGTTCACTTCCTTGCGCCTTGCTGCAACTAAATTGCAGGTTACGCAGGATTTCAATACTTTTGATGGAAGAAAAGGATTTCAGAGCAGCTATGGCAGCACCAATAAGTCTATTCTTAGAATGTGCCGAAAAATTGTTACTCCTTTCGACGAAGTCAAATAGCCCGATCAATACCGCTTCATCCCTTGGTGCATGTGCGACAAGAAGCTGAATAATGAGCACTTTTAATTCGTCATTGACGATTTCAAGACCGGTCAATAATCGATCTTTTAATTCGGAGCCGCCGAATTTCACAACACAACCAATCATCTCATACTGTACTCGCTTATCTTCATGCCGAAAATACTGTTTTATAAATGCATAACAGGTGTCATTGCCAATCTCCGACAGGATGCAGAGAGCATTTCTAACCACTGTCCATGGGTGATTATTTTTCAAACATTTCTCAAGAATTGGCAAAACCTGTGAACCAAACATGGGTATCAGATGAATTAACGCTAGGCGTTCCTTTCTGCTGTGACTGTGAATGACCCTATCAAAGAGATACGTTGTCGCTCGATCATCAAAGTAGAGAAGAATGTTTTGAAAAAGAGGTTGACGACTATCGCCAAGAAGAAAGCCGTCAGTTAAATGCTTAAGAACTGCTTTAGCGGCAAATTTGTCGAGAGTTTGCGAAACAAGGCTCCGAAAGGCCGTACCTTTTTCATTACCGCCACTTTGAATGCGATGAAACAGGGCAATAATTTTCTCACCTTCTTTCCAGAAAGATTTTTCCAGGAGCCACAAAGTGAGCTCTTCCATCCGTTTGATGACCACTACTAGGCCGGGCAACATCTCCTTTTCATATTCCAACCACCTACAGAAACTATGAATAACAAGGAGAATCCCACCTTTTTCGCTGCACTGGAGAAAATGTTCCCCAGCCAAAGATAAAACTGTGAGCGTCCTTTCCCGGATATTTCTTTCTTCGAGAATTGCCGCTTCCCCAAGGCTTATCAAAATTTTTCTTTTAAGATCCCGGTGTTCGTCATCGTGACCCACGAGGTAATCAACTAAGCCACGGATAAACTCATCATTATTGAGAATCTGAAAATTACCTTGCGTAAGTTTGAGCAAATTGTGCGCAAGCCGCTGTTGCCTTCTCTTTTCTTCCGACAGAGAGATGCTTTTTTGGATTTTTCCAAGGACATCATTTTCTGGTCCCGATTTATTTACCATCAGACAGTCCTATCAAGAACATCGAAAAACAACTCATTGAGCTTCTCACTTTCCTTTCGGCACACTTAATAAGTTGTTAATATAATATTTTATTTTCCGGTTACAAACTTATATTACAGGTTAGTAAAAAAGATTTTTCGTGCTTCTAAAATGTCTTTCATGCATCTGCAAATCGGTTTACTTCTACTGAGGTTTGACACAAGACTTGGAAACTTGTATACAAATCACAATTATTGCGGGTTAGAGTTTTTTGCTTTAGGATCAAAAAATGGAAAATAATTCCCGCAAGCCCCACACACTAGCCTCAATCTGTATCTTCTGCTGGAGAAAAAAT